>CAYNNX010000238.1:0-11359 GCA_964398515.1 uncultured Streptantibioticus sp. | reverse complement strand
GATCGAGATGGCGGTCTCGCGCTTCACGGAGCTGCGGGCGCTGGAGAAGGAGATCGCGGACCTGTCGCTCCGGCTGGAGACGCGCAAGCTGGTCGACCGGGCCAAGAGCGTGCTGCAGAGCAAGTACGGGCTGACCGAGCCCGCCGCGTTCCGGTGGATCCAGAAGACCTCCATGGACCGGCGGATGTCCATGCACCAGGTGGCGCAGGCGGTCATCGACGAGGTCGGCGGCGACAAGTCCGGCGACGAGTCCTGAGGGCGTGGGCGGTGCGCGCAGCCGCGCGCACCGCGCGCCCGGTGTACGCCGCTGCTCCTGTGTTTCCGCCCGGTGTGCATACGCCGCCGCCGCGCGGCGCTTGTGCCTCGTGTCTACGGCCGCAGGACCGGCGGCTGTTCGGCTGTCGGCTCGCGTGGTGTGTGCGGCACGGTGCCCGCGCTGCCGCGTCGTGCCGGTCGAGGGTGCAGCGTGGGGGCGTGCGGCGTTGTGCCTTGGGACCGGCTGTGCGCCACTCCTTCGTGTGCGCTCCGACCGCCCGGGTATGCGCCGTTTCGGGGGCGTCCTAGCAGTGTGTGTGGCCGGCGACCGCACTGCGCGCCGCATCGGGCCTGCCTCATAGCCCTGCACGTGTCGCGCCCGACACGCCACGCGCCCGCGCTGGGGCACGGCACTTCGGCCAGCCCGCGACCCCTGGCGCCACGCGCGTGCGCGCCGGTGCCCCGGCGCGCGAAGCGCATTCCACGCGCGGAGGTCACGGAGGCATGACGCAGGTCACAGGCCGATCACATATCCTTCACCTCCCTATCTGGAGTGCTGACCAGCGCAATACATTCCCGCCACACCGCGCGTACCGCGTGGTGTGCTGCGTCTCCGGTGCGATTCGTGTCGTACCGGTGGCCGGGAATTCGTGCGGCTCTCAGGGGGTCCGTCGTGCTCAGCAGCAAGATAGTCAGAATTGCCGTTCCGGTGGCTGTGGGAGCGCTCGCCCTCAGCGCGTGTGGTGGAAAGGGCGGCAGCGGGGGGTCGGGTGGCAAACCGACCTACTCGATCGGTTTTCAGGGGCCGCTGTCGGGTGACAACTCGGCACTCGGCATCAACGAGGACAACGGCCTGAAACTCGCGGTGGATCAGGCCAACGCCAAGGGCGATCTGCCGTTCACGCTCAAGGTGGCGGACGGCGACGACCAGGGAACTCCGGATCAGGCGCCCGCCGCGGCGCAGAAGTTGATTTCCGACAACAGTGTGATGGCCGTTGTGGGGCCCTCATTCTCGGGTGCGACGAAGGCTTCGGCGGCGTTCTACGCGCAGTCGGATATCGCGATCGTCTCGCCGTCGGCGACGAATCCTTCGCTGACCGACCCGAAGAACAAGTTCACCACGTTCCTGCGGGGCGCGCCCAACGACAATCAGCAGGGCCACGGGATGGCGGAGTTCCTCGCCAAGAAGATCAAGGCGAAGAAGGTCTACGTCGTGGACGACACCAGCGACTACGGTAAGGGGCTGGCGGACGTCGCGCGCAAGGAGTTGGCGGCGGCCGGGGTGTCGGTGGTCAACGACAGCGTTCCGGCGAAGACGCCCGACTACACCAACGCGGCCACGAAGGTGGTCAATTCAGGGGCGGACGCCCTCGTTTACGCGGGCTACTACGCGGACGCGTCGCCGTTCGCGAAGAAGCTGAAGGACGCCGGGTTCAAGGGTGCCCAGATCTCGGGCGACGGGACCAAGGACGACAAGTTCATCCAGCTCGCCGGGGCGGCCTCCGAGGGCTGGTACCTGACCTGCCCGTGCACCGACGCGACGAAGGCGCAGGCCACCAAGGATTTCGCGGACGCGTACCAGAAGAAGTTCAACACGGCGGCCGGAACGTATTCGGGTGAGTCGTACGACATCGCCAACATGATCATCGGCGAGATGAAGAAGCTCGGTGGCGGCGTGACGCGTGCGAAGTTGCTCGCCGCGTTGAAGGGTGCCGACTACAAGGGGCTGACGAAGGAGATCTCCTTCGAGTCCAACGGCGAACTCAAGGCGAAGAACGTGTACATCTACCAGGTCAAGGCCGGGAAGATCGAGTACCTGGGAGACGTGGACAGCGTCAGCAACGGCTGAGCCGGTGGGCGCCATCCGATCCGGATGGCGCCCGTTCCACTGCCGTCGGGGGCGGCCTAGTCAAGGACCACGCGCCATGTCTTTGCTCCTGCACCATTTCTGGGATTATTTCTTCAACGGGCTGACGGTCGGTTCCATGTACGCCGTCGTCGCCATCGGCTACACCCTGGTCTACGGTGTTCTGCAGCTCATCAACTTCGCGCACAGCGAGGTTTTCATGATGGGCGGGTTCGGCTCGCTCGTGGCACTCGGAGTGTGGGGGCCGAAGAACACTCCGCACGGCATGCATTCGGTCGGATGGGTGCTGGTGGGCCTTGTCGTCGGGGCGGTCGCGGGCGCGGTCACGGCATTCGGCCTGGAACGGGTCGCGTACCGGCCGCTGCGCAAGCGCAACGCGCCTCGGCTGGTATTTCTGATCAGCGCGATCGGCGCTTCTTTCTTCCTGTACAACCTGGCGGGCAAGTTGTGGGGGCGCAATCCCGTCCCCATGCCGGACCTTTACACCAACGGAAGGGTGATCAGCGTCTTCGGCAGTGTGCTGAGGATCAACCAACTGCTGATCATCTGTACGGCGGTCGTGATGATGGTCGTCCTGGACCTGGTGGTGAACCGCACCAAGACGGGGGCGGGGATCCGTGCGGTGGCGCAGGACGCGGAGACGGCCGGTCTGATGGGCATCGACATCGACAGGGTGATCTCGCGGACCTTCGTCATCGGGGGTCTGCTGGGCGGCGCCGCCGGATTCCTGTACGGGTCGGCCAGCGCCGGCCAGGTGGTGTTCACCATGGGCTTCCTGCCGGGGATCAAGGCGTTCGCGGCGGCGGTGCTCGGTGGGATCGGGAACGTGCGCGGGGCGATGCTCGGCGGCCTGCTCCTTGGGGTCGTGGAGGGGCTGGCCGCGCCTGTTTTCGGCAGTCAGTGGGTCGACGTGACGGCTTTCGTCATTCTCGTGCTGGTGCTGATGTTCCGTCCGAGGGGCATTCTCGGTGAGCGGCTCGGGAGGTCCGCATGAGCGATGTCACGGTGGTGAACGAGCAGACGGCGGCCGCGATCGAGAGGCTGCGCCGCACGCCGTGGTACCGGGAGCCGCGGTGGACGCGGCTGCTGGGACTGCTGGTGATGGGATACGTCCTGGCGTTGATGACCGGCGGGGACGGCGATCCGGCCGACCGGCTCTCGGCGTTCAAGGCGGCGTTCTCCTCGTCGCGGCTGGTGATCTGCCTGGTGATCGTGGCCGTGCTGTGGGCGCTGCTGGAGTTCGGCGCGCCGGTGCGGGCCGTGCTGGGCCGGGGGTGGCGCGGGGCTGTGGCGCCGCTGGTGCCGGTGCGCAGCGCCATGGCGGCGGGGCCGTGGTACCGGCGTGGGGCGCTGGTGTTGCTGCTGGTGGTGGCGGTGGTGGTGCCCGCGCAGGTCAGCGGCTTCTGGCAGGAGGTGCTCGTCAGCCAGATGGGCATCTACATGCTGATCGCGGTGGGGTTGAACGTCGTGGTGGGCTGGGCGGGCCTGCTGGATCTGGGGTTCATCGCGTTCTACGCGATCGGCGCCTACAGCGCGACGTACTGGACCGGGCATCTGCCGGTGCAGCCGCCGGTGGTGCTCGACTCCTTCCTGGCGATCCCGCTGTCGGTGGCGATCTGCCTGGTGGCCGGGTTGCTGCTGGGGGCGCCGACGTTGCGGTTGCGGGGCGACTATCTGGCGATCGTCACGTTGGGTTTCCATGAGATCGTCTATCTGATCGCCAAGAACGCGGACGGCTTCAGCGGCGGTGCGCGTGGTGCGCTGGGCACTCCGCACTTCTCGGTGCATCTGGGTCCGCTGGACTACGACTGGACGCTGGATCCGCTGCCGTACTGGTATCTGCTGCTGGCGTTCCTGGTGGTGCTCGTGACGGTCTTCTCCCGGTTGGAGCACTCGCGGATCGGCCGGGCGTGGACCGCGATCCGGGAGGACGAGGTGGCGGCCGCGGCGAGCGGTATCAACACGGTGCGTTTCAAGCTGATGGCGTTCGCGATCGGCGCCTCGACGTCGGGTCTGGCGGGCGTGGTGTACGCGAGCAAGATCGGCTACATCAATCCCGAGAACTTCCCCCTGGTGCTGTCGGTGCTGGCACTGGCGTACGTCATCTTCGGCGGCATGGGGTCGATCCCGGGGGTTCTCGCGGGCGCCGCGGTCCTGGTGTGGCTGCCGAACGCGTTGCGCGACCACGTGAAGGACACCGACCGGTTCATGTACCTCGGTGCGCTGCTGGTGATCATGATGATCTACCGGCCGCAGGGCGTCATCCCGTCCAAGCGGCGCCAGCGCGAACTGCACATGGCCGAGGAGGGCGTCGGCGACGCCGATGCGATGAGCGAGCCGGCGGGAGGCCAGGTCGGATGAGCGTGACGGCGGAGACGGAGGTCCGGGCGCCGGGCGGGGAGGCGGTTCTGCGGGCGCGGGGGCTCACCCTGCGCTTCGGCGGGCTGACCAGCCTGTCCCAGGTGGACCTGGAGATGCAGCGCGGGGAGATCCTCGCCGTGATCGGCCCGAACGGCGCGGGCAAGACGTCGTTGTTCAACTCGCTGACGGGGGTGTACGTCCCGCAGGAGGGCAGCATCGTCTTCCGCGCCCGCAGCGGCGCCGAGCACGATCTGCTGGGCCGCAAGCCGTTCCAGGTCAACCGGCTGGGGCTGGCTCGTACGTATCAGAACATCCGGCTGTTCGCGGCGCTCACCGCGCTGGAGAACGTCAAGATCGCGGCGGAGTCCCGGCAGCGTTCCGGGCCGGTGGCCGTCATGCTCGGCATGCCGTGGGCCCGCCGCGACGAGCACGCCAGCGACCTTCGGGCGCAGGAGCTGCTGGCGTACGTGGGTTTGGAGGGCAGGCTCAACGAGCTTGCGGGCGGCCTGAGTTACGGCGACCAGCGCAGGCTGGAGATCGCGCGTGCGCTGGCGACCGATCCGCAGGTGCTGCTGCTGGACGAACCGGCGGCGGGCACCAACCCGACGGAGAAGCGGCAGCTTGAGCGGCTGATCCGCCGGATCAACACGGAGCTGGGCGTGAGCGTGCTGCTGATCGAGCACGACATGAGGCTGGTGATGTCGGTGGCCGACCGGGTGGTGGTGCTCAACTTCGGCAAGGTCATCGCCGAGGGGCTGCCCGAGGAAGTGCAGCGCGACCCCGCGGTGATCGAGGCGTATCTGGGCGCGCCCGCCGACGACGGCAGTGCGCAGCAGGCGGTGGGGGAGCGGGACGGGGAGGCGCAGTCGTGACGGAGGCCGTGGACGTGACGAAGGAACCGAGTGCCGACGGCGCGGCGCCGCCGCTGCTGGAACTGGCCGGGCTCGACGTCTACTACGGCGCCATCCAGGCGCTGAAGGGGATCGACGTGACCGTGCGGCAGGGCGAGGTGGTGGCCCTGCTCGGTGCCAACGGTGCGGGCAAGACCACGACGCTGCGGACCGTGTCGGGGCTGATCAGGCCGCGTGGCGGGCAGGTGCGTTTCGGCGGCGAGCGCATCGACGGGGTCGCCGCGCACCAGGTGGTGGGGCTGGGCATCGGCCACGTGCCGGAGGGCCGCCGGGTGTTCCCGGCGATGACGGTGCTGGAGAACCTGCAGATGGGCGCGTACCGGTTCCGGCGGGTGCCGCGGGAGGACCTGGACCGGGTCTTCTCGCTCTTCCCGCGGCTTGCGGAACGCCGCGTGCAGCCGGCCGGCACGCTGTCCGGCGGTGAGCAGCAGATGCTGGCGATCGGGCGGGCGCTGATGGGCCGCCCGGCGCTTCTGCTGCTCGACGAGCCGTCGATGGGGCTGGCGCCGCTGGTCGTCCGGCAGATCTTCGAGATCATCAAGGAGATCAACGAGCAGGGCACTACCGTGCTGCTGGTGGAGCAGAACGCCGCGCAGGCGCTGCTGCTGGCCGATCGCGGCTATGTGTTGGAGACCGGTTCGGTGGTGATGACCGACGAGGCCCCCGCCCTGCTGGCGGATCCGCGGGTGCGGGCCGCCTATCTGGGCGAGGGCGCGGCCTGACCCCGCCCGGCGCGGCGTGGGTCAGCCGGCCTTGTCCACGGTCTCGCTGCCGGCCTGGTGCTCGTCCATGCCCTGGCCGTTGGGTGCGACCGGACGCAGCATGCACGTCAGTCGCGCCGAGCAGATCCGGCGCTCCTGCTCGTCGGTGATCACGATCTCGTAGGTGGCGGTCGAGCGGCCGCGGTGGACGGGGGTGGCGACGCCGGTGACCAGGCCGGAGCGGATGCCGCGGTGGTGGGTGGCGTTGAGGTCGACGCCGACGGCGATCTTGTGCGGGCCGCAGTGCATCATGGCGCCGATCGAGCCGAGGGTCTCGGCGAGCACGGCAGAGGCGCCGCCGTGCAGCAGCCCGTAGGGCTGGGTGTTGCCCTCGACCGGCATGGTGCCGACGACGCGTTCGGGCGAGGCCTCGACGACCTGGATGCCCATGCGGGTGCCCAGGTGCCCGGCGGAGAAGAGCGCGGGCAGGTCGAGGCCGAGTCCGGCCCACTTCTGAACGATCTCACGCGGGAACGTGGTGGAAGACTGCTCACCCATGTGGGTCGGCTCCGATCGTGGTCGCGCGGTTGCGGTGCGGTTCCGGACGTCCCCTCCGGAACTGGCACCGTCCTATCAGGAGTTCACCGGGGGGCGGGCGCCGCCCCCGAGTGTTCTCGATCACGTGCTCGGCCTGTCACGGGAGGGCTCCAACCTGATCACCACGGACTTCGACGCCGGGGTGTTGCTGGTGTCGGCGGTGTGGTCGAGGGGCACCAGCACGTTGGTCTCGGGGTAGTACGCGGCGGCGCAGCCCCGGGGGGTCGGGTAGTGCACCACGCGGAACCCCTCGGCACGCCTCTCCACGCCGTCCGACCACTCGCTCACCAGGTCGGTGTAGGCCCCGTCGGCGAGGCCGGCCGCGGAGGCGTCGTCGGGGTGGAGCAGCACGACGCGGCGGCCGCCCTTGATCCCGCGGTAGCGGTCGTCGAGGCCGTAGATCGTGGTGTTGTACTGGTCGTGCGAGCGCAGGGTCTGCAGCAGCAGGCGGCCTTCGGGCACCCGCGGGTACTCCACCGCGGCCGCGGTGAAGTTGGCCTTGCCGGTCGCGGTGGGGAAGCGGCGCGAGTCACGCGGGGCGTGCGGCAGCGTGAAGCCGCCGGGGCGGCGCACCTTGGCGTTGAACTCCTCGAAGCCGGGGACGACACGGGCGATCCGGTCGCGAACGCGGTCGTAGTCCGCCTCGAACTCCTCCCACGGCACCCGGCTGTCCGGGCCCAGCACCGCACGCGCGAGCCGGCAGACGATCGCGGGCTCCGACAGCAGCTGGGGGCCGGCCGGCTCCAGCCCGGCGCGTGAGGCGTGCACCATGCCCATGGAGTCCTCGACGGTGACGAACTGCGCGCCCGACGCCTGGACGTCCTTCTCGGTGCGGCCCAGCGTCGGCAGGATCAACGCCCGGGCGCCGGTGACCACATGGGAGCGGTTGAGCTTGGTGGACACGTGCACGGTGAGCCGGGCGCGGCGCATCGCGGCCTCGGTGACGTCGGTGTCGGGGGAGGCCGCCACGAAGTTGCCGCCCATCGCGAAGAACACCTTGGCCTCGCCGTCGCGCAGCGCCCGGATGGCCCGTACCACGTCGTAGCCGTGCTCGCGCGGCGGGGCGAAGCCGAACTCGCGCTCCAGCGCGTCGAGGAACGCCGGGGCGGGCCGTTCGAAGATGCCCATCGTGCGGTCGCCCTGCACGTTGCTGTGGCCGCGCACCGGGCACACCCCGGCGCCGGGGCGGCCCACGTTCCCGCGCAGCAGCAGGAAGTTGACGACCTCCCGGATCGTGGGCACCGCGTGCTTGTGCTGCGTGAGGCCCATCGCCCAGCACACCACGATCTTCTCGGCGTCCAGCACCATCCGCAGCAGGCGGTCGATCTCGTCGCGCTCCAGCCCGGTGGCGCGCAGCACCTCGTCCCAGTCGGTGTCGCGGGCGGCCTTGGCGAACTCCTCGAAACCGTGGGTGTGTTCGCGCACGAACTCCTCGTCGACGGCGCCGTCGGTCTCCAGCAGCAGTCGGTTCAGCGCGCGGAAGAGCGCCTGGTCGCCGCCGATGCGGATCTGCAGGAACAGATCGGTCAGCGGGGTGCCGCCGCCCGCCAGGCCCTTGGCGGTCTGCGGGTTCTTGAAGCGCTCCAGGCCCGCTTCCGGCAGCGGGTTGACGGTGGCGATCCGGGCGCCGTTCTTCTTCGCCTTCTCCAGCGCCGACAGCATCCGCGGATGGTTGGTGCCCGGGTTCTGCCCCGCGACGATGATCAGGTCCGCCCGGTGGAGGTCCTCCAGCAGCACGCTGCCCTTGCCGACGCCCAGGGTCTCGGTCAGCGCCGAACCCGACGACTCGTGGCACATGTTGGAGCAGTCCGGCAGGTTGTTGGTGCCGAACTCGCGGGCGAACAGCTGGTACAGGAACGCGGCTTCGTTGCTGGTGCGCCCCGAGGTGTAGAAGACGGCCTCGTCGGGCGAGCCGAGGGCGGACAGCTCCTCGGCGATGATCTCGAAGGCCCGCTCCCACGGCACCGGCGTGTAGTGGTCGGCGCCCTCCGCCAGGTACATCGGCTGGGTGAGCCGGCCCTGCTGGCCCAGCCAGTAGCCGCTGCGCCGGGACAGTTCGGCCACCGGGTGGCGGGCGAAGAACTCGGGGGTCACCCGGCGCAGCGTCGCCTCCTCCGCGACGGCCTTGGCGCCGTTCTCGCAGAACTCCGCGCGGTGCCGGTGCTCGGGCTCGGGCCAGGCGCAGCCCGGGCAGTCGAAGCCGTCCTTCTGGTTGACCTTGAGCAGCGTCAACGCGGTGCGCCGCACACCCATCTGCGCTCCGGCGACGCGCAGCGAGTGCGCGACGGCGGGCAGCCCGGCCGCCGCGTGCTGCGGCGCGGTGACCTCCGGCGCGTCCTGGACGGGATCCCCCGCAGGCGGTTTGCCAGCCATCTTCGCTCCCCTTCGAGCCGTGCCGGCCCGTTGCGGGCCTGGACGATCGTGCCGGTACCGATCCTGCCACGCACCACCGACAACGCGCCCGTCACGTACCGCGACAACGTCGTCACGGGCTCGGCCGGGGTCGTAGTGTCAGTGGTCCGTGGGAGGATCGGGGACGTGGCACAGAAGGCATCGAAGACGACGACCGCAGCGACCGGCACCGCAGCCCCGAAGGGGGGCGACCGGCCGCGCCTGCTCCTGCTGGACGGGCACTCGCTGGCGTATCGCGCGTTCTACGCGCTGCCGGTGGAGAACTTCAACACCGCGACCGGGCAGCCGACCAACGCCATCTACGGATTCGCCTCGATGCTGGCGAACACGCTCCGTGACGAGCAGCCCACACACCTCGCGGTGGCGTTCGACGTGTCCCGCAAGACGTGGCGCTTCGACGAGTACCCCGAGTACAAGGCGACCCGCTCCAAGACCCCCGACGAGTTCCGCAGCCAGGTCGAGCTGATCGGCGAGCTCCTCGACGCCATGCGCGTCCAGCGCTTCGCCGTCGACGGGTACGAGGCGGACGACGTGATCGCCACCCTCGCCACCCAGGCCGAGGCGGCCGGCTTCGAGGTGCTCATCGTCACCGGTGACCGCGACTCCTTCCAGCTCGTCTCCGACCACGTCACCGTGCTGTACCCGACCAAGGGCGTCTCCGAGCTCACCCGCTTCACGCCCGCGAAGGTCGAGGAGAAGTACGGGCTCACCCCGCGGCAGTACCCGGACTTCGCCGCGCTGCGCGGCGACCCGTCGGACAACCTGCCCGGCATCCCCGGCGTCGGCGAGAAGACCGCCGCCAAGTGGATCCTGCAGTTCGGCTCCTTCGCGGAGCTCGCCGAGCGCGCCGAGGAGGTCAAGGGCAAGGCCGGGCAGAACCTGCGCGACCACCTGGAGTCGGTCAGGCTCAACCGCCGCCTGACCGAGCTGGCCCGCGACGTCGAGCTGCCCTGCGGCCCGGAGGGCCTGGGCCGCAGGCCGTACGACCGCGCGTCGCTGGAGGTCGTGCTCGACGCGCTGGAGTTCCGCCACCCGAACTTCCGCGAGCGGCTGTTCGCCGCCGCCGCCGGCGCCGCGGCCGAGGAGCCGCCCGTCGCGGGCGGTGTCGAGATCGAGGGCCGGGTGCTGGCCGAGGGCGAGCTGCCGGGCTGGCTGGAGCGGCACGGCGACGCCGCGCTGGGCCTGGCCTCCGTCGACGCCTGGGGGCTGGGCAGCGGCAGCGTCAGCGAGATCGCGCTGGCCGCAGCCGGCGGACCGGCGGTGTGGTTCGACCCCGCCGAACTCGGCGAGGACGACGAGAAGGCGTTCGCCGCCTGGATCGCCGACCCCGCCCGCCCCAAGGTGCTGCACAACGCCAAGGGCGCCATGCGGGTCTTCGCCGAGCACGGCTGGACCGTGGAGGGCGTCGCCATGGACACCGCGCTGGCCGCCTACCTGATCAAGCCCGGCCGCCGCTCCTTCGCCCTGGACGCCCTCTCGGTGGAGTACCTCGGGCGCGACCTGGCCCCGGCGGGCGCCGACGACGGCCAACTGGCGTTCGGTGCCGACGAGGAGGCGGAGGCCGAGGCGCTGATGGTCCAGGCCCGCACCGTGCTCGACCTCGGCGAGGTCTTCGCCGCCCGGCTCGCCCAGGACGGCGCCCTCGACCTGCTGCGCGACGTGGAGCTGCCCACCTCGGCGGTGCTCGCCCGGATGGAGCGGCACGGGATCGCCGCCGACCGCGACTGGCTCGAGCGCATGGAGCAGCAGTTCGCCGGCGCCGTCCAGCAGGCGGTGAAGGAGGCCCACGCCGCCGTCGGCCACGAGTTCAACCTCGGCTCGCCCAAGCAGCTTCAGGAGGTGCTCTTCGGCGAACTGGGCCTGCCCAGGACGAAGAAGACCAAGACCGGTTACACCACGGACGCCGACGCGCTGGCGTGGCTGGCCGCGCAGACCGACCACGAGCTTCCGGTGATCATGCTGCGCCACCGTGAGCAGGCCCGGCTGCGCTCCACCGTCGAAGGCCTGATCAAGACCGTCGCCCCCGACGGCCGGATCCACACCACGTTCAACCAGACGGTCGCCGCCACCGGCCGGCTCTCCTCGACCGACCCCAACCTGCAGAACATCCCGGTGCGCACCGACGAGGGCCGGGCCATCCGACGGGGCTTCGTGGTCGGCGAGGGCTACGAGTCGCTGCTGACCGCCGACTACAGCCAGATCGAGCTGCGCATCCTGGCCCATCTGTCCGAGGACGAGGGCCTGATCGCCGCCTT
>CAYNNX010000237.1:0-11516 GCA_964398515.1 uncultured Streptantibioticus sp. | reverse complement strand
ACCGCCTCGTGCCCGAGGTGGTCGCCGACCTGTGCCGACGGCTCGGTGTGCAGAGCGCCGACATCGACCTGCTGGTGACCAACCAGCCCAACCGCACGTTCCTGCGCAACTGGCGCGACGCCCTGAAGCTGCCGCCCGAACGCCATCCGGACACCTTCGACCAGTGCGGCAACCTCTTCGGCGCCGCGATGCCGATCACGTTGGACCGGTGCCTCACCGCGGGCCGCGTCCCCGACGGCGGCCTCGTGGTGCTGGGCGGCTTCGCGCACGCGGGCGACTTCGCCGGCGCGGCGGCCCTGCGCTGGCACGGGCAGGGTCACCGCTGACCTCGCCCACCGCCCCAGCCGCGACGCCGCGCGCAAGCCGATGGGGTCAGCCGGGTGGGGCGGGCCTGCGTACCCGCACGATAGGCGGCACCATGGCGGCTACCGGGCCCGTCGGCGAGGCTTCCGGGCATGCACATCACCAAACGGGGCCGCCGCATGGCCGTCGCCCTCTCCACAAGCCTGGCCGCACTGACCATCACCGCCCCCCTGGTCGCCCAGGCGCACGTCGGCCAGGCACCCCTGATCTGGAGCACCTGCACCGGCAAGGGACTCGACCCCCGACAGGAGTGCGCGACGGTCCCGGTCCCGCTCGACTACCGCGACCCGGGCGGCAGGCAGATCACCTTGGCGGTGTCCCGCATCCGCACCGCCGAGCCCGAAAGGCGCCGCGGTGTGCTGCTGTTGATCCCCGGCGGCCCCGGCGAACCGGGGCTGAACCGGCCGTCGGCGGTGGTCGCGAAACTCCCGAAGGCGGTGCGGGACAGCTACGACATCGTCGGCTTCGATCCGCGCGGAACCGGCCGCAGTGCACCCGTCGACTGCGGTCTGGACCACCGGGACCTGTCGATGACCACCCTGCGGCCCTGGCCGGCACCCGACGGCGGCATCACGGCCGACATCGCCGAGGCACGCCACGTCGCCGACGCCTGTCTGCGCAACGCCGGTCCCGTGCTGGACGCCATCAGCAGCATCAACGAGGCAAGGGACATCGACCGCGTACGGCAGGCGCTCGGCGAGCGGCGACTGTCCGCATGGGCCGTCAGCTACGGCACGTACCCCGGGGCGCTCTACGCGACGATGTACCCGCGGCACACGGATCGCTGGCTGCTGGACAGCAGCGACGACCCGAACCCGCGGCTCGTGGAGCGAGGCTGGCAGGCGAACTCCGCCGTCGGCGTCGAGGACCGCTTCCCCGACTTCGCCAAGTCGGTCTCCCAGCCGGGCAGTTCCTACCGGCTCGCCGCCCGTCCCGACGAGGTCCGCTCGTTGTTCCTGCGACTGGCCGCACAGCTCGACCGCTCCCCCCGGCCGTGGCCGGGCGCCAACCCGGCAGTACTCAACGGCAACGTGCTGCGGGAGACGCTGCTGGAGACCCTGTACTCCGACAGGCGCTTCCCCGCCCTGGCCCAGCTCCTGACCGCCGTCCGCGACGGCACGCCGCTCCCCGCACCTGCGACCGCACTGCCGGACGCCGCACTGCAGAACACCGTAGCCGCCTCGGTGGGCACGCTGTGCAACGACGTCGCCTGGCCTTCCTCCCTGCCCGCCTACTCGCGGGCAGTCGCCGAGAACCGCCTCCGGTACCCCCTCACCGCCGGGATGCCGGTCAACGTCATGCCGTGCGCCTTCTGGCCGCACGCTCCCGCCGACCCCCCGGTGCGCGTCACCTCCGCCGGACCCGCGAACGTCCTCATGGTCCAGAACCTCCGCGACCCGGCCACCCCCTACACCAAGGCCCTAAACCTGCGCCACGACTTCGGCGCCCGCGCAACGATGGTCACCGTCGACTCCGGCGGCCACACGGTCTACCTGACCAACGGCAACACCTGCGGGGACCGTCTCGCGACCCGCTTCCTGGTCTCCGGGGAACGGCCGGTGCGCGATGCGTTCTGTGCCGCGGAGGCGAACCGGTAGCCGGACCGGGTGACCCCGCGCATATCCGCACGCAGGCGGGCAACCCATGCCACAGAGCCGTGACACCGCGGCTTGCCCCGGGCGCGGGAGCCGCGCAGTGAACAGGAGGCAGGGCATGGAACACGAAATGCGCGCGGAGTACCCGGAGGACACCTCGCCGTCGCAGGCGGGCGCCCAGGTCAAACTGTGGCACATGGTCCGTCTGGACGGCACCACGGCGATGTGCGGGCGCGACCTGGATCCGGCCGCCGCCACTCAGCCCTCCGACGCCTGGGGCACCCCCAAGGGTGAGCCCTTCTGCCACAGCTGCGGTGCGCTCTACCTGCGCGAGGTCCCCTGACGGCAGGCCCCGTCGGTTGCGGCGCATCGGCGGTGCCGCGGTCGTCGACCCCGCCGCCCCGCCGGGCTCGCAGGGCGCCGGTCCCTCGAGCCCGGGTCGGCGCCCGTGCGTCGACGTGCGACGGCCGCTCACGCGGCATCGCGCCCTCGCGCGCATCCGCCGGCGGTCAGCAGCGGCCGGTGCCCGGCCCGCCCAGGTGGAAGGAGGTCGAGGTGACGTGCCCCGCGTCGTAGAGATCCGGGCTGGTGGACGTGACCTTCACACCGGCTGTATCGGCCGAGCCGATGAGGCGGAAGCCGGCGATCCACGAGGAGCGCCGGGAAGTGCCGGGGCGGCCGTTGCCCATGTCCTCGCAGGAGGTGCCGGCTGCGTGGGCGACCTCGCCGAATGCGGTGATGACCTGGGCACGCGTGTAGCTGCCGTGCCACAGCGAGCCGGGGAAGTACCCGACGGCGTGGTGGTTGTAGAACATCCACCAGTCGCCGGCCAGGTTGCGGATGGTGAACCTGGCCGCCGTTCCGGCGCGTAGCGGCATACCGGGCTTGAAGGTGCGCGAGACGGGGACGAATCCGCAGCCGTTGTAGCAGGTCTCGGCGCCGTTCACCCAGTGGTAGACGAAGAGGTGGGGACGGGTGTCCCCGTTGAGGCCGAGGTCGACCGTCCATCCGATCTCCACGGTGGACCGCCGGTCGGCGGACTGCAGGGCCAGCTCCTGCAGCGAATGGGACTCCTTGTCCTGGGGTTTGACTTCGGGGTCCGCCTGGAGCATCCGGATGCTCGCCCCGGCCGCGTCGGTTGTCTGCCTGCCGGAGACGTAGTCGTAGCACGCTCCGAACCAGCACACGGGTCCGGTGCCGGCGGCCGCGGACAGTGCGGGCAGGGGGCGGGGAGCATGGGGTCCGGCCGCGGCCGGCGGGCCGGCGGACAGCAGTCCCAGCGCGGCCGCGAAGGTGGTCACGCCGCTGAGGACGGTTCGAGTCCGACGTGTTCGCCGACGTATTCGCATGCACGGCTCCGTTCCGGGTCGGGGGCAGGCAGGAGTCGGGGGACGGAGGCGCTGCCACTGACCCGCCCCTGACTTAAGCGCCAAATTCAATGGAGTTACATCGCGAGTTAAGCTAGCCGCACCGCAACCTGCGCCGCAATACCCTTGGCACGGGGTCGATTCGCTCAGCGGCTCACGGCGCAGGCGTGGCTGACCGCACGTCAGTCGGCTTCGCCCGCCCGGCCGTGGCTCGACCCGGAGAGACACAGAGGAGCACCATGCCGAAACGGACGATCCGCGGCGGGCCGTCGGAGCCGGACGAGCGGGTCCGGCTGGGCGAACGCGTCCTGCGGTTGCGCACCGAACGCGGCCTCACCCAGCGCGCCCTGGCCGAACCCGGATACACCGCGGCCTACATCTCCTCCCTCGAATCGGGCAAGGTACGCCCCTCCGAGACCGCGCTGCGCTACCTCGCCGAGCGGCTCGGCGTCACCTTCGAAGAGCTGTCCACCGGGCAACCCGCCCACCTCGCAACGGACATGCGGCTGCGCCTCACCGACGCACGGCAGGCTCTCTGTTCGGGCGACCCGCACGATGCGGCGGAGCGGTACGCGACGCTGGCCCGCGAGGCACATCGGCTCGGCCTGCCCGCCGAACAGGCGGCGGCGCTGACGGGTCTGGGCGACTGCGCGCTGGAGACCGGCGACCTCGACCAGGCCGTGGAGCACTTCCAAGCGGCCGAGGACCTCCTCGCCGACGCACCGCTCCCCCAACGCGTGCCGGCCGTACGCGGCCGGGCCGTCGCCCACCTGCTCGCCGGCGACCTGCGGTACTCCTGCTACCTGCTGGAGACCGCCATCGACCAGCTCAACACCAGCGGCCTGCACGATCCGAACGCGCTGCTGCTGCTGTATTCAGCGGTGATCGCACCGTACATGGACATGGGCGCGCACGCGCGCGCCGCCCACGCCGCCGAACTGGCCCTCAGTCTCGCCCCGCAGGTCACCGATCCCGCGCTGCTCGCCCGTATGCACCGCGGCGTGGCCCGCACTCTGCTGGCCGAAGGCCGCGCCACCGACGCGGACAGGTCCCTGGCCAGGGCCCAGGAGCTCTATCAGCAGCTCCAGATCCGCACCGAGCTGGCCCACTGCCACTGGATGCGCGGTTACCTCAAGGCGCAGAACGGGGATCTGGCGCAGGCCGAGGAGGAACTGCGCACCGCGCGCGGCATCCTCGCCCATCGCCGGGCCGCCCTGTACACCCTTCAGGTCGACGTCGAACTCGCCGACGTACTGCGGCGCCGCGGAAGACTCGGCGAAGCGGAGGAGTTGCTGTCACGCCTGCTCGACGGACTCAACCCGGGACGCGGCGCCGTCCACGCGGGCGGTGCCCACCGGCTGCTCGGGCTCATCGCCGAGGAACGCGGACGTCCCGCAGCCGCCGAAGAGCACTACCGAGCCGCGCTCGCCCTCCTCGAACACACCGGTGCCGCAGGGGACATCGCCGATCTTTGCCGCCTCCTGGGCGACCTGCTGCGGCGCACGGGCCGGTCCGAGGCCGCACTCGACGTCTACCGCACCGGACTCGGCCACCGTGCCGCCCCCGGCACCACGACCCTCGGCCCGGCCCCGGCCGCTCCCCCGCTGTGAGCGGACGAAGGCAGGGCACGCCGACGACCCGGGACGGTCACCGCGATACGCTTTTGTCACCGCTTGCCCGAGCAAACCTTGACTTCGCCCGAAGCCGCCGCCCAAGCTTCTGATCACTCCGCGGCCAGTAGCGGCGGCCGGACCGAGAGGGCGGGGAAGAGTGCCGATCGCCGACCCTCGCGCACTGCTCACCGCGCCGACCGCGCCACGGCGACGGTGGTGGCGATCGCCGGGACGGGCGGGATCGGGAAGTCCTCGCTCGCGCTGTACATCGCACACCGGGTCCGTTCCGCCTATCCCGACGGACAGTTGCACGTAGACCTGCGCGGCAGTGGTGCGGACCCCGCGGACCCCTGTGCCGTCGCCTCCGGGTTCCTCACCGCTCTCGGTGTGCCCCCGGAAGCCGTCCCGGACGGCCTCAACGAAATGTCCTGCGGCGTCGGCGTCGGATTGTTCGAAGTCCGTCATGAGACGTGGGTCTCGAACTCCCGGCAGATCAAAGCCAGTCGGCAGGCACGTCAGCTCGGGGTCACGAATCCGGACTCGTACGCGGCGATCACCGCCTGCGTCCGGTCCCGTGCCCCCAACTTGGCGAGCACCGCGCTGACATGGGACTTCACCGTCTCCGCACCGACCAGCAGGTGCTGGGCGATCTCCGCGTTGGACAGGCCGCGGGCCATCAGCCGGAGCACCGACGCCTCACGCTCGGTGAGCGCCGCCCGCTCCAGTGCGTCACGGGCCGACCGGTTGCCGTACTCGGCGGCCAACGCACGCACCGCGGCCGGGAAGAGCAGCGAATCCCCCTCCGCGACCAGCCGCACCGCATGCACGATCTCGGCGGGCCGGGCGCGCTTGAGCAGGAAGCCGTCGGCGCCGGCCCGCAGCGCCTGGTACACGTACTCGTCGTTCTCGAACGTCGTCACGACCAGGATCTTCGGCGGCCGATCCACCGTGCGCAGCAGGGCCCTGGTCGCCTCTATCCCGTCCAGCAGCGGCATCCGCACGTCCATGGCGACCACATCCGGGCGCAGTCGCCGCACCAGCGGGATGACGGCGGCACCGTCGGCCGCCTCACCCACCACCTCGATGTCGGGCTGAGCTTCGAGGACGGCCCGCAGACCCGCGCGGACCAGGGCCTCGTCGTCGACCACAAGAACGGTAACCGGCATCCGGTCAGCCTAGCGGCGGGCCGAACGGCCACCCCCGCCCCGTGGCCGGACGCCCCTGGGAGCTCCTGCCGGACCGGGCTCACGCCGCCGCACGGGCGCCTCACACCACTCCCGCACCGTCGAGGGGCAGGCGCACCCGTACCCGCCACTCACCATGCGACGGACCCGCCTGCGCCTCGCCGCCCAGCAGCGCCGCCCGTTCGCGGATGCCGCGCAGTCCGCTGCCGCCGCGGCCGGGCGACGCGCGGCCCTGCAACGCATTGGCCACCTCCATCTCCAGCCGCCGACCGACCACCGCCATCCGCACCCGTATCGGCACCGGACCCTGGTGCCGCAGCACATTGGTCAACGCCTCCTGGAGGATCCGGTACCCCTCACGGGACACCGGCCCCGGCACCTGCTTCAGCGGTCCCGACAACTCGGCATCCACGTCCGCACCCGAACTGCGCGCCGACTCCAGCAACTGGTCCGCCTCCAGCAACGTGGGCCGCCCGCTCACCGGCCGGCCGCTCTCACGCAACACGAGCAGCACCCGCTCCAGGTCGTCCAGCGCTCCCCGGCCGATCTCCTCGATCGCCGCCAGGGCCCGCTCGGTGAACGCCGCGTCCCCCGCCGCCCGGGCGGCGCCCGCCTGCACCACGGCGACGGTCAGCGCATGCCCGATGGAGTCGTGCAGCTCCAAGGCGATGCGGTTGCGCTCCAGGAGCCGCTCGGTGCGCTCCTCCAGCAAGGACAGCCGCTCGGCGGGAGACGGTCCGAGCAGCGAACGGGCGAGAAGGGTGACGAACTCGCCGAGCGCGACAAGCAGCACAGGGGTGACGACGGCCGGCACCACGGCGAGCGGCGCATACCACCAATGCGGCACCCAGGTTCCCAGCACCGGGATCGCCACAGCAGCGCCGCCGAGGCCGAGCCGCAGCAGTTCGAAGGCGGACACCGGCCCCCAGACGGTCGCCATCATGGCCACGAACGCCAGGGCGAGCCGCGCCTCCAGCCACCACACCGTCCGCCACCGGTCCCGCCAGGTGCCGGCAGGCGCCGCGGCAATCGAGGCGTCGGGCCGTCCCCGCTCACCTGGTGTCAGGAGCAACTGGGCCTGCAGGCCTTCCGCCAGACGCACCGCCGGCACCAGCCCGACCGGCACTGCCAGGACCGCGAGCAGGTACGGCCGCTCCGGCTCGATGAACATCCACAGCGCGATAAGGCCGTTGGGAACGCACAGATGCAGCCAGCGGGTGTACGTGACCGGCCGAGTCGGCGACAGCAGAAGCCGGCGGCATCGGGAGAGGAGACGGGAACCGCGCGAGTCGGGCATCCGCTCATCGTGCCAGCTCAGGTGTCGCGGCGGCTCCCCCGTGCGGGGGAGGACGAACCCACGGCCGAGGGAGGCGGCGGGGCCGCCGCGACGGCGAAGGTGGCCTCATGACCAGCATCGACGTCCAGGAACTCGCCAAGGAGCACGGCGGCGCCCGTGCGGTGGACCGGCTCACCTTCACCGTCCGGCCAGGCAGGGTCACCGGTTTCCTCGGCCCCAACGGCGCCGGAAAGTCCACCACCTTGCGCCTTGTCCTCGGCCTTGAGCGGCCCACGTCCGGCTCCGCCACTGTCGGCGGCCGCCGTTTCGCCGAAGCGGACGAGCCGCTGCGCACCGCCGGCGCACTGCTCGACGCCCGGGCCGCGCACGGCTCACGCACCGGGCGCGACCATCTGCTCGCCCTGGCGGCGAGCAACCGCATCTCCGCACGGCGGGTCGAGGAGGTCCTGGAGGAGGCGGGTATCGCCCGGGTCGCACACGCCCGCGTCAAGACCTTCTCGCTCGGCATGCGCCAACGGCTCGGCATGGCGGCCGCCCTGCTGGGCGACCCGTCGGTACTGATCCTCGATGAGCCGTTCAACGGGCTCGACCCCGAAGGGATCGCCTGGACCCGGCAGTTGACACGCCGCCTGGCCTCCGCGGGCCGAACGGTCCTGGTGTCCAGCCATCTGATGAGCGAGACGGCCTCGTTCGCCGACCACCTGATCGTGCTCGGCCGGGGACGGCTGCTCGCGGACGCCCCGATCAGGGAGTTCATCGACGCACGCATCCGCCCCCGGGTGCGGCTGCGCACCAGCGAAGGGGCCCGGCTGCGCGCCCTGTTGCTCGAGCGGGGCTTCGCGCCCGAAGAGGGCACCGACGGATACTGGACCGTGCCCGGCGCCCGGACCGACGAGATCGGTCCGCTCGCCTCCGCCCAGGGCATCCCGATCCTCGAACTCGCCCAGGAGGACGGCACGCTGGAACAGGCCTACTTCGACCTGACCGAAGGTGAGGCGGCATACGCCTCCCAGCCCGCCCGCGGCGCCGGGGAGGTGTGACCGTGTCGTTCTCCGCACTGGTCCACAGCGAATGGATCAAGGTCCGCTCGCTGCGCTCCCACGTCGGAGCGCTGGCCGCCGTACCGCTGGGCACCGCGGCCGTGTCCGCACTGCTCTGCGGCGCCCGGGTCCGCACCGGACAGGGGGCCGCCGCGCTCGACCCCCTGGAGCTGTCCTACAGCGGCCTGACCTTCGGGCAGATGGCCGCGGTCGCCTTCGGCGCGATGGTGATGGGGGCCGAATACCGCAACGGAGCGCTGCGGGTCTCGCTTTCCGCGGTGCCCCGGCGGGGCCGGTTCTATGCGGCCAAGCTCGCCGTCACCGGCGGACTCGCCCTCGCCGTCGGAGCGGCCACCAGCCTGCTCGCCTTTTTCACCGGGCGGGCCCTGCTGGACCGCAGCGCCGGCATCAGCGTCCCGGATGCGCTGCGGGCCATGGTCGGCTGCGAGCTCTACGTGTGCCTGGTCGCCGTACTCGCGGCGGGGCTCACCGCCCTGTTGCGCAGTCTCACAGGCGCGCTGGGCATACTCGTTCCGCTGTTCCTGATCCTCCCCTTCGTGCTCGGGGACCCGTCCAAGGGCGGCGGTGCGGCGGATTACCTCCCGGACCGGGCCGGTCGCCAGATCCTGCTCCAGGACCCGACCGGGAGCCTGGGCCCGTGGAGCGGCATGGCCGTCCTCGTGGGCTGGGCGGCGCTCGCGGCAGCCGCCGGGTGGTGGGCGGTGCGCCGCAGGGACGCCTGACGCGCAGCCGCTCGCGGCAGACCTGCCTGCTCCCGCGTGCTCGATCGCGCTGCCGCTCGCCGGCGTCGTCTCATGAGCCGTGCCGGCGGGCGGCATCGCGCCTGCGCCCGTGGACGAGTCGCCGGCGCGCATCGCCGGCCGGCAGTGGGCCCCGCCGCGGCAAGCCCACTGCCTCCAGAGACGTTCGCGCCACGCCCCCTTCCGCGCTCCTCACGGACGCGGACGGCGGGGTCTGCGCCGCGGGCCGTCAGGTGCGGTAGGCGTAGTACACCGCGTCCGGCCAGGACGCCACCAGGCTCGCCACCGACCGGCGGTAGGTGTTGGTCGAGTGGTACGTCACGTACGGCATGCCGCCCCAGCCCCGGTACGTGACGATCATGGAGTGGTCCTTGGACCCGTCGCCGTCGAAGTCCATCTGCAGGATGTCCCCGACGCCCAACTGGTAGACGTTGGCCAGGTTCGACACCCGCTTGCTGGAGAGCGCGAACCAGGACCAGTCGTCGGCCCCCACCCAGGACCAGCTCTCGGAGGACGGGCTGTACCACCAGTGGTGGAAGTCCGAGTCGGTGCCGGGGGCGTTCTTCCAACCGCCCGCCTTCAGCGCCTGGCTGACGAAGTTGGTGCAGTCCCCGCCGGCGCCGTTGAACTGCCGGTAGGCGGGGTTGTAGTGGTTCCAGTACTTCTCGGCGTAGGCCGCCATGGCCGTGTAGTCGTACCCGCCGCTCCTGCCGGGCTTCGGGCGTGACGCCGCCGGCCAGGAGGTGTCGGCGGGGGTTCCCTGCGGAGGGTCGTCGGCCGCGGTCTTCGGCGCCACGTGCGGTGCGGGCTGGTTGACCGCCGGGAAGCCGGAGTTCTCGTCCTTGACGCCCGTCAGTTCCCAGTGCCCGTGGCCCGCGGCGGCGAAGGTCACATCGTGGCGGGCCTGGAATCCGGTCGTCCGGGGCTCGTCGCCGCGGACCTTCTTGTAGGTCAGGGTCGTGGTCTCGGTGACCTCGACGTCGGCACGTCCGCCGCCGACCCGGACCCTGTCCACGGCGACCTGGGTGCGACCGGCGCTGTAGGCCTCCCCCAGCGCCGCCAGTCGCGCCTTGCGGGCCCGCAGCGAGGACAACACGCTGTCCTCGGCCCGCGCCAGGCCGGCCGACAGACCGACGCGCGACTCGGATCGCAAGGCGTCGTGCCGCACCGGAGCGGTGTCCACAAGCGCTGCCGTCCGCTGGTTCAGAACGGCCTGGGCTATGCGGTCGAACGACGCGACGGTCGCCTTGTCCACCGTACCGGCCGTCGCCGGGGCGGTACCGCCCACGCTCGCGGCCGATGCCTGCGGGAGGGCTGCGGCGGACAGGACCGCTGTCAGTGCCGCTCCGACAGCGGATCTCAATATGGTTCGTCTCACGTGGATTCCCCTCTGTCACCCGGGTCAACTCCGACCGGGCAGAGGAATCTTCGCATCCCTTCGGGGGTCGCCGACCCGAACCGTCCAAACCGGCACCGGTGACCGCCCGGCCCACCCCCGGGCGCGCCGGGCGGGGCCGACCGGGCGTGGCGCGTCGGCGCCTCAACTGTGCATCGTGGAGCGGCAATTGCCGACTTGCGCCAGCAGTACGGCGTCCTCCTCCGGGAACCAGCTGTCCGGGGGCCGCTGCAGCCACCCTTCGGCCGCACCGAAATCGGCGGCGGCTTCACGCAGGGCGTCAAGGCCCGGGTGGCGCAGCTCGGGGAGGGCGACCATGCTGGTGACCTCGCTGGGCGGCTCGTACAGCGTGGCGGAACTCGGCGGCGCGACGGCCCTGGTCACCATCGCTGTCGCCGGCCCGCACCAGGCGCGGCTGGTGGACCGGCCCGCCCTTCCCGCGACACGCTCCGGTCGGGGCTCCGCACTGCGCAACCGCGGCATGCCGCCGCTGACCCTCACGCTGGCCGCCGCAGGGGGCGTCTTCGACACCATGGAGATCACCACCATCGGTTTCGCCCAAGCCCACGGCCACAAGGCCGCCGCCAGTGTGGTGATGTCCTGCTACGCGCTCGGTTCCTGCCTGTCCGGGATCGCCTTCGGCATGTGGAGCCCCGCGGCCGCAGCCTCACTCGCGTGCGCTGGGCGCTGGCGGCGATGGCCCTCTCACTCGCCCCGCTCATGCTCGTGCACAGCCTGCCGCAGGTCGCTGTGGTGCTGTTCCTGTCCGGCTTCACCACCGCTCCCACGATGTCGACCGTCATGGGCACGGTCGGCGAACTCGTCCCCGAAGAGGAGCTCACCGAGGGCTTCACCTGGACCACGACCGGCCTGCTGGTCGGCGTCTCGCTGGGCAACACC
>CAYNNX010000236.1:0-11528 GCA_964398515.1 uncultured Streptantibioticus sp. | reverse complement strand
ACGACATCGAGATGATGCGCCAGGTCGGCACCTGCTCCGGCATCGAGAACTACTCGCGGCACATCGACGGCCGCGAGCCCGGTTCCGCGCCCAATACGCTCCTGGACTACTTCCCCGAGGACTTCCTGCTGGTCATCGACGAGTCGCACGTCACCGTCCCGCAGATCGGCGCCATGTACGAAGGCGACGCGTCCCGCAAGCGCACCCTGATCGAACACGGCTTCCGGCTCCCCTCCGCCCTGGACAACCGCCCGCTGAAGTGGGAGGAGTTCCTGGAGCGCATCGGCCAGACCGTCTACCTGTCGGCCACCCCCGGGCCCTACGAGCTCTCCCGTTCCGACGGGGTCGTCGAGCAGATCATCCGGCCCACCGGACTGGTCGACCCGGAAGTGATCGTCAAGCCCACGCAGGGGCAGATCGACGACCTGGTGCACGAGATCCGGCTCCGCGCCGAACGCGACGAGCGCGTGCTGGTGACGACGCTCACCAAGAAGATGGCCGAGGACCTCACCGACTACATGCTGGAACTCGGCATCCAGGTGCGCTACCTGCACAGCGACATCGACACGCTGCGCCGGGTCGAGCTGCTGCGCGAGCTGCGGGCCGGCGAGTTCGACGTCCTCGTCGGCATCAACCTGCTGCGGGAGGGCCTGGACCTGCCGGAGGTCTCCCTGGTGGCCATTCTCGACGCCGACAAGGAGGGCTTCCTGCGCTCGGGCACCTCCTTGATCCAGACGATCGGCCGCGCGGCGCGCAACGTCTCCGGCCAGGTCCACATGTACGCGGACAAGATCACCCCCGGTATGGAACGGGCCATCGAGGAGACCAACCGGCGGCGGCAGAAGCAGATCGCCTACAACGAGGAGAACGGCATCGATCCGCAGCCGCTGCGGAAGAAGATCGCGGGCATCCTCGACTCGTTCGCCCGCGAGGACGCCGACACCGAGGAACTCCTCGGCTCCGGACGGCAGCGTTCGCGCGGCAAGGCCCCCGTGCCGAGTCTGTCGGCGAAGGCGGCTGAGAAGCGCACCGGAAAGAGCCTGCCGGCCGAGGAACTCGCGGGCCTCATCGAGGAGTTGACCCAGCAGATGCACACCGCCGCGGCCGAGCTGCAGTTCGAGGTGGCGGCGCGGATCCGCGACGAACTGGGGGAGCTGAAGAAGGAGTTGCGCCAGATGCGCGAGGCGGGGATCGCCTGATCGCCTGACGACCGCCTCGCGAGACCGCGCCGGCCGTCGAGCCGGCGCGGAAGCCGCACCACGCCGAGGGGGCATGTGTTGCAGGACCGCCACAAACCATGCTCCCCCCAAGCCCTCTACGCAGGCACATGCGTAGGGTGCGAAGGGGCCGGACGCGTCCGCGAGGACAGTCGGCAGGCCGGGACGCACTATCCCCGGCGGCAAGCGGCGCGGACCGATCGCGCGAGCGGACAGAGGGGAAAAGCCCGTGACGGTGAACCTGGCCAAGGGGCAGAAGGTCAGCCTGACCAAGAACGGCGGAGGCACGCTGACGGCCGTCCGCATGGGTCTCGGCTGGCAGGCGGCTCCGCGCCGCGGGTTGTTCGGCCGGCGCACCCGGGAGATCGACCTCGACGCGTCCGCCGTGCTCTTCGCGGACAAGCAGCCGGTGGACGTCGTCTTCTTCCAGCACCTGGTCAGCGACGACGGCTCGGTGCGGCACACTGGCGACAACCTCGTCGGGGGAGCGGGCCACGGCGGCGACGACGA
Organism: uncultured Streptantibioticus sp.; assembly: GCA_964398515.1. Taxonomy (GTDB): domain Bacteria; phylum Actinomycetota; class Actinomycetes; order Streptomycetales; family Streptomycetaceae; genus CAYNNX01. Next base: position 9,801 of record CAYNNX010000236.1, on the reverse strand, counting down.
GTCGATCCTGGTCGATCTGGAGCGCGTCCCGGTCCACGTCGACCAGATCGTGTTTACCGTCAACTCCTTCACCGGCCAGACCTTCGCCGAAGTGCACAACGCCTTCTGCCGCCTCGTCGACGAGACCGACGGCCAGGAGCTGGCCCGCTACACCCTGACCGGCGGCGGCCCCTACACCGCGCAGATCATGGCCAAGGTCCAACGCGCCGGTGCGGCCTGGTCGATGACCGCGATCGGCGCCCCGTCCAACGGCCGCACCTTCAAGGACCTGATACCGGCGATCGCACCGCACCTCTAGCGAGCCGCCGCGGCGGGCCGGGCCGAGGACGACAGCGGCGACGGGGGAGGGGGCGGCCCAGCCCGGAACATCCGCGAACCACCGATGGGATACGGGGAGGGACCATGGGCGCGGAACTGGCACGGGGACAGAACCACCCCCTGCCGCACCACCGCACGCACATCCACGTGACCGCGGCCGTGCCCGTGGTGGCCGGAGCCACCCTGGGCGACGCACACGGCCGCATCGACGACGCGGCTGCCGACCGCAGGATCGCGCACCCGGGAGCGCCCGCACTGCCGGGCATCGAGGTGCCCCGGCAGCCTGCGCAGGAACACCGTCTCAGCGTGGACCTGGACTCGCTGCCGCGGGACGTGCACCGGATCAGCGTGCTTCTCACACTGCCGCCGGGCGAGGCAGGCCGCCGCACCCCGCACCGGTTCGGCGTGCTCCCACCGCCACGCGTCCGCATGACCGCGGACGACGGCTGCGAAGTCGTGGCCTTCACCCTGACCGGCCTGGACACCGAGACCGCCGTTATCGCCCTGGAGCTGTACCGCAGGAACGGCATGTGGAAGGTCCGCGCCGTCGGCCAGGGATACGCCGGCGGACTCGGCCGGCTCCTGGCCGACCAGGGACTCCCCGACGGCCCGCGCATCGCCGCAGAGGTGGACGAAGCGGTCACCCGCTCCCAGGCCGCCACGGACGCCCCCGGTGAAGCCGCGCTCCGGTACGGCGCCGGCCACCGCCACCCGCGCCGTGACGCCTCCCGACCCGCGGTCCCCGCGCCCCGCAGCCCCGAGACGCCCGGCCCGGCGACGGCACCGGAGGACCGCCCCGACCCGGCGGAGCCGATCGCGGGCGACGCCGCAGGCTGGTCCATGGAGGAGCGGCTCTACAACCAGGTCATGGGCATGTTCGAAGATCTCACGCGTTCGATCGCCGGTTACCGCGGCGCCGTCGACTTCGCCGAATCCCGGCTCGAACGCGAACTCGACCAGGTGCTGTCCGACCCCGCGACCCGCTGCGGACCGGCCGCTGAGGCGGCACGCGACCAGGCCCGCGCCAAGCGCGACACCCTGGTGGACCAGGCCCGGGCCTGCCTCGACCACGATCTGCGGCAGCTCACCGCCGAGTCCGAGGTCGTCGAAGCGGCCCTGCCCCCGCCCTACGCCGGCTGGGAGAGCCCGGCCTGGCACGGCTACCGCACTCCCGCCGAGACCCCCCTCGCCGTACGCCTCGGTGATCTGCACCTGCCCGAGGTGCCGGAGCTGCGCATCCCGATGCTCGTCCGCCTGCCGCTGCGGCGCGGGCTGTGGGTCGACAGCGGCAGCGACACGGGTGCGTCGTCCACCGCCGATCCCGGTGAGCTCCGGCAGCGCGCCCTCGACGTCGCGTTGGCGCTCACGGTACGGCTGCTGGCCGCGCACCCGGCCGGCGACGTGACGGTGCACCTGGTGGATCCCGCCGGCACGGCCGCGGCCGCCTTCGCTCCGCTGGCGCGGGCGGGGCTGCTGCGTCACGCAGACAGGGCGGCCGCGGGGGCCGACGGCGTCGCGGAGGCGCTGAGCGCGATGACGCACCGGGTCGATCTGGTCCAGATGGCGTTGCAGGCCCAAGCCGCCGAGTCCCTCCCGGCCGATCTCGACCCGGGCCCGCGGCTTCTCGTCGTGCACGGCTTCCCCTACGGCTTCGACGCACAGGCCGTCACGCAGCTGCGGTACCTCGCCGACGAGGGTCCGTCCGCCGGGGTCCACCTGATGATGGTCGCGGACCGCGCGGACGCCCGCGCCTTCGGTCCCGTACTCGACCCGTTGTGGCGGTCGCTGCTGCGCCTCACCCCGCTCCCCGACGACCACCTGGCCGATCACTGGGTGGGCCACGCCTGGACGTACGAGCCGTTGCTGCCGCCCGAGGGCAGCCGGGTGCTCGACCGGGTGATCGGGGAGGTGGCGGCCGCAGGGCAGACGCACGGGCGTTGACGCGCACGGTGATCCTCGCGGGTTCCCGCATGCTCCAGCCAGCCGCGACCAGGCCCACGCCTGACACGGCCAGTGTCTGACGCGGCAGACGCCTGACACGCGCCCCGGCGCGCGGACCCCTGGGGCACGCCGTCTAACCTGGTGGCCGCAATCGAGGAGACACCAGGGCAAAGCGAGAGCAGGTGGGTGCCGGTGAGCACCTTGGCGGTGACAGTTCTGCCGGAGCTGACGGGTTCCCGGTTTCTCGGCACATGGGAACTGGACCCGTTCGCGCTCGCGGCCGTCTGCGTGCTGGGCGGCCTCTACGCCGCCGGGGTGGTGCGGTTGCGGCGCCGCGGCGAGCAATGGTCGACCGCTCGGACCGTGGCCTTCGCCGTCCTGGGACTGGGCATGATCGTCTTCGCGACGATGTCCGCCCTCATGGTCTACAGCAGAGTGCTGTTCTGGCCGGCCGCCGTGCAGAACATCGTTCTCGACCTGCTGGCGCCGCTGGGCCTCGCCCTCGGAGACCCCCTGACTCTCGCCTCCCGGGCCCTGGCCGAGTCCGGACGCCGCCGCCTGGAGGGGTTCGTCGCGAGCGCCGTCGTCCGCGTGCTCACGTTCCCGTTCGTCAGCACCGTCCTGGTCCTGGTATCGGAGCTGTCGATCTACTTCACGCCGTACTTCCAGACCGCGCTGCGCGACGAGGGCGTGCGGCAGCTCATGCACGTCCAACTGCTGCTCACCGGCTGCCTGTTCGTCCTGCCGATGCTCACGCGGCAGGAGATGCTGCCGCGTTGGTGCACGCACCCGGTGCGCGCCCTCCTGGTCTTCGCCGACGGGCTGTTCGACTCGGTACCCGGCATCGTGGTGATGACCAGCGGAACCCTCGTCGCCGGCCACTGGTATGCGACCCATCCGCGGACCTGGGGCCCGACGCTGCAACGCGACCAGATGATCGGCGGCGGCCTGATGCTGACCATCGCCGAGCTCATCGGCCTGCCGTTCCTGTTCGCCGTCTTCGTCGAGTGGTGGCGGGCCGAGCGGGTCCGCGCCGCCGAGCTCGACGAACGCCTCGACCGCGAACTGGTCCCGGCAGCCCCGCCGCCCCGGCCCGCCACCGCCCCGGCGTCCGCCGTGGAGGCCGCCGACGCCCCGGAGATGGTCCGCCCTTGGTGGGAGACCGAGAGCGGCGAGGTCGCGCAGCGCGTCCGCCGCAACACCGGCCGCCGCACCGACGAGTAGGCCGCAGGCCCTCGGACCGTCAGGGCTTGCGCGCGACCAACTGGAAGATCCGCGCGGTGTGCTTGAAGGGCGCACGGTCGCTCGCCGCCCGCTCCAGGCGTTCGATCTGCGCGAAGTACTCCGGATCCCGCTTGCGCACGTCGTCGGTGATGTAGTCGCAGAACGCCCGGATCCCGTAGTGGTACACCTCCGAGCAGCCCAGCCTGCGGAGCTCCGCGACGAGCTCGTCGGCCGCGTACAGCCGGACCGGGGTGTCGAACGTCATGGTGCGGTACGTCCGGTCGTCGAGCGCCGCCAGCGCCGCAGCCGGATCCTGCTCCCGCACCGCCGCCAGCAGCGCGGCCGAATGCCTGTTGATGGCCATCACGGACAGCACCCCGCCCGGCCGCAGCGGCGCGACGGCCGCGCGCAGCACCGCGGCCGGATCGTCCAGGTACTGGATGACGTTGTGGCACAGCACGGCGTCGAACCGCCCTGCCCCGACCGCCTCCGGCAGCCGCAGCACATCGGCCTCCACGCACTCCACGAGGTCACCCACCCCGGCCTCACGCGCACGTTCACGCCCCGCCGCGAGCATCCCGGAGGACTGGTCGACCAGGGTCACGCGGTGGCCGCGCGCGGCGAGACGCACCGCGTCACCGCCGTCCCCGCCGCCGAGATCGAGGATCGTGCGCGGCGTCACGTCATCCTCACCGCCACCGAGGTGCCGCACCACATGCGCCTCGGCCAGGACGTAGCGCAGCCGGCCCCACGGCGTCGCCTGCCACTGCCGCCAGCTGCGGAGGGCGGTGCCGAACGGGTCCTCCGTGTCTGCCATGGGGTGACCCTAGCGACCGGCCGCACCGCGTGAGCCGGCGCCGCCGTCCGGCCGCGGTGCTGTGATGGCGAATACACGCCGTCATCACCGTTTCATCACATAACTCGGGTTTGCCGACCAGTGCATCACCAAGGCCGCCATGATTCGGATCCTCATCCGACACCTCAGGGGGCCACCATGAGCCGCACCACAGCCATCCCCGAACCGGCCACCGGGCCACGGCACATATCCGCCAAGCGCGGCATAGTCGGCGCCGCCATCGCCGCGGCCGCCGCCCTCGCTCTCCTCGCACCCGCCGGACAGGCCCAGGCCGCCCCCGCCCGCCCGGCTCCGCACTGCGCTCACCACACCACCGGCGTGTGCGCACCCTGGGTCAGGCACCCGCGCGGCGCCACCGCCCAGTGCAAGGACGGCACCTTCAGCTTCTCGGCGCACTTCTCCGGCACCTGCTCGCACCACCACGGCGTCCGCTACTGGTTCAAGTAAGGCGGGTACTGGTTCAGTGAGCCAGGTGTTCATGTAGGCAGACCGCCGGGACCCTGTGGGCAGAACGCGGCTGCCCGTGGACGGCGGCACAGGGGGGCGGACACCGACGGGCGCCCGCCCCCCTACGGCCCTCACCACCCGCGCTCGCGCCACAATCCGCTCCGCGCCCGCGGGTGTCACCCTTGCGACCAGCTGAAGGATCCGCGCTTCTGCGGACTCCGGCGCTCGTGGGGGACAGCGCCTCCCGCACATGTGAGTCCCGCCCGCCAACTGACGTGAACTGCCTGCGGCCGCCACCGGTTCGGGCATCCGGTGCGGGGCGTGCGCCGTGGGGGGTTGGCCGTGACCGTGATCCTGCTGTGCGCCGTGACCGGGTGGGGGCCGCATCCGGTCACGGCGCACAGCAGCACACCGCCGACAGCCAACCTCACGCCGAGCCCGAGTCCGTCCCGGTCGGTGGAGATTCCCTGGACCGGCTCGGCGTTCCCATCCACCGCGTTCAGCTCGGCGACGGACTACTGCTTCAACCACCCGGCCACCTGCTTCCCGAGCGACAGCCCGACCCACTGACGTCACCGCCCAGCAGCCGAGGGGGCCGCTGGACGCCGGCTCCGGGTCCGCGCGCATCGCGTCTGGCCGTGTTCCGGTGGCCGGGTGGCTGCGGGGCGTGTAGCGTCGATGCCAGTAGTCGTGGTTCCGAAGTCCTGTTCGCCCGTGACACGCTCACGGGCGTTCTTGCTGTTCAGCGCCTCTCCGAACCAGGGCGATCACCTCCGGATCCCGCACGGTGCGGGACCCGGTACTTCCTTGAAGGAGAAGGCATGGCCAGCGGTACCGTGAAGTGGTTCAACAGCGAAAAGGGCTTCGGCTTCATCGAGCAGGACGGCGGCGGCCCCGACGTCTTCGCCCACTACTCGAACATCGAGTCTTCGGGCTTCCGCTCCCTGGAAGAGGGCCAGAGGGTCACCTTCGATGTCACGCAGGGGCAGAAGGGCCCGCAGGCGGAGCACATCCGCCCCGAGTAACGGCGCAAGATGAAGGCCCCCGACCGGATCGCTCCGGCCGGGGGCCTTCTTGCTGCGCAAGCCGAGCAGACGACGGGCGCGCCGTCGGCCAGGAGCATGCCGCACAGCTTCAAGTCGGGGCTGTACATCAGCGCCCCCGGTTGACGATGCGGCCGAATTTCACGCGCTTGGCGTGGATGACCGTCTGGCTGCTCCCACCGGTCGGCGCGCGCAGCAGCTGCAGCGCGATCGCGGCGGCCTCGGTCGGACGCGGGATCGGGAAGCGCTTCATGCCGCCGCCCTCCGGACCGGGTCGCCGAGGCGCTCGGGGAGGGTGAGCCACAGGTGCGGGCCGACCAGCCCCGGCTCTTCGTACTCCTCCAGGTCCTCGACCGGGGGAACACGCGGCCGGTGACCGTGACCCACGTCTTCGGCCCGATCGGGCCGGCCTGCAGCACGGTCACGGTGCCGTCCACGGTGCGCACCGCGCCAGGAACCGGCCGGAGCTCGTACACCAGGCCCGACTCGATCGCGCTCACCGCGACACCTGCGCGAGCAACTCGGCCGCGGTCGGCAGACTTCCCACGGGGGAGTCAGTCGGGCGAAAAGCGCTGTAATCGGCACAGCCGACTCCTTGTGTGCTCAAGGTCGTCGGTCAGGCCTCGCGGCGGTGCGGCAACACCGAAGCGGGGGCGTCCCATCGCTGGGCGGCCCCCGGTCGGGTAACGGCTACCAGCCTCGGGCTCTCCACTCCGCCAGGTGCGGCCTCTCGGCCCCCAGCGTCGTATCCTTCCCGTGGCCCGGATAGACCCACGTCTCATCAGGCAGAGCACCGAAGAGCTTCGCTTCGAGCCCGTCCATCAGGTTCGTGAAGTCCGCCGGATTTGTTGTCCGTCCAGGACCTCCCGGGAACAGGCAGTCCCCGGTGAACAGATGCGGGTGGCCGTGCGGGTCGTCGTAGACCAGGGCGATGCTGCCCGGGGTGTGGCCCACCAGATGGCGCGCGGTGAGCTCGACCCGCCCCACACGAACGGTGTCGCCGTCGGACAGCGGCACGTCCGTTGGCACCGGAATGCCCTCCGCGTCGTACTTCCCCGCATACGTGCGGGCCCCGGTGGCCTCGACCACCGCGGCCAGCGCCTGCCAGTGGTCCCCGTGCCGGTGCGTGGTCACCACGGAGGCCAGCCCGTCCCTGCCGATCAGCTCGATCAAGGTGCCGGCGTCGTTGGCCGCGTCGATCAACAGCTGCTCGTCGGTCGCCCGGCAGCGCAGGAGGTAGGCGTTGTTGTCCATAGGGCCGACGGCGACCTTGGAGATCATCAGATCGCTGAGCTCGTGGACGTCCGGCGCGCCGCCGACAGTCACAACTCCGGTGTACGACATGGCAGTCACCCTAGCGGCGGGAGCACGGGCAGGGCGGTGTCGGGCTCCGCGGTCAGCTCATCACCCCGGCTGCGCCCGGTGACCCAGGCGAGCAGGGCGCCGGTCGAACCGGCGACCCTCAGCTCCGGCTCGTCCGAGGCCCCGATGTCCCAGGTCGTGTCGGTCTCCGCGTCGTGGAGCCGGACGGCGGGGATGCCCTCGCGCGCGGTCAGGCCGTCGACCAGCAGCGCCAGCTCGCGCCGGGCGAACTCGGCGGGCAGGTCGCCGCAGGTGCGGCCGATGTCCAGGTCGACGTGGTGCAGGTGGATCTCCGCGAGCCGCTTCGCCGGAATCTCGGCAGCCGGCAGGACCCCGCCCTGCCGGGTGCGCACCTGCGCCGCCCAGGCCGTCGGCGGCATGGCCTCGACCGCGTCGGCGAGCCGCCGGGCGGAGTCGCGCAGGTCTTCCAGCTGCTCCGCGAGGGGGCGTGTCGCGCCGTTCTCGATGTCCTTGTCACGGGCCTCCGCGCTGGCGTACATCGGCGTCTCGACGCCGGTACGGGCCCAGGTGAGGAGGTTCACCAGGGCATCGGCATTACGCGCGAGATGGGTGAGCACATGCCCCCGGGTCCAGCCCGGAAGCCGCGACGGCTCGGTGACGGTGGAGGGCGGAAGTGCGGACACCGCCTCGATCAGGCGGTCCGTGGCTTCCCGGACGGCGGCCGCATCGCTGACGGGGTCGGGTCGTTGGACGGACACGAGGCGCCTCCTTGAACGGTGTCCCGCTACGACGCTAGCGCGACTCACACGGCCGGGTGAACCTGGACGCATCCGGCCGTAAATCGAATGCGCGTGCTATAGGCTCGGTGCGAGCACATTCCCACGCTGAGCCCGCTCTCGGAGCGGGCTCAGCGCGACACGAGACACGACGAAGACACCGACAGAGACCTCCACGGAACACCGAACGACATCAGCACCGAACCCTGGACCGTCGATCGAAGACCGGCCGCCGATGAAGGCGCAGATCGAGACGCCGATCGAAAGACGACGATCGAAGATCGATCAAAGGAAGAGCGACCAGAAGATCGACTCGGGGGTTCGGCCCATCGCCCAGAAGTGCGGAAGGCGTCCCGGTTACGCTGACTGGGGGGCTCAGAGGGGCACACCGCCCCTCCGTTTCTACGAAAGGTACGGACCGGCGTGGCCGATCGACTCACCGTCCGCGGCGCTCGCGAACACAACCTCAAGAACGTCTCGCTGGACCTGCCCCGGGACTCCCTCATCGTCTTCACCGGCCTTTCCGGGTCCGGCAAGTCGTCCCTCGCGTTCGACACGATCTTCGCCGAGGGGCAGCGCCGCTACGTGGAGTCGCTCTCCTCATACGCTCGGCAGTTCCTGGGCCAGATGGACAAGCCGGACGTCGACTTCATCGAGGGCCTCTCGCCCGCTGTCTCCATCGACCAGAAGTCCACCTCGCGCAACCCGCGCTCGACCGTCGGCACGATCACCGAGGTCTACGACTACCTTCGACTGCTCTTCGCCCGCATCGGCAAGCCCCACTGCCCCGAGTGCGGCCGCCCGATCTCCCGGCAGTCCCCCCAGGCCATCGTCGACCGCGTCCTGGAGCTGGAGGAGGGCACCCGCTTCCAGGTCCTCTCACCGCTGGTCCGCGAGCGCAAGGGCGAGTACGTCGACCTCTTCGCCGACCTGCAGACCAAGGGCTACAGCCGGGCCCGCGTCGACGGCGTCACCGTCCAGCTGACCGACCCGCCGAAGCTGAAGAAGCAGGAGAAGCACACCATCGAGGTGGTCGTCGACCGCCTCACCGTCAAGGAGAGCGCCAAGCGGCGCCTCACCGACTCGATCGAGACCGCGCTCGGCCTCTCCGGCGGCATGGTCATCCTCGACTTCGTCGACCTGCCCGAGGACGATCCGCAGCGCGAGCGGATGTTCTCCGAGCACCTGTACTGCCCCTACGACGACCTCTCCTTCGAAGAGCTGGAGCCGCGCTCCTTCTCCTTCAACTCGCCCTTCGGCGCCTGCCCCGACTGCACGGGCATCGGCACCCGCATGGAGGTCGACCCCGAGCTCATCGTCCCCGACGAGGAGAAGTCCCTCGACGAGGGGGCGATCGCCCCCTGGTCGCTCGGCCATACCCGCGACTACTTCGCCCGGCTCGTCGGCGCTCTCGCCGACGAGCTCGGTTTCCGCACCGATGTGCCCTGGGCCGGCCTCCCGCAGCGAGCCAGGAAGGCCCTGCTCCACGGCCACAAGACCCAGATCCAGGTGCGCTACCGCAACCGGTACGGACGCGAGCGCTCCTACACCACGGCCTTCGAGGGCGCGATCCCCTTCGTACGGCGCCGCCACTCGGAGGCCGAGACAGACTCCAGCCGTGAGCGCTTCGAGGGCTACATGCGCGAGGTGCCCTGCCCCACCTGCGAGGGCACCCGCCTCAAGCCGATCGTCCTCGCCGTCACGATCGCGGGAAAGTCGATCGCCGAGATCTCCGCCATGTCGATCAGCGACTGCGCGGAGTTCCTGCGTGACCTCAAGCTCACCGCGCGCGACAAGAAGATCGCCGAGCGGGTCCTGAAGGAGGTCAACGAGCGGTTGCGCTTCCTGGTCGACGTCGGTCTGGACTACCTCT
>CAYNNX010000235.1:7989-11609 GCA_964398515.1 uncultured Streptantibioticus sp. | reverse complement strand
CGTTCGAGCACGATGAATGGATCGGGGTCTTCACGGAGCCGTTTGAGGGCCTTGGCCACGGCTTCGTGCGACAGGCCGGCCGTACTCTCGGCCAGGCTTCGGCAGCCGTGCTCGATCACGATTCGGCCCTGGGACTGGGCGGCTCGGCCCAGCGCGCGTAGCACAGCTCGCACCGTCAGAGTCGCCTTGGGCCCCCACGCGGCTCTCTGCGCGGGGTCGTGCTCAGCGACATGGACAGCGTTCTGCCACACCCGGATGAGCTTGTAGCAGGTCAGAGAAACGGGCCCACCCGACCCAAGATCTTTACAATGTACAGGCCCGTGGCTGGGACCGTCCGCACCGACGCTCTCCCCAAGCACTGCAGGAGAGCGGGGGAGGGTGGCGGGGTGTGGGTCTCTCCCCTTTATGTCAGAGTTGGAGGCAGGCTTCGCCGTGGCGCAGAAGGCCACGGCTTTTTGCCACTCGAAGGGCAGCAGGCGGGTCATCCGGCCCTGCTTGGGGTTGCGGGCGTACAGGTCGGCTAGGCCGCTCCAGGCACCGCTGCGGATCTGGTCTAGGACCTGGTCGTAGCGCCAGCCGCGGGCGGCGGCCGCGGTGAGGACGGCCTGGCGGGCGCGGCTGGGGTCGCCGCCGTAGCCGTCGAAGTGACCGGTGGCGGCGATGGCCGCCAGCTCGGCAGCGAGGGGCCGGTGGCCGCCGACCAGCGGCTGCCACGGCATCCCGGCGTCGTCGTGGGGGAGCTGCTCCAGCACCGCCTGCAGGTCGGTGGGGCGTGGTTTGGTGCCGGCGACCGTGGTCTGTGCGGTGGGCCGCACCTGCTGGGCTTCGGCGGTGAGTTCCTGGACCAGCGCCGACCACACCTCGGCGCCGTTGGGGAAGGCGGCGGCGCGCTGGGCCTGCTCCAGCGGCGTCACGAGCGTCCGCCAGCCGGTCAACCGGCCGGTGCCTTTGTCGAGCTTGTGCGGTGCGCCGGGCGGGGCGATGAAGCCGAACTTGTTCTGCATCGGCTTGGGGTCCAGCGACTTGTAGCGGACCTCCAGCGCCTGCGCCGCGGCCTTGAGGTCCTCGAAGGGCAGCGCGCGGGAGAACAGGACGTAGACGTGATAACCGCCGGTCGGCGAGCAGTCGACGATGCACGACCCGCCCAGCGACCGGATCAGCGCGGCGAACGAGCGCGCTTCGTCCCGGACCCAGCCGAGCGGGTCGGGGATGTTCAGCTGCCGCGCCAGCGAGACGTCGAAGTCCGCGACCAGGAGCCGGCCGGTTTCGGTGTTCCAGTCGTAGGTGGGGACGGCGGCAGGACGCAGCGGGAGCTTGCCGGTCAGCGGCCGCTCGTAGCAGCGGCCCTTCCAGTACCGGCTGAAGTTCACCCCGCCGTCGTAGGACTCACGCACGACCGGCACCTGAGCGATGGCATGCGCCAACCCCCACTCAGCTTTTGCCTGGTCACTACGCGATTGATACGCGCCGCGGGGTAGAACCTGCGCGGTAACGAGTTCAAGAGCGGCCTGACCGCCCTCGAACTCAGGGCGCTCAGAGCCAACTTGACGACGCAAATCTGCTATCGTCAGCCTCCGAGCTTCCAGCACGCATAAGGGCGTGCGGATCTACCGGCTCGGCGCTTGTCGTCCAGAAGGATTTGGCCGTTCATCCGGACGATGTGGCACCGGGCCGTTGAATACGACACCAAGTTGGGGCGTCACCTCTCTGAGGGGCGCCCCTTCTGCTACGTCATGACCACTCCAAAGTCCGCAGGATGACCCCCGGGTGGCAGCACGGACAGCCCGGGACGCGAAGGCGTGCCGGGCGGGTTGAGGACGCTGCTGGGGGAGCTGGTGGGCCGGGCGTGCCGGCGCGGGGGACAAACGCATGGTTTCGCCGCAGTGGGGGGCGTAACCAACGCAAATCTCGGGGTGTCGTCTACAAGACGGCACGCATGGGGTTGTACCCTCAAGGGGTGCTCCTCGGTTAAAGGGTTCGAATGACCGATGGGGCAAAGGGGCCGGTCTCCCCGCCACGGGATTCCGACTCCGCCAGAAGACGGCGGCGGCGGCTTCTCGCCCGGATCGGAGTTGGCGCTCCGGGGCGGACGAGTCGTCGTCGCCGCATTTTCTGGCCAGACCTCGCGTAACGCGACGTCCTGCGTGGAACCGTACACGCGAAGTGGCCGCGCTGGCCCGTGTGACACGCAAGAACTGATCAGGCGAATCAGGGCACTCTTCTGCACAGCTCACCCTGCCCAACTCGCGGCCAGGCACAGCCCTGCTGACGCTGACGGTGTCTGTGCTGGTCACGGTGAAGGTCCCCCTTCAGGGGCTGGTGGGACTAAGCGGTCCGGAATGAACCCGGACCGGTGTGGCCAAGGCTGGTCAGTCCTCGGGGGCGCGGCGGCGGCGCTCGGCCGGGAGTCTTTCGGCGGCGGTCATGGTGAGGCGGCTTTCAACACGTCGGCCCAGGCGATGCACATGCGCAGTCGCCGTCTTGTTGGGGTCGAAGGGAAGAAGAACCCCCCTTGCAAGATCGTGACCGCCGAGTGCGGCTGAATCGGGTGGACTGGTGCCGGCCCGCAGGTGGCCCCGGTCGGCGCTCATGGCCGCGGCTCCGTCCCGGGTGTGGTTTTGGTTTCGGCGAGACGCTGGGCGTCGTCGGGATGGATGGGACCGAGAGCAGCCACCCACGGGTCGGTCAGGAAGTCGTATGCCTCCCATATCCACGTTTCGGTGGTGCCGATCAGGTCGCGGGCGGCCAGCGCGAGGATCGGGTTGCCGTAGTCGACTCCGGCAGCGGTGACCCACCAGTACCCGGCGTCGCCTAGGGCGTCCTCGACGGCAGTGAGATAGGCGTGGACACGGCCGTCGAGGTCGAGTTCGTATTGGGCGTCGGTCTCCTTGTGGAAGATCTCCTGCGGGCTGCCCGGGGTGGTCTTGACGTTCAATTCCTTCTCGCCGGTCTCGATGGCGGCGAGGACAAGCTCGGCCTGTGGGCCTAGGAACAGGCCGATTGGCTCATTACCGATAACCGTCCAGTCGTCGGCTTCGAAGTAGCCGTCGCCGAGGTCGGTGATGGTGCCGATCGGTTCCACGGCCGCGACCTGCCAGTGCTTAGCGAGGTCGGCGATCGAGTCGGCGCCGGGGTAGCCGTCGGTGATGTTGGCGGCGGGGAGGCGGCGCGGGTCGCTGTTGACCGCCATGGCGTCGTCGGTCCCGATCTGCCAGCCGACAGAATCGCCCATCAACACGAGGGTGTAGTAGGTGGTCATTCGTTGGTTCCTTCCTCATCAGGAAGTGGGCGGATCAGTTGGTCGGCGGCCAGGCGTAGATGTCGCGCGGCGGAATGTGAGAACCGTCGCGGATGGCCTGGATGGCGGCCTGGACGTCGGCCAGCAGGTAGCCGCGGCGCCGTTCGGGGCCGAAGGCTTCCTTGGCGGGGGCGATGCCGCAGCTCTCCATCAGCACGGAGAACTTCTTGGCCGTCAGCTCGGGATCCAGCTGGCCGAGCAGCGCGAGGATGACGTGGGTGTGGAGCCGGTCGGTCCGGTGCGCGGCATACAGGCCCTCAAGGTCGGTGAGAATCTGCGGGACCGGTCGCGGGCCCAGGCCGGCGGTCTGCGACTTGGCGGC
>CAYNNX010000235.1:0-7889 GCA_964398515.1 uncultured Streptantibioticus sp. | reverse complement strand
GGCGGTGAACAGGTCCGGCCATTCGGAAGCGGCACCGACCAGGACAGGCCGCCGGGCTTCGGCGGTCACCAGATCGGCAGGGTCGGCCCAGTCGGCGGCGCTGGTCACGGTGGGCACCGTCGTTGCGGGGGAGCCCACCGTGGGCCAGTCGGCCGCGCTCGGCGCCGGCCTGGTGGAACGCGGGACTGGCACGCCTTGCTTGACGTTGTCGTCGAAGGCTGGGGGCAGCGTGCTGGGCAGGGCGGCGTAGACGGTGTCGTCGTCCTCCTCATCGTCCAGGTCGCCGGTGAAGTGCTCACGCATCCGGGCGTAGCGGTGCAGGTAGGCCTCACCGGCGGCGGCGATTCCGGCCTCGTCGAGTTCGGGTCGCTGCTCGGCGATCTGCAGGGCGGCGTTGACGATCTGAAGCGGTTTGATCAGCCGGGCTTTGAAAGCGCGAGGCGCGGTGCCACCGGCGCCGTACTGGATGAAGGCGCATCCGGGGGTGGGCAGGTCCTTGGTGGTGATGCCCCTGTTCCAGTCGAAGACGTAGGCCAGCTCCGCGTCGGTGTCGACGAAGGTGCAGATCTTCAGACCGGACTGGGCCTTGAAGTCGGGGTTGATGGTGGTGCTCACGCCGCGCAGCGCGGAGGCGACCACGTTGACGCCGGCGTCCCGGGCGATCTCCTGGATCTCGTGTAGCCCGTCACGGATCTGGCCGATCTTGCCACGTGCGGTGGGGGCGAGAACGGTCTTGCCTTCGTCGACGATGATGACGATCTCGGGGAGTCTGCGGGAGATCGGCAGCAACCGGCTGTTGGCAGCGATCTTGAGTTTGCGGTAGGACTTCTTGCGGTCCTTGGCGATCGCCAGGGCGGCCTGCACCATCAGCAGCGCCTCGCCGGGGGTACAGGCGGCCCAGTCGAGGGCGGGCCGGTGGCACTCGTCTTCCAGCCACGGGTGGAGCCACTGCTGGCTCATGCCGCCGCCGTTGAGGTCGATGTGCCACACCAGCGCGTCGCGGCACAGCCCGACGCCGAGGGTGAACAGGTCCAGAAGGTTGGTCTTGCCTGAGCCCTTCTGCCCGACGACCAGGCCCGACAGTTCCCGCAGCGGGGCGGACACGACCGACCCGTCGTGGTATTCGCCCAGCGGGACGGGCTCCAGAATGGTTCGCTGCTCGCCGAGGTCGTCGGGCTGGGGGATGTCCTCATACAGCCGGTTGACGGTGGAGACCCGCAGGATCGCCGAGCCGTAGTGGTAGCCGTCGGCGACTTCGACGCCGCAGCCGATCGGCAGGCGAGCGTCGGCGGCCAGGCCTGCAGCGCCGCGTTCCAGGTTGGCTTTGGTTGCGCCGCCGGTGGGCAGGTCGACGTGGACGTCGTAGCCGGTGCCGGTCTGCCAGTGCCGGATGTCGGTGACGGTGACGTGGATGCGGCAGACCCGGTAAATCCGCTCGGCCCAGCTGCGACCGACCTTTCCCCCGCCGGCCAGCACCACCGAACTACCGGTGTGCTGGCCGGCCGGGCGGGTGTGGTTGGCGAACGGTGCGGTGATCCCGAACGCGACCATCTCGACGGCCAGGGCGACCAGGGTGTCGCGCTGGAACGGGGAGACGACCAGGGTCCAGGTGAGCCAGCCGCCCGCGCCGGCCCAGCAGCTCATCCGGTAGATCAGGGCGGTCGGGGTGGCGTGGCGGTGGGCGCTCACCAAGGCAGTGCCCAACGCGCCGACGGCGGCCGCGGCCACGCCCCAGACGGGGCTCAGGTGCACGGCGTTACCGATGGCGGAGGCGGTGGCCAGCCCCAGTCCCGCCTGAACGGTCGCCGAGACCGGGCCGCGGGGGACCAGGGACCAGTCCACGGTCTTGGTGTTGCGCTTGCTCCTGGT
This sequence comes from uncultured Streptantibioticus sp., assembly GCA_964398515.1. Lineage (GTDB taxonomy): Bacteria > Actinomycetota > Actinomycetes > Streptomycetales > Streptomycetaceae > CAYNNX01. The sequence goes on along the minus strand of CAYNNX010000235.1, from coordinate 6,020 downwards.
GGTGCCCACCGTCGGTGCTCCTTTGGTGCGAGAACTGTGTGCGGATGCCAGGTCGGTGGGGGTCAGACATTCCAGGCATGCTCGTTGGTCCGCGGGGCCTGTTCCCGCTGGAGATCCTTGGCGTGGACCTGGCGGAACAGCACCGAGATCTCCTCGGCGATCGGGACCAAATCGGCGACCTGCTTGTACAGCTGGAAGATCCGGTCGACGACGGCCGGGTGGATGGGGTACTCGGCCTGCAGCCGCTGGGTGTAGGTGCGCACCGCCATGCCGACGCCCACGGGCACCTCGCGCAGCTGGTCCAGCTCGCGGGCGACCTGGAACATGTCGACGGGAGCGTGCGCGGCCGCGGCCGCGTTCATTTCGGCCGCGACAGCGGCCAGCGGGAAGGTTGTGGACATCGTCCTGTTCCTCCTAGTGGTGGTGGTTGTGTGCTGCTCGGGCCGCTGCCTGCGGCGGCGCCGGTCGGGGCCGTAGGCTGCCGGGTCCAGCGGGTCGGGGGCGGCCTGCTTGGGCGCCGGGCCCTTGGGGCCGGACCCGGCAGCAGGCTGGGCCTGGGCCGGTGGTTCATCGGGCAGGCCGCGCCAGCGCCGGTACCTGCGCATGGCCATCGCCACCACCGGCCATGCGATGTCGCGCTCGGCACTCCAGGCCCGCCACCGGCGCCGAGCTGCGGCGGCGGCCCGGCCACGACGCGTCGTCGGGGCGGTCTCTCCTGCCGGCGCCGCGCCGCCATCACGGCGGTTGGCACTGCTGTTGCCCGGCCGGTTGCCGGTGGCTGCACCGCGGCGCCCCGCCGCGCTGGCGGTACCGCCCTTGCCGCGACGGCCGGCGGCGCTCCCCGCTCGGCCACTACGTCCTGTGCTGGTTCCGCGTCGGCCGTCGGCGGTGCGGGGGGCCAGGCCGGGGAGGCGGCGGATGCCGGGGATGCGCCCGGCCGCTCTGCGCAGCCGTCCGACCGGCTGGCCGGGCTGTCCTGTCCCGGCCGAGCCGTCCCAGGAGCCGCCTGATCCGCGGCCGGCACGGCCTCCGCGACCGCTCGGACCGCCGGTCAGGATCCCGCCACGGCCCGCTCCGGAGCGGCCCGTGCCGGAGCGGTGGCCGCCGCCGAGGATGGGCGACCTGCCGCCCGATCCGCCACGACCTGTGCTGCCGCGGCCGGGGCTGCCCAGCACCGAGCGGGGCCCACCACCCCCGCCGCCCCGGCGCCCGCCACTTCCGCCGCCCAGCACACCTGCGCCGCCGGTACGGACGGTGCGGGTGCGGGTGGTGGTCCAGTTGTCCGCTGAGCCGTTGCTGCGTCGGGTGCGGGCGCGGCGGGCGATGGCGACTGCGCCGTACCCGCCTACGCCCACTCCGAGCAGCAGCCCGATCAGGCCGAAGAACTCATAGATGAGCACGCCACCGATGCCCAGCAGACAGGCCGCGGCGATCAGGAGCTGGCCGAGCGGTGGTCCGCCGCGCTCGTCGTCGTCCTCGTCGGCGTCGTCTGTGGTGATGGGGTTCATCGGCATCGGTGCTGGCACTTCCGCCTGGGGGGCGGGGGCGGCCTGCTGCGGCACTCCTTCTTCTTCCGGTTCTTCCGGCACGGCGTGGGTCTGGGTGGCCTCAGGAGTGGTCTTCACTTGCGCCTCCGTGGTGCCGGCGCACCAGACGCCAGTTGTCCGCCGAGGTCGCCCGCAGCCACCAGGCCGGTGGCCCGTACAGCCACACCCGGGCCGCCGTGGCCAGTCCGATGAGCGCGGCCAGCACGATCGCCGGGCCGTTGGCCAGGTAGGCAGGGCGGGTCAGCAGCCACCATGAGACCGGGGCGGCCACCCCGCTGTACAAGACGGTGTCAGCGATCCGGCCCGCCATGGTCGGTGCGAGGTTGCAGTCCGTACGGCGACGCGGCACGGTCACGGTCGCGGGCCGCCGCGCGCCCGCCCTCGCCCGCCGGGTTCCCGGCGGGCGGGCCGCGGCGGGGCGGCGCCCCCGACGGGTCTTGGTGATGGTCATCGCCGCGCCAGCCAGGACACAAAGGTGACCGCGCCGGCGATCAGCATGATGACTGCGGCCGCCAGCAGGTGGCCGCTCGTGGCAGCGACGGCGGCCAGGACCACCGGGACGAACACCAGCCAGGCCGATACGGTGCCGCGGCGGGGCGGGGCCTCGTCGAGGGCGGTGAGCAGCCGGCCGTGCTTGTCGCGCTGCGGGACGGTGTCGGCGATGGTGATCAGCACCTCGGCGGCGTCCTCGCCGACCACCTCGACGAGGGCGTCGTACAGGTCCCCGCACATGAGCGTGTGCAGGTCCTCGACGTCCAGGTCGGGGTCGCTCATCTGGTCCAGCAGTGCCCCGACGTGCCGTTCGATCAGCTCGGCGGCGGGGTGGTCGACCTTGGGGCGGGGCCCCTGGCCGGCGCGGGTGGCCTCCACACCGGCCAGGGCGTTCAACACGACCGCGGTCAGCGTCAGCGCCCCGGTCATGTCGGTCGCCCCAGCCTCGTTGGCGCCGTCGACGGGGGTGGGACCGAACGCGGCCTCGTGCGTCTCGGCCTGGACGGTGGCTTGGTCCCGCATCGCGCGCAGCAGGCCGGCTCGCTGGGCGGGTTCGATCGTGCGGTACAGGGCCTCGAGCTGCTCGGCCAGGGCCTCTTCGGCCTGCTCGTAGCGGGCGCGGGCCGCGTCCCGGCGCTTACGATCGGCCTCGGGGTCGGGGGAGAGGGCGACGGTGGCGGGGCCGGCCAGGAACTGGGTGACGTCGGTGAACTCGGGCAGGGTGCTCATCGGAGGGTGCCTTCCGTGCGATGGATCGAGGGACGGCCGCGGTGCGGGCCGGGGAGCGCTGGCCGGGCGGCCTGCGGCTGGGTGGCGAGCTGGGCGTGGATGTGGGCCAGGGCGTACAGCACCGCGGCGGACTGCTGGTCCACGGTCGGGGCGTGCCCGGCCCCGAAGGGCTCGGGGGCGGCGTCGGGGTCGTGGTCGGGCCCGAGGGTGGTGATGTCGTCGGCCAGAGCGGTCAGCACCTGGCTGCGGGCGGTGTGGTCGACGGTGTGGGCCAGACGGGCCCACAGCTCGGGGGCGCCGGGGAGGTCGCAGACGACCACGACCAAGCGGGCCTGGTCGGTGCCGGGCCGGTCCTCGGTCATGGCGACCGCGCGCAGCAAATGAGACTCCGCCGTCAGCAGAGCGGCGTGCTCGGCTGCCTCGCCGGTGTGGGTGAAGGTGTACAGGTGGCCGAGGTAGAAGGCCGCTTCGGTGTGAACGTCGGCCAGGCGGTGGAGCGTCGCGGCCCGGCCGGTGGCGTCCATGGGGCGGCGCAGCATCCGCCAGTACCGCTCCTGCTGCCGCTTCGTGCCCCGGTACCTCCGCCGGGCCTCCTGCTCGCTGACCGGCCGCTTGACCGCAGCCGACGCCAGCGCTGCGGTGCTGGTGCCGCCCGCCGTCACCGGCCCCGTCGCCGACCGGGTCTCCTCGGTGGTGACGTCGGCGGTTACATCCTCCAACGTGAGGGAGGAAGCCTTGCTGCTGTCGACGGCCTCCAGCCGGTAGACCGGGTTCGCGGCGTAGCCGAGCAGCAGCGTGCCGGTCTTACCGCGCCCGACCAGACCGCTCAGCCTGGTCTGCTGGACGTTGTCGGGAAACAGTCCGATCCGGGCGTCGGCGCCCGCGGGGGCCGTCATCGTGGAGGCTGGGGCGGTGTTGTCGCTGGTCACTGCACTCGCCCTTCGCTGCACAGGAGGTCCAGGACCTCGGCGGGCGGTGTGAACAGCCGCTGGCGGCCCGGACCGGGGATCGGGGTGCGGAACGGCTGCGGGTCGGCCAGCACCCAGTGGAAGCCGTCAGGAGAGGCCCAGTGCGAGCAGCTCCGGCAGTCGTCGGCGGAATGGCAGTCCTTCACAACGACGGTGCCGACAAAGCCGCGGGCGACGACCTCAGCGTGTGGGTGGCCGTCTGCGATGAGCCGGCGGGCGATCAGTTCCTGGACCGTGGTGCCCGAATGCAGCACCAGCAGCCCACGGAACTTCGTGGCCCAGGGCCGGTTCTCCACCTCCTTGCCGACGCGCAGGATGCAGTAGCTCCAGGGCCGCCACAGCGACAGCGCCAGCACTTCTTCTCGCCTGGTCATGCGCTCGCTCCGTCCTGTTCCCTGTGGGAGCGGGGGCCGCAGGCGGACAGGCCGTAGGCGATCGCCTGCACGTCCTCGGGGTGACGGGCCCGGATGGCCTCGAAGGCCTCGATCGTCAGTCCGGCGTCGCGGATCTCGGCGATCTCCTGGCGGATCCGCTCGGCCCGGTCAGTGGTTGTGGTCACGGCGTTCTCCGTTCTCAGTGCCGAGCCACCCGGCTGAACCGGGCGAAGAAGGCGAGGCGGGCGGATAGGGCGGCGGTGACGCGCTCGGGCCAGTGCTGCCGCACCCACCACAGCGCCGGGATCACCAGGACGGCCAGCGCCACCACCGGCACCGGCCACCCGGGAGGGCGGCCGGTGCCGGTGGCCGGTGGCGCTGGCTGGGGGACGGCGGGGTGCTCGGCGGGTGCGGCCTCGGCGGCTCGCTCCGGCCGGTCGAGTGTGGTGACCAGGTCGGCTCCCGCTCGAGGGAGGGCCGGGGCGTCGTCGCCGTAGTCGGCGCGGAACAGGCGTTCCTCCTCCTCGGCGAGGTCGCGCAGTACTCCGGCGGCGCGGTCGCCGACCCGTTGAGCAGCCAGCGGCGCGATCAGCAGACCGAGCATGGCGGCGCGGTGGTACCGGCTGGCGGTCACGGCCAGGCAGGCCCACATGCGGGTCTCCGACCAGTCGGCTCCCACCTCCCGCGCCAGATCGATGACCTCGAGGTGATCCGGGCCGCTGGTGCGCACCAACTCGTCCGCGCCGAATACGACGCGGTCGCCGCTACCGGCGAAGTGGACCGTCACGGTGCCGGGAATCTGGCCGGGCTCGACCCGGTGGACCCACTGCCAGCCGTGACGCCAGAACCGCCGCTGCTCGCGAAGGTCCTCGGCCGGCGTCCACTCCGACAGCGCCACCGACAACTCGGTGAACGCGGCCAGACGCAGCAGCTCGGCCGATGCCTGCAGGGACTGGGCCATGTCCCGGCCGCCTTCGGCGGCGATCGGGTCAGGCCCGTAGATGGCCGAGTGCTGAGCGGCGAGCTCGGCCTCCAGGTCAGCGCGGTGCATCAGCAGGTGGTGCCGGTGGATCGGCTGGTGGGTGACCGCCAGTTCCGCGGTGACCTGCTCGATGGCGCTGCGTGTCTGCTGGTAGGTCACGGCGCCACCCCCGCAGCGGACGAGCGTCGGGTGAAGCGGAACCAGCAGCAGTACCCGGCGCCGCCCGGTGAGCAGCGGCAGGTCGCGGCCGGTTCGATGCCGGTCTCATCGGCCAAGGCGTCGACCAGGAGCCGACCACGGCCCCCCTCCGAGTCGTGGTCGGCCCCGTCCCGGGTGGTCGTGGGGATGGTGGCCGAGCCGCCGGCGTCGATGACGTGCACGGTCACATCGGCGCTGGTGATGGCGATGGCAACTTTGAACTTGCCGCCCAGCCCTGCGTACTTGACTGCGTTGGTCGCATACTCGGCGGCGGCGAGCTTTGCGTCGTAGATCCGGTCACCGATCACGTCGCTCAGCGAGCTGCCCACCCACTGGTGGGCCTCGCGGCAAGACTGGGGCGTCGCTGCAAAGATCCGCTCGAGGGGCTGGCCGATCATGCGATCACCCCTGCCAGCACCGAGGCCAGCATGGCCGTGGCGATGCCCAGCACACCGGCGGTCAGCAGGCTGGTCGCGCGCCGCAGCCGCTTCTGGCCGACCAGGTACACCAGTGCGGCACCGGCCAGCCCGGCCAGCGTGGAGCACTTGCCGTCGATGCGGACCTGCTCGCCGCGCACCGCGGCCAGCTCAAGTTCCAGCAGGGACTCGATCGTGGTGGTCATGACAGCTCACCACCGTTCGCGGCAGGCAGGTCATAGACCTCGGCCGACCCGTCGCCCGACTCAAGGGCCGGGGTACGGCGCTGCACGGCCAGCCGCTTAGCATCGCGG
>CAYNNX010000234.1:0-11627 GCA_964398515.1 uncultured Streptantibioticus sp. | reverse complement strand
TAGCGCACTTGACTGGGGGTCAAGGGGTCGCAGGTTCAAATCCTGTCGTCCCGACGGTGCACCTGGGCTTTCCCCAGGTCAGGGCCCTGTTCCTCGCAGCGAGGGGCAGGGCCCTCGATCATGTCCGGGCGGTCTTACCGGGCCGCCGGAGCGGGGCTCGGCGAGCGGCCTGCTCCTCCCACGACAGCCGGACGTCGTGGAACTGCGGCCGGGACGGCGTGCGAGCCCGAGGTCGTGGACCCTGGCGGTGAGGCCGTAGAGGCTGGTCATCTCGAAGACGGGGACCTGGTAGCCCTGCTCCAGGAGTCGGCGCTGGGCCTGCGCGACGTATGCGGCGCGGCGCGCGGGGTCGGGGGTGGCCGCCTGGGCGTCCAGGGCTTGCCGGAGCCCGGGGTCCCGGGTGCGGGCGAGATCGAGCCGGGTGCGGGAGAAGGCGGTGCGCGGGATGTCCGGGTCGGTGCGGGCGCCGTTGCCCCGGGCCGGGTCGTCATCGCCGGCCGCTCTGGCCTGCGGTACCCGGCGAGGTCGTGGATCTTCGACGTGACGTCGACGCCGGCCTTCCGCAGCTGCTGCTGGATCAGCTCCAGCGCCGACCGGTTGGGGCCGAAGTCCGCGCCGAGGACGACCTTCAGTTCGAGCTTCGTACCGCCCTGGGCGCGGATGCCGTCCGGGCCGGGCCGCCGGTCCCGCCTGGTCCAGCAGCCTCGCCGCGCCCGCGGGGTCGCAGGCGAGCAGGCTCCGGTTGTCCCGGTGGTCGGCGGTCGTGGCGGCCGGCGAGCTGGTGGCGGGCCGGTAGCTGCCGCTGAGCACGGTGTCGACGACCTGGCGGCGGATTGTTGACCTCCGAAGGAGATCGTCCCGTCCTGCCCGCCAGGAACTCACACGTGCCCGCACCGACGTTGCCGGCCTCCTTGACGATGGCCTTGGAGCGCGGTGGAGCTCGGCGTTCTGTTCGGGCGTCAGAAACGGCGCCGCGGCCTCCTCGACGGGCATGAGCGCCTTGCGCACGATGGCTCCTCCCCCGGTGAGGGCGCGGGCTGTCCCCACGCCAAGACTCTTCGGTTCCCAACTCCCTTTCAGGGCACCGCGGGTCAGGGCCGGGTGAGGTTCCCCAGGCGCGGTGCGGCGGTGTCGGGCGAACGCCAGGCCCGTGTCAGGCCGCCGTCAGACGATCCGGATCCGGCGCGTTGGGAGTTGGCGCGCCGGATCACTACGATCCTCGGGTGATCATCAGACGACGGTTCGCAGCCGGTCTGCTCAGCGCGCTGGCTGCCCTGACGATGTTCGGCGCGCCACCGGCCTCCGCCGACGAACCCCCCGCCAAGGAACCGCCGAAGGTCGAGCTGGTCCTCGACGTGAGCGGCTCGATGCGCACCGCCGACATAGGCGGCCGCAGCCGGATATCGGTGGCCCAGCAGTCCTTCGACGAGGTGGTGGACGCCCTTCCCCAGGAGACCCAGTTGGGCATCCGGGTCCTCGGGGCGTCCTACCCCGGCGAGGACAAGACGATCGGGTGCAAGGACACCCAGCTGATCGCCCCGGTCGGCCCGGTGGACAAGACCGAGGCCAAGACGGCCGTCGCCACCTTGCGCCCCACCGGCTGGACCCCCATCGGACTCGCCCTGCGCAACGCGGCGAAGGACCTGGGCAGCGGCGAGACGACCCGGCGGATCGTCCTCATCACCGACGGTGAGGACGACTGCGCACCGCCCGACCCGTGCGACGTCGCCCGTGAACTCGCCGCGCAGGGCACGCACCTGGTGGTCGACACCCTCGGCCTCACCCTGGACGACAAGGTCCGGCGCCAGCTGACCTGCATCGCCGACGCCACCGGCGGCACGTACACCGCCGTGCAGAGCCAGAACCAACTCACCGGCAGGCTCAACCAGTTGGTGAGCCGCGCCAAGGACACCTACCGGCAGACGCCGCAGCAGGTGGCCGGCGCCGACCGCTGCGACACCGCGCCGATCCTCACCCCCGGTGTCTACACCGACCGCCAGGAGTTCGCCCAGCACCGCTGGTACCGGGTGCCGGTACGGCCGGGACAGGAGCTGCGCAGCTCGGTGAGCGTCGCGCTCGACCGGCCCGTCAACCCCGACTACGGGATCCTGCTGCGTGCCACGTCCCAGGACGGCCGGGAGCTGGTCCGCGGCACGGACGCGGGCAGCGGGCGCACCGACGTGCTCTCCACCGGCCTGCGCTGGTCGAACGAGGGGAGCGACTCCGCCACGCCGTCGGCGTCGGCCGCCTCGTCCGGTCCGGGTGCCGCGCCCGGTTCGGGGACCGTCTGCCTCGTGGTGAGCAACTCCTTCTCCGCCCCGGCCTCCGTGCGCACCTCCCCCGGGATGCCGCTGGAGCTGACCGTCGACGTGGTGCCCGCCTCGCCCGCACCGCACGGGCCGGATCTGGGCCGCGGCTGGCTGCTGCTCGTCGTGCTCACCGCGGCCGGGCTGCTCACCGGTCTGGTCGCCGGGTGGCTCGCGCGCTGGCGGGTCGCCGTCTGGAGGGAGAACTGACCATGCGTGCCATCCCATCGGCCCTCCTGCCGGCCGTGAGCGCCGCGCTGCTGCTGGCCGTCGCCGGTCCGGCCGCGGCGGACGACTCCGCCTCCCCGACCCCGTCCGCCGATCCGACCGCGGTCACCTCGGCCGGGACGTCCTTCCTCACCGCCACGGCGGTGCGGCCCGGTCAGGCGGTGCGGGTGTCGGGGTCCACCGGCGACTACCTGTACTGGTCGTTCGCCGCGGCCGCCGGGCAGAGCGACCGGATCGCGGTGACCCTCACCCTGCCGCCCGCCGCGAGCCGACACGGCGCGGCCACCTGGACCGCCGACGTCTTCGACGGACTGCGCCGCCGCCAGGCGTGCACGGCCGGCGCCCAGACCGCGACGGCCGGCACCGGGCAGCAGACGCTCACCCTGGACTGCTCGCTGCGCCGGGTCCGCTCGTGGGCCGAGCCCTGGTCGGGCGACCCGCTGCCGGGCACGTACTACCTGCGGCTGTCCGCCACCGACCTGCCCGAACAGGATCTCGGCCTGCCGGTGCAGGCCGACGTGGCGATCACGGCGAAGGACGGGGACGCCCAGCCGGACAACGCCTCCCTGAAGGCTCCGCTGTCGCCGGCGGTCAACCCCGGGGCGACCCTCGCGCCGGACGCCGCGGCCTCGGCCACGCCGTCGGCCGCCGCGTCGGCACCGCGGCCGGTGGAGAAGGCCAAGGGATGGTTCTCCGGGCTGTCCACCCGGTGGTTCTGGACGGTCGGCGGCGGAGCGCTCGCCGCGATCGCGGGCGTGGCCGGCTACCGCCTCACCCGCCACCCCCGGCGCTGGTTCTCCGCGTTGCGCTGAATTGCGCAGGGCCGGGCGGCACGCGAGGCCGCCCGGCCCAAGGAGCCCGGGGGTGTTCAGCGGTCCCGCTGCGCCAGCCTCAGCAGGTGGTCGGCGAGCGGCTGGCCGCCGGCCGGGTCGCGGCTGATCAGCAGAACGGTGTCGTCGCCCGCGATCGTGCCGAGGATGTCGTACACCTCGGCCTGGTCGATCGCGGAGGCCAGGAACTGCGCGGCGCCCGGCGGAGTGCGCAGCACGACCAGGTTGGCGGAGGCCTCGGCCGAGATGAGCAGTTCGCCCGCGAGGCGGGCCATCCGCTCCTCCTTGACCGACTCGCCCAGCGGTGCCATCGGGGTGCGGAACCCGCCCTCCGACGGCACCGCGTAGATCAACTCGCCTCCGGCGTTGCGGATCTTGACCGCGCCCAGCTCGTCCAGGTCGCGGGAGAGCGTGGCCTGGGTGACGGTCAGGCCGTCGTCCGCCAGCATCTTGGCCAGCTGGCTCTGCGACCGCACCGGCTGCCGGTTGAGGATGTCCACGATCCGGCGGTGTCGCGCGGTGCGGGTCTGCGGCACGGCCTGGCCGCCCTGCTGCGCCTCGGTCATCGTCTCCTCAGTCCCCGGTCGGTCTTGGCTCATCGGTGCCGGTGCACCGTGTCCAGGACACCGGGCAGCGCGTGGAGGAACGCGTCCACCTCATCGTCGCCGAGGATCAGCGGCGGGGCGAGCCGCACCCTGCCGGGGACGGCCGCGTTCACCAGGAGTCCGGCCTCCTGAGCCGCCGCCTGCACCTGGGGGGCGACGGGCTCGGTGAGCACGATACCCAGGAGCAGCCCGGTACCGCTCACATGGTCGACCAGCGGGTGCCCGAGCCCCTCGATGCCCTCGCGCAGCCGCTCGCCGGTCCGCTTGACGCGTTCGAGGAGCCCGTCGCCCTCGATGGTGTCGAGCACGGCGAGCGCCGCCGCGCACGCCACCGGGTTGCCGCCGAAGGTCGTGCCGTGCTGACCGGGCGTCAGGAGGTCCGCGGCCGGCCCGAAGGCGACGGTGGCGCCGATCGGCAGCCCGCCGCCGAGGCCCTTGGCGAGGGTGACGATGTCGGGCGCGATCCCCTGCGCCTGGTGGGCGAACCAGTGGCCGGTGCGGCCGATGCCGGTCTGGATCTCGTCGAGGACCAGCAGCGCCCCCGCGGCGGAGGCGATCTCCCGGGCCGCCGCCAGATATCCCTCGGGCGGCACGACGACCCCGTTCTCGCCCTGGACCGGCTCGATGAACACCGCCGCCGTCTCCTCGGTGACGGCGGCCCGCAGGGCGTCGGCGTCCCCGTACGGCACGTGGGTCACCTCGCCGGGCAGCGGCTTGAAGGGGTCGCGCTTCTTCGGCTGGCCGGTGAGGGCGAGAGCGCCCATCGTGCGGCCGTGGAAGCCGCCCTCGGCCGCGACCAGGCGGGTGCGGCCGGTGAGCCGCGAGATCTTGAAGGCGGCCTCGACGGCCTCGGCGCCGGAGTTGCAGAAGTAGACGCGTCCCGTCCGCCCGAAGAGGCGGAGCAGGCGCTCGGCGAGGGCCACCGGCGGTTCGGCGACGAACAGGTTGGAGACGTGGCCGAGCCGGCCGATCTGCCCGGTCACCGCCTCGACGACGGCGGGGTGGGCGTGGCCCAGCGCGTTGACCGCGATGCCGGTGATGAAGTCGAGGTACTCGCGCCCGTCGGCGTCCCAGACCCTGGCGCCCTCGCCGCGCACCAGGGGGATGCGCGGGGTGCCGTAGTTGTCCATCAGCACCGACTGCCAGCGCTGGGTGAGTTCGGCGTTGGTCACTGCTGTCCCCCATCGTGATCGGGCACGACCATCGTGCCGATGCCCTCGTCGGTGAAGATCTCCAGCAGGATCGAGTGCTGCACGCGGCCGTCGATGACGCGGGCGGTGGTCACGCCGTTGCGTACCGCGTACAGGCACCCCTCCATCTTGGGGACCATGCCGCTGGCCAGGCTGGGCAGCAGCTTCTCCAGCTCGCTCGCGGTGAGCTGGCTGATCACGTCGTCGCTGTCGGGCCAGTCGGCGTAGAGGCCCTCGACGTCGGTGAGGACCATCAGGGTCTCGGCGCCGAGGGCGGCGGCCAGCGCGGCGGCCGCGGTGTCGGCGTTGACGTTGTAGACATGGCCGTCGTCGGCGCTGCGGGCGATGGACGACACCACCGGGATCCGGCCGTTGTCCAGCAGCGCCAGGACGGCGCCGGGGTCGATCGCGGTGATCTCGCCGACCCGGCCCAGGTCGACGCGTTCGCCGTCGATCCGGGCGTACCGCTTGGTCGCGGTCATGGTGTGGGCGTCCTCACCGGTGAGGCCGACGGCGAGCGGGCCGTGCCGGTTGAGCAGCCCGACGAGTTCGCGCTGCACCTGGCCGGCGAGGACCATGCGGACCACGTCCATCGCCTCGGGCGTGGTGACCCGCAGCCCGGCCTTGAACTCCGACTCCAGTCCCAGCCTGTCCAGTTGGGCGCTGATCTGCGGGCCGCCGCCGTGCACGACGACCGGCCGCAGGCCCGCGTGGCGCAGGAAGACCACGTCCTGCGCGAAGGCGGCCTTGAGCTCGTCGTCGACCATGGCGTTGCCGCCGAACTTGATGACGACCGTCTTGCCGTGGTGGCGGGTCAGCCACGGCAGCGCCTCGATGAGGGTCTGCGCCTTGGGCAGGGCGGTGTGCTTGCGGGTGCTCATGAGCTGTACGCGCTGTTCTCGTGGACGTAGTCGGCGGTCAGGTCGTTGGTCCAGATCACCGCGGACTCCGTGCCCGCGGCCAGGTCGGCGGTGATGCGGACCTCGCGGAAGCGCATGTCGACCAGTTCGCGGTCCTCGCCGACGGAGCCGCCCTTGCAGACCCACACGCCGTTGATGGCGACGTTCAGCCGGTCGGGTTCGAAGGCGGCGGAGGTGGTGCCGATCGCCGAGAGCACCCGGCCCCAGTTCGGGTCCTCGCCGTGGATGGCGCACTTGAGCAGGTTGTTGCGGGCGATGGTGCGGCCGACCTCGACGGCGTCCGCCTCGGTCGCCGCGCCCACCACCTCGATGCGGATGTCCTTGGAGGCGCCCTCCGCGTCGCCGACGAGCTGCCGGGCGAGGTCGTCGCAGACGCTGCGGACCGCCTCGGCGAACTCCTCGTATCCGGGAGCGACCTGGGAGGCGCCGGAGGCCAGCAGCAGCACGGTGTCGTTGGTGGACATGCAGCCGTCGGAGTCGACCCGGTCGAAGGTGGTACCCGTCGCCGAGCGCAGCGCCTTGTCGAGCGTGCCGGGATCCACCTCGGCGTCGGTGGTGAGGACGGCGAGCATGGTGGCGAGCCCGGGTGCGAGCATTCCTGCGCCCTTGGCCATGCCGCCGACGGTCCAGCCGTTCCCGTGGGCGACGGCGGTCTTGTGGACGGTGTCGGTGGTCTTGATGGCGATGGCGGCCTTCTCGCCGCCGTACGGGGAGAGTTCGGCGGCGGCCTTCTCGACTCCCGGGAGCAGCTTGTCCATCGGCAGGCGGACGCCGATCAGCCCGGTCGAGCAGACGGCGATCTCGCCCGCGCTGTGGCCGGGCAGGACCCGCGCGGCCTGTTCGGCGGTGGCGTGGGTGTCCTGGAAGCCGAGCGGGCCGGTGCAGGCGTTGGCGCCGCCGGAGTTGAGGACGACGGCCGAGACCTGGCCGCCCCTGAGCACCTGCTCGGACCAGAGCACCGGTGCGGCCTTGACGCGGTTGGCGGTGAAGACGCCCGCGGCGTCCAGGCGCGGACCGTTGTTGACCACCAGGGCGAGGTCGGGCCCGCCCGACTCCTTGATCCCGGCGGCGACTCCGGCCGCGGTGAAGCCCTTCGCTGCCGTGACGCTCACCTGCACTCCTCCTTCGCTTCTCCGCCCGCGCAGCGCGAGGGCGCGGCCATCGTCGTCTGCGGCCCGGCGGCTGTGGGGTCACCCATGCCGCAGGCCAGGGGCGCGTCGCTCACGGGGCGACTCCGATCGTGGAGAGTCCGAGCTCCTCGGGGAGGCCGAGGGCGATGTTCATGCTCTGCACCGCGCCGCCCGCGGTGCCCTTGGTGAGGTTGTCGATGGCGCTGACCGCGACGACGCGTCCGGCGGCCTCGTCGTGGGCGACCTGGACCAGGGCGCAGTTCGAGCCGTGGACCGCGGCGGTGGCCGGCCACTGCCCCTCGGGGAGCAGGTGGACGAAGGGCTCGCCCTGGAACGCCTTTTCGTAGGCGGCGCGTACCGCCTCGGCCGTCACGCCCGGCCTGGCCTTCGCGGAGCACGTGGCGAGGATGCCGCGTGACATGGGCGCGAGGGTGGGCGTGAAGGAGACGCTGACGGGTTCGCCGGCCGCCGCGGTGAGGCCCTGCACCATCTCGGGGGTGTGCCGGTGGCCGCCGCCGACGCCGTAGGGGCTCATCGACCCCATGACCTCGCTGCCCAGCAGGTGGGGCTTGAGCGCCTTGCCCGCGCCCGAGGTGCCGCTCGCGGCGACGACCACCGCTTCCGGCTCGACGATCCCGGCGGCGCAGGCCGGGAAGAGCGCGAGGCAGACGGCGGTGGGATAGCAGCCGGGGACGGCCACGCGCCTGGTCCCGGTGAGGGCGTGGCGGGCGCCGGGCAGTTCCGGCAGGCCGTAGGGCCAGGTGCCGGCGTGCGGCGAGCCGTAGAACCTCTCCCAGTCGGCGGCGCTGCGCAGCCGGAAGTCGGCGCCGCAGTCGATCACCAGGACCTCGTCGCCGAGCTGCCCGGCGACGGCGGCGGACTGGCCGTGCGGCAGCGCGAGGAAGACGACGTCGTGCCCGGCGAGCGCCTCGGCGGTGGTCGGTTCGAGGACGCGGTCGGCGAGCGGTCGCAGATGCGGCTGGAGCGCGCCGAGGCGTGCTCCGGCGTTGGAGTTCCCGGTGAGCGTGCCGATCTCGATCGCGGGGTGCCCCAGGAGCAGGCGCAGGACTTCACCGCCCGCGTACCCGCTCGCTCCGGCCACCGCTGCTCGCAACATCATCCCGTCCTCCTCCATTGCAGCATGACTATACGGTTCGCCGAACTTTTATGCAATCGGGCGGCCGTCGTCGCCTGGCTCGGCTACCGGACGCCGCACATGGTCGGCCCGCAGGCGCTCACCCCCGGCAGCGCCGACGAGGCGGCACCCGAACTGCGGCGGTTCGTCGGCGAGTTGGGTGCGGCCAAGCCCGCGTCGCGGATCTGCGTGCTGTGCCACTCCTTCGGCACCGTGGTCTGCGCCCGGGCCGCGCGGGGCCTGCGGGCCGCCGGCATCGTCCTGTACGGCAGCCCCGGCACCGGCGCCGACAGCGTCGCCGGGCTGCACACCCGGGCCACCGTGTGGGCGGGCCGGACTGGTGCGCCCGGCCGGATGCCGAGTCCCGGTTCAACATCTATCGGGACCCTACAAATCCCGGGCACCCGACTCCGTCGATCACGACACCTGATCGGCCACAACCGCCCTGCGAGAGTGGAGAGTGAGTCGAACTCCTGCGGCGGGAGACTGCCGGAGGAGTTGTGTTATAAGCACAAAGGGGGTTGGTTCGATGAGCACTTACAGCGACGACGTGGTGGTCACGGGTCTGGGGGCCACGACGCCACTGGGCGGGGACGTCGCCTCGACATGGGCGGGCATGCTGGCCGGCGAGAACGGGATCGGGCCCATCGAGGAGGAGTGGGCGGCGCAGCTGCCCGTGCGGATCGCGGGCAGGCTCAAGGTCGAACCGACCGAGGTCATCGAACGCGTGCAGGCCCGCCGCCTGGACCGCTGCGAGCAGACCGCGCTCGTCGCCGCCCGCGAGGCATGGGCCGACGCCGGCACGCCCGAGGTCGATCCGGAACGGCTGGCCGTGGTCATCGGCACGGGCACCGGCGGCGCGCTGACCCTGCTCGGCCAGGACGACGTCCTCGAGACCTCAGGGGTGCGGCGGGTCTCCCCGCACACCGTCCCGATGCTCATGGCGAACGGTCCGGCCGCCTGGGTCAGCATCGAGCTGGGTGCCCGCGGCGGCGCCCACACCCCGGTCAGCGCCTGCGCCTCCGGGGCCGAGGCGATCGCGATGGGGCTGGACCTGATCCGCCTCGGCCGGGCCGACGTGGTGGTGGCAGGCGGCACGGAGGCCTGCGTCTGCCCGTTGACGCTCGCCGGATTCGCGCAGGCCAAGGCCCATTCGACCCGCAACGACGAGCCCGAGCGGGCATCCCGGCCGTTCGACGTCGACCGCGACGGCTTCGTCATCGGCGAGGGTGCCGTCGTGGTGGTCCTGGAGCGCGCCGGGTTCGCCGCCGCCCGGGCGGCCCGCGCCCATGCCGCCCTCGCCGGGGCCGGCGTCACCTCGGACGCGCACCACATCACCGCCGCGCACCCCGAAGGCCAGGTGCGTGCGATGCGGCTCGCCCTGGCCTCCGCCGGGCTCTCCCCGCTCGCCGTCGAGCACGTCCACGCCCACGCGACCTCCACCCCGCAGGGCGACCTCGCCGAGGCCGCCTCGATCACGGAGGCGATCGGCAGCCACCCGGCCGTCACCGCGACCAAGTCGATGACCGGCCACCTGTTCGGAGCGGCGGGAGCGATCGGCGCGCTCGCCGCGATCCTCGCGGTGCGCGACGGCGTCATCCCCGCGACCCGCAACCTCGACAACCTCGACCCGGACGTCAAGCTCGACGTGGTCTCGGGCGCGCCCCGGCACGGCGCGCTGGCCGCGGCGATGACGAACTCCTTCGGCTTCGGCGGCCACAACGCCTCACTGGTGTTCACCCCCGCCCCCTGACCTGGGGCACGCATCCGGACGGCACGGGGCCGCCGCCGCACAGGGTGCAGGCGGCGGCCGCCCTAATAGACTTGGGGTACCGCGACGGACGCATCCCCTCCAGGCTGGAGGTCCTCCCTATGAAGGCAGAGAAAGGCGACAAGCTGCTCAGGCACGGCAGGGTCGTGGGCCAGCACGACGAGACCTGCGAGATTGTCGAGGTGCTGGGCAAGGCGGGCGATCCGCCATACCGGGTCAGGTTCGACGACGGGCACGAGACCACCGTCTACCCCGGGCCCGACTCCGTGGTCCGCCACCACACCGCGGAGAGCGGCAAGGCCTGACGGACAGGAACGGAAATCAGCGGGGCGCACGCGCCCGCGTCTGATAGTGGTCGGCGACCACCCGGCTCATCGCACCGGTCGGGTCGCCGACCACGTCCTTGGCCGAGAAGAAGACGTTGCCCCGCACCTGCGGCCACCGGCGGTCGAACCGCAGATGCCGCGAGAGCTCGGCCGGGTCCCGCCACGCGGCCGACTGCCCCCGCGCGCCCTGCCGGTAGAGCGCCTCGCCGATGTAGAGGTGCACCCGGGTCCCGGTGACCGCCCTCGCCCACCATGGCACGAGCTCGGCGTAGTCGGCGGCGGCCGTGCCGATGGGCCAGTACAGCTGCGGGCAGATGTAGTCGATCCACTCGCGCCGCACCCAGGTGAGGGTGTCGGCGTACAGGTCGTCGTAGCTCTGCACGCCCGCCCGGGTCGCCGAACCGCGTGGGTCGGCGGCCCGGTTGCGCCACACGCCGAAGGGGCTGATCCCGAAGCGGGTGCGCGGGCGCAGGCGCCGGATCCGCTCACCGGTCTCGCGCACCAGCAGATCGGTGTTGTGCCGCCGCCAGGCGCCGCGGTCGGAGAAGTCCCGGCCGTAGCGGTCGAAGGCCTCCCCGTCGTCGAACTCCTCCCCCGCGACGGGGTACGGGTAGAAGTAGTCGTCCCAGTGCACCGCGTCCAGCGGGTAGCGGGCGACCGCGTCGAGCACGGCGTCCTCCACGAAGCGGCGGACCTCGGGCAGGCCGGGGTTGTAGTAGAGCTTCCCGCCGTGGGTGACCGTCCAGTCCGGGTGCACCCGCGCGGGGTGGCGCGGCGCGAGGCGCCCGGCATCGGCGTGCGCGGCCACCCGGTACGGGTTGAACCAGGCGTGCAGCTCCAGCCCGCGCCGGTGCGCCGCCCCGACGGCGAAGCCCAGCGGATCCCAGCCGGGGTCCCGGCCCTGCGTACCGGTCAGCACCTGCGACCACGGCTCGTACCGCGACGGCCACAGGGCGTCGGCACTCGGCCTGACCTGGAGGATCACGGCGTTGAGCCGCCGGTGCACCGCCGCGTCCAGCAGCGCTTCGAGCTCGGCGCGCTGCCGCGTCGCGGGCAGGCCGGGGGACGAGGGCCAGTCCAGGTTGGCCACGGTGGCGATCCACATGCCGCGGAACTGCTCGGGCAGGGCGGCCGCCCGGCCCGCCCGTGCCGCGGGCGCGGCGGCGAGCGACCCCGCCGCGGCCGC
>CAYNNX010000233.1:0-11634 GCA_964398515.1 uncultured Streptantibioticus sp. | reverse complement strand
GGACGCGGCCGGCGGTGGTGTAGCAGGCGGCCAGCGCGCATCCGGCGAGTAGTACGCAGAAGACGGTCCTGGGGGTGGTGACCGCGGTCAGCACGGCGATCAGCGCCCAGCGCTCGCCGATGGGCAGCACGATCATCCGCCGCGCCCACACGGTCCAGCCGACGCTGTCGAGGCGGTCGGACAGGGCGGCGGTGGGGCTGGTGTTGGCCGTGGCGTCGTGGTTGGCCTCGTTGAAGGAGAAGTCCACCACGTGCCGGCAGGTCTGCAGCACCATCGCGCCGAGGGCCAGCGCCCACACGTCGTCGCCCCCGCGGGCCGCACCCAGCGCGAGCCCCGCGTAGTAGGCGTACTCCTTGACCCGGTCGAAGGTGGCGTCGAGCCAGGCGCCGAGCGTGGAGTACTGAAGGGAGTAGCGGGCCAGCTGGCCGTCGGTGCAGTCCAGGACGAACGAGGCGATCAGCAGCACCCCGGCGGCGGCGAAGCCGGGCCGGGTTCCGGTGGCCGCGCAGCCGGCGGCGACCAGCGCGACCAGCAGGGAGGCGGTGGTGACCTGGTTGGGCGTGAGACCGCGGCGGGCACACCAGCGCGCCAGGTAGCGCGAGTAGGGGCTGATGAAGAACGTGGTGAAGAAGCCGTCCCGGGACTTGACCGCCGAACGCAGCCGGACCTGCTCGTCGTCCACGGCGGCGACGGCCGCGACGGCCTCGTCGCGTTCGGCCTCGTCGGCGGGGACGGTGGCGGTGAGCGCGCCGAGCTCGACGTGGTGGACGGCGACGCCCGCCTCCAGCAGGGCGTGGGCGAGCGTGTCGGGGAGCCCGGCGGTGCGCACCGAGTCGCCGGCGTGCCCGCGGGACGCCTGGGTGGCGGCGGCCGGAAGGGCTGCCGGGGCCGGGGCGATCTCCGCGGGGTGAGCCGCCTCACAGCTGGCCGGGGCGACACCGGCCGCCTCCGGCGCGGTCACCGGCTGCCGGGCCGCCGGGATCTGTCCGGCCCCGGCTTCCAGCGCCGCCACCGCGCGGACCAGCTCGGCGCGGCCGTCCGGGCCGACGCCGAGGGCGCCGGGGACCGAGCCGGCCGGGAAGCGGGGGTCGGTGAGCGCCAGCCGCAGAGCGTGGCGGTGGCCGACGAAGCGCGGGTCGACCACGGCGATCCGAGCGTCCGCGGGGACGGCCGCGATCCGGGCGGCCAGCTCGCCGGGGCCCTCGGCCCGCACGACGTCGAAGCCGAGGACGCGCAGGTCGTCCTCGAGCGGCGCGGCCGTGACCGGCGGACCGGTGAGGATGGCGGTCGACAGACGAACTCACTCCCTGAGGCGATCAATGCACTGGCCTGCGTGGCGCCTGCACCCCGTGACCGCCACGCGGCGGGCACCCCGTACCGGCAGGTCGGAACAGGCTCAACGGCTGAGGCTATCGGATCCTCGGAAGCGGCCGTTCACCGCAGGCTTTCATCCCGTTCGCCCGTCTCCGGGCGTCCCGTACCGGTCGGTGATGAAAGACGATCACGATGTCGCCACCATGCGGCCACCACGCGGGCCGTCCGGAGCAGTGCGCCGGGAGATCACCGGTGAGATGGTCCGGCGGCAGGGACGGTCGGGACACGAAAGGGCGCCTCCGGCGGGTGCAGAGGGCCCGGGTCAGCGGGCGTGCGGCAGACTGAGGGCGTGGCCCGCAGCCTGCGGGCGGGTCTCGGCCCAGTCACGTCGAAGCGAAGGATGGCCATGCCGATCAGTTCCGCCACCGGCCGACCCGGCGACCCCGCGGTCGACGCGCCTCCCGGCGCCGACGGGGACGCCGAGGCGATCCTGCTGGAGCTGGTCGACGAGGCCGGTGTGACGATCGGCACGGCGGAGAAGCTCTCGGCCCACCTGCCGCCGGGGCGGCTGCATCGCGCATTCTCGGTCTTCCTCTTCGACGACGCCGGGCGCCTGCTGCTGCAGCGGCGCGCGCTGGGCAAGTACCACTCGCCCGGTGTGTGGTCCAACACCTGCTGCGGCCACCCCTACCCCGGCGAGCCGCCCTTCGTCGCCGCTGCCCGGCGCACCGCCGAGGAGCTGGGCGTCACGCCCGCGCTGCTGCAGGAGGCGGGAACGGTGCGCTACAACCACCCCGACCCCCGTTCGGGGCTGGTGGAGCAGGAGTACAACCACCTGTTCGTCGGGCTGGTGCGCGACACCCTGCGGCCGGATCCCGCGGAGGTCGCCGAGACGTCGTTCGTCACCCCCGGCGAACTGGCGCGGCTGCGCGAGGCGGCAACGCTGTCGGCGTGGTTCGGCACCGTGCTGGACGCGGCCCTTCCTGCGGTGCGGGAGCTGACGGGCGCGTCGGCGGGCTGGTAGGGCGCGCCCGGGTCAGCACAGCGGGAGGGCGGCCCAGATCACCTTTCCGCCCGTGGGGGTCTCCTCGACGTCGCACACACCGTCCGCCTCGGCCGTGACGGTCTTGACCAGCAGCAGTCCGCGTCCGCCGGTCTGGGCGTGATCGGCCTGGAGTGCCTTGGGCCGGTACGGGTGGTCGTCGGCGACGGCGACGCGTACCCAGCCGGAGTTGGCGGCCACCTCCACGGTGATCCACGGGGAGAGGACGGCCGCGTGGCGGACGGCGTTGGTGACCAGTTCGGAGACGATCAGCAGCACCCCGTCCACGGTGTCGCGGCCGGCGGGGACGCCCTGGCGGGCCAGCAGGTCCCGCACGGCGTGCCTGACCTGGGGCACGGAGGACTCCACCGCCGGTGCGGTGAACTGCCAGACGCCCTCGTACGGGCATCGCTCCCCGTGGCGAGGCGGCTGCGCGCCGGGAGGCGGAGCCGACCTTCCCGTGTTCGGTGCCGGCACCGCCGGGACCGGCTCGGGCGGGGTTCTCCCGCAGACCGCCATGACGCACCCGCCTCGCGTGACGTTCCCCGCGGCCCGCCGCGCACCCCTGTCGGGCGCGCGGCGCGACCGCCTGCATTCCACGAGTGTTGGGGCCGGGAGGCGACCACCGGACGGTAGACCGTAAGTCTGTACCTCTTGGCGGCATTTGGCGGTAATCGATCGACTTGCCTTCGTGATGGAACGATTCTGCGATCGATACGGACAAGCGATGACTACGGTGAGTAATCGACAAATCGCCCTCCGTCTCGCATCCGTCCTGCTCGGGGGTGTCCTCGACGGCCCGTTAGGATCCGGGGGAAGCGCCCGCGGACCGCGTCCGCACCGGCCAGGAGGTGCATCCCTGTGGCAGAGTCCGGCCTGCTGGTGGACGAGGACGGCGGCACCGCGACCGTCACCATCAGCAACCCCGCAAAGCGCAACGCCATGACACTGGCGATGTGGCGCGAGCTGCCGGTGCTGCTCGACCGGCTCGCCGCAGATCCGTCGGTGCGGGTCCTCGTGCTCACCGGTGCGGGCGGAACGTTCTGCGCGGGTGCCGACATAGCGGGACTGCGCGAGCCGGACGACGGGGCCCAGCGGGCCGCGGTGGAGGCCGAGGAGGCGCTGGCGGCCTTCCCCAAGCCGACCCTGGCGGCGGTGCACGGCTTCTGCGTGGGCGGCGGCTGCCAGCTCGCCGCCGCCTGCGACCTGCGGTTCGCCGCGCGCGACGCCCGCTTCGGGGTGACCCCCGCCAGGCTCGGGATCGTCTACCCGGCCTCCTCCACGCGGCGGCTGGTCGGCCTGATCGGACCGTCGGCCGCCAAGTACCTGCTGTACTCGGCCGAGTTGGTCGACGCGGAGCGGGCCCTGCGCACCGGACTGGTGGAAGAGGTGTGGGACGGCGGCCAACTGGACGCGCGCGTCAAGGAGTTCGGCGCGGTGCTGGCCGGCCGCTCCCAGCTCACCCAGGCCGCCGCGAAGGAGTTCACGGCGATGGCCGTCACCGGGCGGACGGATCCGCAGCGGCTCGCCCACTGGGACCGCCAGGCCCGCGACAGCCGGGACCGGGCGGAGGGGGTGGCCGCCTTCCTCGAACGCCGGGCACCGCGCTTCACCTGGACGGTATGACGGGCCGCACCCGGACGGCGTGTCGGCGGCTCCGCGGGCGGGGGCGGCCGTGCGCCGAGCCGCCGACCGCCGGACGGCCCGGTGGGGAGGTCCGGCGGCGTGGCCCCGGTCAAATCCGCGCAGTTGTGCTACCAATCGGTAACCTGACGGCATGACAACGCTCACCCTGCGGGCGTCGCGCCGCTGCTACAACGCGCTCAACCCGCTGCACTCGGCCTTCTACTTCGCGCCCGAGCACGACGAGGAGCTCGCGGCCCTCGGCCTGGAGCGCGGGTCCATGGCCTACTTCGCCGGCCGCGCCGCGCCGCTGGGTGCCGTGAGCGCGGGGACGGTGACCGCGACCTTCTTCAACTTCAACCACGACCTGGTCGCCCAGCACATCCCCCGCGCCTGGGAGAGCGCCTCGCCCCAGGCGGTGCTCCAGGCTCGGCTGCGCATCACCGACAGGTACCTCACCCGGCTGCTGGGCCGCGAGGTGGTCGCCTCACACCAGATGACCGAGGCGGCCGAGCTGGCGCTGCACGCGACCGAGGCGTGCGAGCGGCCGGGCCGTCCGCTGTACGCCGCCAACGCGGACCTGCCCGTCCCCGACGTGCCGCATCTGGCGCTGTGGCACGCGGTCACCCTGCTGCGCGAGCACCGCGGCGACGGCCATGTGGCCGCACTGGTCCACGCCGAGCTGAACGGCCTGGAGGCGCTGGTCACCCACTCCGCCAGCGGCAAGGGCTTCACGCCCTACTTCTTCCAGGCGACCCGCGGCTGGAGCGCCGAGCAGTGGGCGGACGCCGAGGACCGGCTGCGGGAGCGCGGCCTGCTCGACGAGGCGGGTGAACTGACCGAACGCGGCGCGGAGCTGCGCCGGGCCGTCGAGGCCGACACCGACCGGCTGGGCTTCGCCCCCTACCGGCACCTCGGCGCCGAGAAGGCCGAACGCCTCACCGAACTCGTGGGGCCGTTCACCCAGGCCGTGCTGGCGGCGGAGGCGCTGCCGGTCAAGCACATGGGGAGGTAGCCGGGCGGCGCGGGCGGGGGGCGCACAGCGCTCCGGCGGGCAGGGGTTGCGGCGGCGGGCCACAGGTTTTCCACAGGCTTCCGCGTGGATCCGGGTTGTCCACAGGGCCCGCGCACACGACCGTCCGGCATCGGCGAGAATGCTCCGACCGCCCCACCGAAGGAGCAGCCGATGACACTCGCCGGGACCTTTGCGGCCCCAGCCGCCGGCACCGTCGCGCCCCGCGCGCGCCGGGACCCGCGGCCGGCGCTGGTCGCCGCGTTCTACACGCTGCTGCAACTGGTGCTGGCCGCGCCCGGGCGTTCGCTGGCCTGGGACGAGTCGATCTACTTCTCCCAGGTGGACCCCCGCTCCCCGGCCGCGTTCTTCAGCGCGCCGCGCTCGCGCGGGGTGACGCTGCTGGGCGCGCCGGTGGCCGCCTTCACCTCGGACCCGCTGGCCATACGGGTCTTCCTCGCGGTGCTGTCCGGCCTGGCGCTGTACGGGGCGTTCGCCATCTGGCGCAGGCTGGTCGGGCCGGGCACGAGTGCGCTGGCCGCACTGCTCTTCGCCACGCTGTGGGTGAGCGTGGAGTACGGCTCGCAGATGATGCCCAATCTGTGGGTCGCCTTCGGCGCGGTGGCCGCCGCCGGGTTCCTCCTGCGGACCGTGCGCGAGGGGCCGCGGGCGGGCCTGCTGCTGGGGCTCGGGGCCTGCGTCGGCTGGACGACGCTGGTGCGCGCGCCGGACGGGGTGTGGCTGGCGCTCCCGCTGCTGGTCTCGGCGGTCGTACTGCGGGCGCGTCCGCGGGTTGCGGCGGCCGTGGCGCTCGGAGTCGCCGCGGGCATGGCCGAGTGGATCGCCGAGGCCTACGTGCGGTTCGGCGGCGTGACCGAGCGCCTCGCCGACTCCAGCGCCATCGAAGGCGGCATGGGGCTGTCGTGGAACATCGGCAACGCGCTGCGCAGCGCCGACGGCCCGCTGCTGTGCCGCCCGTGCGACTCCCCCTACCCCTCTCCGGCGTACGCGGCCTGGTGGCTGGCGCTTCCGGTGCTCTCGCTCGCGGCGGCGTTCCTGGCGGTGCGCGCGGGCCGGAAGGCCGCGGCGCTGGTTCCCATGGCATGCGCCGCGTCGCTGTCGGTGCCGTATCTGTTCCTGATCCCGTACGCGGCTCCGCGCTTCCTGCTGCCGGCGTACGCGCTGCTGGCGCTGCCGATCGCGGCGATGACGACGCGGGGGCTGAAGGCGGTACGGACCGCCCGCACGCCCGCCCGGGTCACCGCCGCCGTGCTCGCGGTGGCCGCGCTGGCCTTCCACGGATACATCCAGGAACGCATCCTGCACCGCCAGATCGCCTCCGCACAGCGCATGGTCGGCCACTACCGGGCGGTGGCCGACGCGATCCGCCGGGTCGGCATACGTCCGCCCTGCCTGGTCGCGGGGAACACCCAGCCGATCGCCTACGACGCGGGGTGCGCCTCGTCGGCCACCTCCTACCTGCGCACCGACGACTCGCGCCCCTCCCCCGCCGACGTGCTGCGCGCCGCGCGCACCCGATCGGTGGCCGTCCTGATCGGCCCGACGGATCCGCCGCCCTCCTACGCCCACGGCTGGCAGCGCCGCGCGCTGACCGGGTCGTCCGAGGTGGCGGGGTGGTCGGTGTACGTGCCGCCGGGCCGGTGAGCGCGCCCCGGGTGCGGGGGTGCTCCGGGTGCGCGGTGCCTCAGCTCCGAGTCGTGGCGGTCTCGGTGCGCTTCGGGCTCCGGGTGGCGCAGGGGCCTTCGGGCAGGGCCGGGTGGCGGCCCAGCAGGACGACGCCGACGACGATGGCGGCGAGTCCGGCCGCCTGCCACGCCAGCGCGCCGGGCGTCAGCCGCACCCGGTCGCCGAGGAAGCCGATGCCGCACAGGATCCCGGCGAGCGGCTGGGCCGCGGTCAGGGAGGGCAGCGAGGAGCGCAGCGGTGCGGTCTCGAAGGCGCTCTGGACGAGCAGCAGACCGGTCAGGCCCAAGGCCACGACGGCATACGGCTGCCAGTGGAGGGGGAGGGAGGCGATGCCCTCGTGGTCGGCGAACTGGCCGGAGATCCGGGTGAGGGCGTCCTGCAGCCCGTACAGCAGACCGGCCGCGACCGCCAGCACCGCCGCCTCCAGGGTCGGGCGCAGGCGTCTGGCGAGCGAGGTGAGGAGCAGAGCGAGGCCGACGACGGTGCCGAAGAGCAGCCAGTGGCGAAGGGCCGCGGCGGGGTGACCGCCGCCCGAGGGGCGCCCGGCGACGATGAACGCGCTCACCCCGAGGGCCAGCAGGACCACCCCGCTCCAGCCGCTGGCGCCCAGGGGCTGCTTGCCGAGCCACCGTGACAGCGCCATCGCGAAGAGCAGATTGGTCGCGGTGAGGGGTTCGACGAGGGAGACCTGGCCGTCGGCGAGCGCGAGGGCACCGAGCACCTGGCCCGCGACCATCGCCGCGATCCCCAGCAGCCACTGCGGCATCCGCAGCAGGTCGAGCAGGAGCCGGAAGGAGAGGAAGTCGGCCAGCGGCGCACGCTGGGCGGCCCGCTGCTGGAGCACGAAGCCGATGCCGAGGCAGCACGCGGCGCCGACCCCGAGCAGGAACACGTCCACGACGTCACCCTCTCGACCCCGGGGAGGAGGCGTCATGGCGCCTGCCCCTGTGGAGATTGCGCGGTCTTCGCAAGCCGACCATAGCGTCCCGGACCGGGCTCAGCGAGCGTCCCTGCCACCGCGGGGCCCGGTCACCCCCACTGGTCGTAACCGAGCTTGGCGCACAGGGCGACCACCACGGCGAGCAGGGCGTAGCGGATGAAGGACGCGCCGCGCTTGAGGGCCATCCGGGCGCCGAGCGCGCCGCCGGTGACGTTGCCTACGGCCATAGCGGCGCCCAGCAGCCACAGCACGTGGCCCTGGGCGACGAAGACGATGAGGGCGCCGAGGTTGGTGCCGACGTTGACCACCTTGGCCATGGCCGAGCCGTGCAGGAAGTCGGCGCCCAGGACGAGGAGGAAGGTGATGATCAGGAAGGTGCCGGTGCCGGAGCCGATGATGCCGTCGTAGAAGCCGATGCCCGCACCGCTCAGGGCGGCGGCCGCGGTGGCCCGGCGGGGGGCGAGCCGCACGGGGGCGTGGCTGCGGCCGAACTCGGGGCGGAAGGTGACGAACGCGCCGACGGCGAGGAGCGCCACCATGATCACCGGCCGGAAGACACCGCTGGGCAACGAGGTCGCCACGAGCG
Source organism: uncultured Streptantibioticus sp. (assembly GCA_964398515.1). Taxonomy (GTDB): domain Bacteria; phylum Actinomycetota; class Actinomycetes; order Streptomycetales; family Streptomycetaceae; genus CAYNNX01. Next base: position 3,410 of record CAYNNX010000233.1, on the reverse strand, counting down.
CGCCCCCGGCCGCGGCGGGCAGGGCGACGGTGGCGGCCAGGCCGATGAAGCGCCAGTCGACCGGCGTGCGGCGGGTGTAGGTGATCGCCGCCGAGGTGGTTCCGGTGATGGCGACGAGTTTGTTGGTGCCGAGCAGGGTGGCCGTCGGCACGGACGGCAGCACCACGAGCAGGGCCGGGATGGACAGCAGCCCGCCGCCGCCCACGACCGCGTCGATCCAGCCGGCCGCGACCGCGACCGGTATGAGCTGCAGGACGTCGACGACGTGCAGTGCGTGCATTGGTTTCCCCACCCCTGTCCCCGATGGGCCCCTTCTCGGCCCCCCCGATTTCTCGGCCCCCGTTCCGCTGGTCGATCATGCCCGACGGCGTCGCCGGCCCGGCGGGCACCCCCGTCGAGGCGGCGCGGTGCCGCCGGTCAGACCTCGGTGACCTTGCCGTCCGCCACCCGGATGCGGCGGGTCGTGTGGACCGCCTCGAGCATCCGGCGGTCGTGCGTGACGAGCAGCAGGGTGCCCTCGTAGGTGGAGAGCGCGGACTCCAGCTGCTCGATCGCGGGCAGGTCGAGGTGGTTGGTGGGCTCGTCGAGCACCAGCAGGTTCACCCCGCGCGCCTGGAGCAGGGCCAGCGAGGCGCGGGTGCGCTCGCCGGGCGACAAGGTGGCGGCGGGCCGCAGCACATGGGCCGCCCCCAGCCCGAACTTCGCCAGCAGCGTGCGCACCTCGGCGGGCGCCATGTCGGGGACGGCCGCGCCGAACGCCTCCAGCAGCGCCTCACCGCCGTAGAACGCCTTGCGGGCCTGGTCGATCTCGCCGACGACCACCCCGGGGCCGAGCGCGGCCGAGCCGGACGCCAGCTCGGCCCGGCCGAGGAGGGCGGCGAGCAGGGTGGACTTGCCCGCTCCGTTGGCGCCGGTGACGGCGACCCGGTCGGCCCAGTCGATCTGGAGGTCGACAGGCCCCAACCGGAAATCCCCCAGCCGCACTTCGGCCCCGCGCAGGGTGGCCACGACCGCCCCGGATCGCGCGGCGGCGGCGATCGACATCCGCAGCTCCCACTCCTTGCGCGGCTCCTCGACGACCTCCAGGCGTTCGATCAGCCGGTCGGTCTGTCGCGCCTTGGCCGCCTGCTTCTCGGTGGCCTCGATCCGGGCGCCGCGGCCGGCCTTGTCGTTGTCGGGGGCCTTGCGGCGGGCGTTGCGAACGCCCTTGTCCATCCAGGCCCGCTGCATGCGCGCCCGCGCCTGGAGGGAGGAGAGGTTCCCGGCGTACTCCTCGTACTCCTCGCGGGCATGCCGACGGGCCACCGCGCGCTCCTCCAGGTAGGAGTCGTAGCCGCCGCCGTAGGTGTTGACCTGGGTCTGCGCGAGGTCGAGTTCGACGACACGGTTCACGGTGCGGGTGAGGAACTCGCGGTCGTGGCTGACGACGACGGTGCCCGCGCGCAGCCCCCGGACGAAGGATTCCAGCCGTTCCAGGCCGTCCAGGTCGAGGTCGTTGGTGGGCTCGTCGAGCAGGAATACGTCGTAGCGGCTGAGCAGCAGCGAGGCCAGTGAGGCGCGGGCCGCCTGGCCGCCGGACAGGGCCGTCATCGGCCGGTCGAGGCCGACGGTCAGCCCCAGGTCGGCGGCGACCGCCTCGGCGCGCTCTTCCAGGTCGGCGCCGCCCAGGGCGAGCCAGCGCTCCAGCCCGGTGGCGTAGGCGTCGTCGGCGCCGGGTGCCCCCTCGACCAGCGCCTGGGTGGCCGTGTCCAGGGCGGACTGGGCGGCGCTCACCCCGGTGCGCCGGGCGAGGAAGGCGCGCACGGTCTCGCCTGGGCGGCGGTCGGGCTCCTGCGGCAGGTGGCCGACGACGGCCGAGGGCGGGCTGAGGCGCACCTCGCCCTCCTCGGGCGCGTCGACGCCGGCGAGCAGGCGCAGCAGCGTGGACTTCCCGGCGCCGTTGGCCCCGACGAGCCCGATCACGTCGCCGGGAGCGACGACCAGGTCCAGCCCGCTGAACAGCAGCCGGTCACCGTGTCCGGCGGTCAGTGCCTTGGCGACGAGAGTGGCAGTCATAAGGGGGCAGATCCTACCTTCCGCGCCCGGTGCCGCCACGGGCACCCGGTACCGCGCAGGGCCCCCGCGCGGTGCGGCCGGAAATCATGCAAGCACGCTTGATTGTTCTTGCCGCCGGTGCCAGGCTGCTTCCGGCTCCACCGGCGAAGGTTTCGAACATTTTCTGACCAGCCGTCATATCGGAGGCTGTCGTGGCCGATCCGCGACCCCGCACCACGGCCGGCACGTGCGCCGCCAACCGCGAGAGCATGCTGGCGCGGCTCGCCGAGATCGAGGCCGAGCACGCCAAGGCGGTCGCCGGCGGCGGGCCCGGATACCAGGCACGGCACCGGGCACGGGGCAAGCTGCCGGCACGGGAGCGCATCGAACTGCTGGTGGACCCGGACTCGCCCTTCCTGGAGCTCTCCCCGCTCGCGGCCTGGGGGAGCGAGTACCCGGTGGGCGCCTCCATCGTGACGGGGATCGGGGTAATCGAGGGCACCGAATGCCTGATCACCGCGAACGACCCGACCGTGCGCGGCGGGGCGAGCAACCCCTGGACGCTGAGGAAGGCGCTGCGCGCCAACGAGATCGCGTTCGCCAACCGGCTGCCGGTGGTCAGCCTCGTGGAGTCCGGCGGTGCCGACCTGACCGGGCAGAAGGAGATCTTCATCCCCGGCGGCGCGCTCTTCCGGGATCTGACGAGGCTGTCTGCCGCCGGGATCCCCACGGTCGCGGTGGTCTTCGGCAACTCCACCGCGGGCGGCGCGTACGTGCCGGGGATGTCCGATCACGTGATCATGGTCAAGGAGCGCTCCAAGGTGTTCCTGGGCGGGCCGCCGCTGGTGAAGATGGCCACGGGCGAGGTGTGCGACGACGAGTCGCTGGGCGGCGCGGAGATGCACGCGCGCACCTCGGGCCTCGCGGATCACTTCGCGCTCGACGAGCCCGACGCGCTGCGCACCGCCCGCCGCGTCGTCGCCCGGCTGCACTGGCGCAAGCAGGGGCCGCGGCCAGCCGCGTCGTACGACCCGCCGCGCCACGACGCGGAGGAGCTGCTCGGCATCGTCCCGCCGGATCTGCGCACGCCGTTCGATCCGCGCGAGGTGATCGTGCGGATCGTCGACGGCTCGGTGTTCGACGAGTTCAAGCCGCTGTACGGGCCGTCCCTGGTGACCGGCTGGGCGCAGCTGCACGGCTACCCGGTGGGGATCCTCGCCAACGCACAGGGCGTGCTGTTCAGCGCCGAGTCGCAGAAGGCCGCGCAGTTCATCCAGCTGGCCAACCAGCGCGACACACCGCTGCTCTTCCTGCACAACACCACCGGCTACATGGTCGGGCGCGAATACGAGCAGGCTGGGATCATCAAGCATGGC
>CAYNNX010000232.1:0-11654 GCA_964398515.1 uncultured Streptantibioticus sp. | reverse complement strand
CGGCGGCGGCGAAGCGCGGATCGGCGCCGACGGTGGCGGCACGGGCGACGGGCAGTCCGAGCTCGGCGGCCTTGGCGGCGGCCTCGGTGTCGAGGTCGTACTTGACCTCCATGTGGTCCGAGACGAACCCGATCGGGACCATCACCACGGCCGGGGTGCCGGCCGCGTGCTCGGCCTCCAGGTGGTCGCAGATGTCCGGCTCCAGCCACGGGGTGTGCGGGGCGCCGCTGCGCGACTGGTAGACGAGCCTCCAGGGCCGCTCCACACCGGTGGCCTCGCGCACCGCGTCGGCGATCACGGCGGCGGTGTCCAGGTGCTGGGCGACATAGGCGCCGCCCTCGCCGTGCTCGGTGTGCGCCTCGACCGGGCCGGAGGTGTCGGCGGCCGCGGTCGGGATGGAGTGCGTGGTGAAGGCGAGATGGGCGCGGTCGCGCACGTCGGCGGGGAGTTCGCCGAGGGCGGCCAGGACCGCGTCGACCATGGGCCGGACGAAGCCCGGGTGGTTGAAGTAGTGGCGGATCTTGTCCACCCGCGGCACCGGGCGGCCTTCGGCCTTCAGGGCGGCGAGCGCGTCGGCGAGGTTCTCCCGGTACTGGCGGCAGCCGGAGTAGGAGGCGTAGGCGCTGGTGGCCAGGGCCAGGATGCGGCGGTGGCCGTCGTCCACCATGGTCCGCATCGTGTCGACGAGGTAGGGCGCCCAGTTGCGGTTGCCCCAGTACACCGGCAGGTCGAGGCCGTGCTCGGCGAAGTCCTTGCGCAGCGCGTCGAGCAGTGCGCGGTTCTGCGCGTTGATGGGGCTGACGCCGCCGAAGAGGTAGTAGTGCTGCCCGACCTCCTTCAGCCGCTCGCGGGGGATGCCGCGCCCCGCCGTGACGTTCTCCAGGAACGGCACGACGTCGTCGGGGCCCTCGGGGCCGCCGAAGGAGATCAGCAGCAGGGCGTCGTAGGGGGTGGGATCGAGCTGGTCGGCCATGGCTCCGATCCTGCCACCCGGCACCGACGGCCCGGACGACCCCTGCCCGGAACGCCCGCTGGGCGAGAGGTGAGAAGGCCTGGGCGCGGGCTGCCGCGAAGGCCTGCGAAGGCCGCGGATTTCGGCCGGAAAAACCGCTTGCCGCCCTCCGTAATCTGTAAAAGCTGTCCACACGCCTTACGTCCCGCGTCCCGCGTCCTGCCCGACTGGAGCGCCCGTGCTCGCCACCTATCGCGCGATATTCGCCGTCCCCGGCACCAAGGGCTTCTCCACCGCGGGGCTGATCGGGCGGATGCCGCTGTCCATGCTCGGCATCGGCACGGTGACGATGGTCTCGCAGGTCACCGGGCGCTACGGGCTGGCGGGCGCCCTGTCGGCGACCCTGGCGCTGGCCGCCGCGACATTCGGGCCGCAGGTCTCCCGGCTCGTCGACCGGTACGGGCAGCGCCGGGTGCTGCGTCCGGTCGCGGCGGTCACCGTGGCGGCCGTGGCCGCGCTGCTGGCCTGCGTGCGTCTCGCGGCGCCGGACTGGACGCTGTTCTGCTGTGCGGCGGTCGCGGGCGCCATGCCCAGTGCCGGAGCGATGGTGCGCGCCCGCTGGGCGGAGCTCTTCGGCGGCTCGGCGCGGCTGCACACGGCGTACTCCTACGAGTCCGTGATGGACGAGGTGTGCTTCATCGTCGGCCCGATACTGTCGATCGGGCTGAGCACCGCGTGGTTCCCCGAGGCCGGCCCGCTGCTGGCCGCGGTCTTCCTGGCCGCCGGGATCTTCTGGCTGACCGCCCAGCGCGCCACCGAGCCGCCCCTGCATCCGCGCTCGGCCCATGCCGGCGGTTCGGCGCTGCGTTCGGCCGGGCTGCGGGTGCTGGTGGCCACCTTCACCGCGACCGGGGCGGTCTTCGGCGCGGTGGACGTGGTGACCGTGGCCTTCGCCCAGGCGCAGGGGCACAAGGCCATGGCGAGCCTGGTGCTCGCGACGTACGCGCTCGGATCGTGCGTGGCCGGCGCCCTCTTCGGGCTGCTGAAGCCCGGCGGCAGCCTGCCGCGCCGGTTCCTCGGGGGTGTCTGCGCGATGGCCGTGAGTATGATCCCCCTCCAACTGGTCGGGAACCTGCCCGCCTTGGCCTTGGCGCTGTTCGTCGCGGGGCTCACGATAGCCCCGACGATGGTCACCACCATGGCCCTGGTCGAGCAGCTGGTGCCGCGCGCGAAGCTCACCGAGGGCATGACCTGGACGAGCACCGGGCTCGCCGTGGGCGTGGCCCTCGGCTCCTCCGCCGGCGGTTCGGTCGTGGACGCGGCCGGAGCGGCGGCGGGTTTCGCGGTGCCGGTGGCCGCCGGGGCGCTCGCCGCGGCGGTGGCGTTCCTCGGGTACCGCCGGCTGCGGCCGGCGCCGGAGCGGGAGGGGCAACGGCGGTATGGGTGCGACGAGTACGAGGAACGCGACGAACGCGTGGCGTAACTGGGCCGGGAACGTCACCGCCCGACCGCGCAGGATCGTTTCGCCGGGGTCGGTGGAGGAACTCGCCGCCGAGGTGCGCCGGGCGGCCGAGGAGGGGCTGACGGTCAAGGCCGTCGGCACCGGTCACTCCTTCACCGCGGCCGCCGCCACCGACGGGGTGCTGATCCGCCCCGAGCGCCTGACGGCCGTGCGAAGCGTGGACGCCGAGGCCGGGACGGTCACCGTGGAGGCCGGACTGCCGCTGCACCGGCTCAACCGGCTGCTGGACGCGGCCGGTCTGTCGCTGGCCAACATGGGCGACATCATGGAGCAGACCGTGGCCGGCGCCACCAGCACCGGCACCCACGGCACCGGGCGCGACTCGGGCTCGATCGCCGCCCAGATCAGGGGGATCGAACTGGTGCCGGCGGACGGTTCGGTGCTGAACTGCTCGGCGAAGGAGAACGCCGACGTCTTCGCCGCGGCCCGGATCGGCCTGGGCGCGCTCGGCGTGGTGAGCGCGATCACGTTCGCGGTGGAGCCCGCGTTCCTCCTCACCGCGCGCGAGGAGCCGATGGCCTTCGACCGGGTCACGGCCGACTTCGAGCAACTCGTGGCCGAGAACGAGCACTTCGAGTTCTACTGGTTCCCGCACACCGAGGGCTGCAACGTCAAGCGCAACAACCGCAGCCTGGGCCCGGCCGCCCCGCTCCCGGCCTTCCGCGGCTGGCTGGACGACGAGTTCCTCTCCAACGGGGTCTTCCAGGCCGCCTGCGCCCTCGGCAGGGCCGTCCCGGCGGCCGTTCCCGGGATAGCGCGGATATCCAGCCGCGCGCTGTCCGCGCGTACGTACACCGACACCGCGTACAAGGTCTTCACCAGCCCGCGCCGGGTGCGGTTCGTGGAGATGGAGTACGCCGTGCCGCGCGCGGCGGCCGTGGAGGCGCTGCGCGAGGTGAAGGCGATGGTCGAGCGCTCAAGGCTGCGGATCGGCTTTCCCGTTGAGGTGAGGGTCGCGCCCGCCGACGACATCGCGCTGTCGACCGCGTCGGGGCGCGACAGCGCGTACATCGCCGTGCACATGTACCGCGGGACGCGCTACCAGGAGTACTTCACCGCGGTCGAACGCATCATGACCGCCCACGCGGGCCGCCCCCACTGGGGCAAGGTCCACACCCGCGACGCGGAGTACCTCGCCGGTGTCTACCCGCGCTTCGCCGAGTTCACCGCTTTGCGTGACAGGCTCGACCCCCGACGTCTGTTCGCCAACGACTACTTGAGGCGGGTCCTCGGTGGCTGACGCACGAGCGGGTGACGGAGGGCAGCGGAGTCACCCGCGAGCAGGAAGACACCGTGACAAGAGGGGCCGGCTGACGCACGAGCGGGCGACGGAGCGCAGCGGAGTCACCCACGAGCAGGAAGACACCGCGACAAGAGAGGCCGGCTGACGCACGAGCGGGTGACGGAGCGCAGCGGACTCACCCGCGAGAGGGGAAGACGCCGCAATAAAGGGCGCCGTGACGGACGAGCGGGCGGAGTGGTCGGCGTCTAGAGGCCGGTCGGCGGGGTGTCGAGGGGGGCGCCGGGGCGCGGGGAGGCGGCCGCGCCGGCGCCCTGGCCGGTTCCGCTCGTCGCGCCCGACGGCCGGGTCGAGGGGGTCGGCGACGGTGCGGGCGCGGGCGTGTCGGGGCCGGATGCCCGGCTCGCCCCGGGCGAGGACGGCTGCGAGGAGCCCGTACCCGGCACCTGGTCGGGGGCGTGCCCGCCGGCACCGGCGCTCGGCGTGACCGCGGGGCGCGAGGGCGAGCGGGCCGGGTCGGAGTGCCGGCTCTGGCCGCCGAGGACGTGGCCGATGCTGGTGCCCTGCGCGGCGCCCCCGTGGAACCAGCCAGAGACCGGTCCGGTGACCGTCTCGATCCCGGTGATCAACGCCATGGCCACCGCGAACACCGCGGCGGCGGCGAGGAGTCGGCGTCGCACGACCCGCCGTCGGCTGGATCCGTACAGGGTGGACTCGTTGTACGAGGCGTATGGGGGGTGCGAGTTGTGCGGGGCGTGCCCGTCCCGCGCGCCCGCGCCGGCCGACTGCCTCACGCGGTTGCGGCTCTGCGGCCGGGTCAGCACGGTGGCCTCGCGCAACTGCTCGCCGGTGCGCCGGAACAGATGCTGGTAGACGGCTCCGCCGGTGGTGGCGACCACGCTCACCAGGGCTGCGCCGATGACGGTCCCGTAGACCCCGAGGAACGACGCGAGCACGGCGGCCGTGACAGCCGCCGCCGCGCTGGCCGCGACCTGGGCGAGGCTCAGGTCGATCCGCTTCTCACGGCGCTTCTCATCCCGCCGCTCGTCCCCGTTCGTTGGGGCTTCAGCGCTTTCACCCATCTCCATCCCTCTGACGGGCTTCCTGCCCATCTCTTCCATCTCGCCCATCGTGCACAAAGAAGGACAGATAACCGAAGCCGTCAGTTCCAGTTCTGAAGATCGTGTGAATATCACCACTTCGACTGCCGCTTCCTGCGGCAACATCGGCGGCGCGGTGCTGCACCCTGGTGGCCCGAATGGAGTACTGTGACCAATCCGTGGACCGGTTTCCCGTCCGGCTGCCCGGATCCCGCGGGAGGGGCCCGAAGGCGCCGCATGACCAGGTGCCGTCGCCCAGGTCCGGCAATCCATGACGGGGAGTGACGAGGTTCGTCACTCATCGTTGCGAAAAGGTAACCGTGCCATAACGGCGGGTCGGGGAAGGCACCCGACACGCCGGGCAAGTCGGCAAGGTTGTGGCAGGCCGCAGTCGGGCACGCCACACTCGTTCTTCGGGAGCAGCGACGCACGTGACGTCGGCAGGCACCACCCGGGAGGTCCCCATGCCCGATCTGCGTGTCGTGGCCGTCAGCAACGACGGCACACGACTGGTGCTCAAGGCTGCCGACAACACGGAGTACACGCTCCCGATCGACGAGCGGCTGCGCGCCGCCGTGCGCAACGACCGCGCCCGGCTCGGGCAGATCGAGATCGAGGTCGAGAGCCATCTGCGCCCCCGGGACATCCAGGCGCGGATACGAGCCGGCGCCTCGGCGGAGGAGGTCGCCCAACTCGCCGGGATCCCGGTGGAACGTGTCCGCCGCTTCGAGGGACCGGTGCTGGCCGAGCGGGCGTTCATGGCCGAGCGGGCGCGCAAGACCCCGGTCCGGCGCCAAGGCGAGAGCACCGGGCCGCAGTTGGGCGAGGCGGTCGCGGAACGGCTGCTGCTGCGCGGCGCGGAGAAGGACAGCGCGCAGTGGGACTCGTGGCGGCGCGACGACGGCACGTGGGAGGTCCTGCTCGTCTACCGGGTGGCCGGTGAGGCCCACTCGGCGAGCTGGAGCTACGACCCGCCCCGGCGGCTGGTGCAGGCGGTCGACGACGAGGCGCGGGCGCTGATCGGCGAGACCGTGCAGGAACAGCCCGAGCCGAGCTTCCCGTTCGTGCCCCGGATCGCCAGGCTCCCCAGGGACCGGCCGCTGGACCGCGGGCCCGACCGGCAGTCGGACCGCCCCGAGCGCGACCGGCGCGACCGCGGTGAGGAGCGCGTCGCCGAGGAGGAGCGGGACTCGCTGACCAGCCTGCTGGAGGCGGTGCCGAGCTTCCGCGGGGACATGGTGGTCCCGGCCGCGTCGAACGACGCTCCCCCCGGGGAGGAGCAGGAGGGCGAGAGCGCGGCCGAGGAGTCCGCCCCGCCGGCCCCCGCGGCCAGCGCGGGGGCGGGATCCGCGTACGCGGACGTCCTGATGCCGCGTTCGGTCGCCGGCCACCGCGACCGCCTCGTCGGCACCACCGACCGCCAGGCCGAAGCGGACGGCGTCCGCCCCGGGCGCCGCGCCACGGTCCCGAGCTGGGACGAGATCGTCTTCGGCAGCCGCCGCAAGAAGCAGGACTAGCCGTCGGCCGGTTCGGCGTCGGGGCCCCGGGCACGCGCGCCGGGGCCCCGACCGCCTTACGGAGTGTCCCCCTTGGCCACAGGGCGGGACTCGTCGGAGGACCACTCGCTCCAGGAGCCGACGTAGAGCGCGGCCGGGATGCCCGCGATGGCGAGTGCGACCAGTTCGTGGGCGGCGGAGACGCCGGAGCCGCAGTAGACCCCGACGGCCCGGGCTTCGGCGGCGCCGAGGGCGGCGAAGCGGGCCGCGAGGCGGTCGGCGGGCAGGAACGTGCCGTCGGGGGCGACGTTCTCGGTCGTCGGCGCGCTCACGGCGCCGGGGATGTGCCCCGCGACGCGGTCGATGGGCTCGACGTCACCGCGGTAGCGCTCGGCGGCCCGCGCGTCGAGCAGCAGCCCGGTGCGGGCGAGTTCGGCGGCCTCGTCGGCGGTGAGGACCGGGAGCGCGCCGGGATGCGGCGTGAAGTCGCCGGGCGCGATCGGCGGCGTACCCGTCTCCAGCGGGCCGTCCCACTTGGCGAGACCGCCGTCCAGTACTCGGACGTCCTCGTGTCCGGCCCAGCGCAGCATCCACCAGGCGCGCGACGCCGCCCACCCCTGGCCGCCGTCGTAGACCACGACGGGACGGTCCGCTCGCACCCCGGCACGGCGCACGGCCGCGGCGAACACGTCGAGATCGGGCAGCGGGTGACGGCCGGACTTCCCCGGCGGGCCGGCGAGTTCGCTCTCCAGGTCGACGTAGGCCGCGCCCGGGATGTGGCCCGCCTCGTACTGGGGGCGGCCGGGCGGACCGCCCATCTGGTAGCGGACGTCGAGCAGGGTCGGCAGCAGGGTTGGCTCATTGAGGGCGCTGCGCAGATCCGCCGCGGAGATGATGGCATCCATGCGGCCCATTGTCCTCACTTGGGCCCGCCCCTTGTGCGGCGCCGCGCGCCGGGCCCCGCCCGACCGGGCTCGGGTCCGGGGCGCACCGCACGGCGGGGTGCCGGCATCGCCCACGGCCGTCCCCGGCCGACGTCGCGCGAGGAGAGTCCCGATGACCGAGGTACCGCCCCGGCGCCCCCAGGGCGCGCCCTGCTGGGTCAGCCTGTCGGTGCACAGCCTTCCGGCCGCCCGGGGGTTCTACGGCGCCCTGTTCGGCTGGGAGTTCAGGCCGGGGCCGGGGGACTTCGGCCCGTACGTGCGGGCGGTGCTGGACGGCAGGCCGGTCGCGGGGATCGGAGAGCGGGTGCGGGGCGGCCGTGCCCTGCCGATCGCCTGGACGACGTTCCTGTGCTCGCACGACGCGGACGCCACCGCCGAGTCGATCCGCGGCTGCGGAGGGACGGTGGGCGTCGGGCCGCTGGGCGCCGACGGCCGGGCCGGGCGGATGGCGATCGCCTCCGACCCGTCGGGGGCGGCCTTCGGCGTCTGGCAGCCGGCCGGCCACCCCGGCGCGGAGGTGGTCGGCGAGCCGGGGTCGCTCGCGTGGAACGAGCTGATCACCCGGGAGACCGCAGCGGTCGCCGCGTTCTACTCGGCCGTCTTCGGGTTCCAGGCCGAAGCCGACGGGCAGGCCGGCGCGGACCGGGTCGTCCTGCGCCTCGGCGGCGAACCGGTCGCCGGGATCCGCGGCCTGGGCCGGTCGCTGCCGAGGGACCGGGGGCCGCACTGGATGGCGTACTTCGCCGTGGCCGATCCGGAGGCGGCGGCCCGGCGCGTGGCCGAACTGGGCGGGCGGGTACTGAGCGCTCCGCGGGACGGCGGCCGCGGCCGGCAGGCAGTGGTGGCCGACCCGCAGGGGGCCGTCTTCACACTGGTCGAACCCTGAGGGGTGATCCGCCGGCGCTTTGACGCACGCCACGCGCCGAGGCGCCCGCGGGCGTGAACGCGCACGCCCTGTCGGGCCGCACAAGCGCGGCTCGCGCACCCCGCGTGCCCGGCCCGGGCGCGCGGGGGCCGCCGTCACTCGACCGGGAGCACGTCCGGGGAGAGGGCGGCCGCACGGGCGGCTGCGGCCGTCATGCGGCGGATGTGGTGGCGGCGGCACAGCACCTCGTAACCCACCTCGTTCTCGGGGCTGTTGACGTCGCCGACGACGACCTGGGCGCCCTCGACCACCATCCGGCCGCCCACCGTGCGGGCGTTGTGCGTGGCGCGGGCGCCGCACCAGCACAGGGCTTCGACCTGGAGCACCTCGATCCGGTCGGCGAGTTCGATCAGCCGCCGCGATCCGGGGAAGAGGCGGGTGCGGAAGTCCGTGGTGATGCCGAAGGCGTAGACGTCCAGACCGAGGTCGTCGACGACGCGGGCGAGTTGGTCGATCTGCTCGGCGGTGTAGAACTGCGCCTCGTCGGCGATCACGTAGTCCGCCCGGCCTCCGCCCGAGAGGTGGTCGACGAGGTGGACGTAGAAGTCGAAGCCGTAGCCGGCCTCGACCGCAGAGGTGGACAGGCCCAGGCGGGAGGAGAGGACGCCGGAGCCCGCGCGGTCGTCGCGGGTGAAGATCATGCCGTGCAGCCCGCGGGCCGAGCGGTTGTGCTCGATCTGGAGGGCGAGGGTGCTCTTGCCGCAGTCCATGGTGCCGCAGAAGTAGACCAGCTCGGACATGTGTGGGCCAGGGGCCTTTCTAGGCGGGTGCGTCAAGGCGGTGACGGTACAGCGGGTCGGGCGGGTACGGCGGGCCGCTTCAGGGCACGCGGACTTCGAGCAGCGGCACGAGCTGTTCCTTCGGGGCGAGGGAGCCGTGCAGTCCGACCATCGAGGACTCCCCCGGCTCGCCGCGGGAGGCGATCACCGCGATGTCGTCGTCCGCGGCGACCGCGACCACGTCGCCGATGCGCCCCAGGACCCGCTCGTCCACCCGGGGCCCGAACCAGCCCGCCTCGACGGCCTGTTCGCGGGTGGCCACCCACATCCGCTCGCCGAGCACCTCGCTCCACACCGCGTGCACATCGGCGGCGGCTCCGGGGACCGCGTAGACGTGGCGGGCCCGCGCCTCGCCGCCGAGCATGGCGACACCGGCGCCGAGCTCCCAGTCCTCGTCGAAGTCGATCCGGTCCTCGGGTGCCACGTCGATCATCCCGTGGTCCGCGGTGATGTACAGCGCGGAGCGGGGCGGCAATTGCTCGGCGAGCCGCTGCGCGAGCCGGTCGGCCATCATCAACTGGCCGCGCCAGGCGTCGGAGTCGACGCCGTAGCGGTGCCCCATGCCGTCGAGTTCGCTGTAGTACGTGTAGACCAGCGTCCGGTCCGCCGCGGCGAGCCGTTCGGCCGCGAGGTCCATGCGCTCCTCGCCGGTCAGGCGGCCGAAGAAGGTTCCGCCGGACAGGGCGATCTGGGTGAGCGGCGTGTGCTCGAAGGCGGGTGCGGAGACCTGGCTGGTCTCGATGCCGGCCTGCTGGGCGAGGTGGAAGACGGTGGGGTACGGCTGCCACAGGTAGGGGTCGGTCCACGGCTTCCAGCGCAGCTGGTTCATCAGCTGCCGCTCGCCGGGGACGGCGACGATGTATCCGGCGAGCCCGTGCGCGCCCGGCGGCAGCCCGGTGCCGACGGAGGCGAGCGAAGTCGCGGTGGTCGCGGGGAAGCCGGCGGTCAGCGGGCGCCCGGTGCCGCCCAGCGAGGTGCCGAGCAGCGAGGTGAGGAAGGGCGCCTCGTCCGGGTGGGCCTTGAGCAGCTCCCAGCCCATGCCGTCGATGAGGAAGACGCAGGTGCGTTCGGCGGGCGCGAGCTCCAGGCCGGTCGGGGCGACGCCCGGGACCCCGTGCGGCGCGGTGATCGCGGGCAGCAGGTCGCCCAGCGCCGCGGTGCCGTATGCGGGGGCGGGAGCGGTGCGGAAGTCGAGCGGGGCGGGCTCGGTGGCCGGATGTGCCATCAGCGCTGGGCCGCGGCCGTGATGGCCGCGGTGGCCACTGTCGCTTCGGAGAGCGCCTGCGCGAACGCCAGCGTCTGGCGGACGGCTTCGGGCCCGTCGCCGGCCTCGCTGACCCGCAGGGACAGGTCGTCGGCGGTGGACGAGCCGGTGTAGCCGTGGTCGGCGTCGCAGTTGGGGTCGCCGCAGGCGGCGGGTTCCAGGTCGATCCGGTTCACCGCGCCCCAGCCGATGGTCAGCACGACCTCCCGGGGCAGGGTGCCGGGGGTGTACGACTCGGGGTTGGCCACCACCCGGCTGAGCACGACCGACGAGATCCGGCCGATTTTCACCGACTCGGTGGAGGTGGTCGCGTACGGCGTCGGCGAGGTGTCGTCGGCGCCCTGCTCGTCGGTGTGGCTGACCAGGAAGCGGGTGGGGGTCAGCACGAGCACGGTGACGTGGCGGCGGACCTCGTTGGCGTCGAAGGTCGTCTCCTGGTTGACCAGGTAGGCCACCACGCGCTCACCGCCGACCGCCGACTCCACGGCCTCCGCCACGAGTGCCGGATAGTAGCCGCTGCGCTCGATGGCCGCACGCAGGCCCTGGGTGGTCGTACCGGTCTTCGCCATGGGGACCATCTTATGTCGGCGGGAACGGCTCGGACTCCTCCGCACAGGCGGGCTTGACGACGGGCGGGCTCACAGCGAGGCGAGCGCCCGCGGCCCGAGGTCGGAGCGGGCCGGCGGCCGGGCCAGACGGACGGCGGCGCCCAGGACGCTGAGGCCGCGCCCCGCGACCACGACCGGTTCCAGCGCGACGGAGACCACCTCGGGCACGTCGTCCACCAGCCGCGACACCCTCAGCAGCAGCTCCTCCAGCGCACCGGTGTCGGCGGGCTCCGCGCCCCGCCATCCGAACAGCAGCGGCGCCGCCCTGATGGAGCGGACCAGCTCGGCGGCGTCCCGGTCGGTGACGGGCACGAGCCGGTGGGCGAGGTCGCCGAGCAGCTCCGAGGGTGCGCCCGCCAGGCCGAAGGAGAGCACCGCTCCCGCGGCCGGATCGACGACCGCCCGCACCACGGTGTCCACGCCGCGCGGTGCCATGCCCTGGACGACCGGCAGCACCGCCGCGGGCTTGCCGAGGCGCGCGGTCAACTCCTGGTAGGCACGGCGCAGTTCGGCCTCGCCCGCCAGGTCCAGACGGACGCCGCCGAGGTCCGATCGGTGGCGCAGGTGGGGGGCGGTGGCCTTGAGCGCCACCGGGTAGCCGAGCTGCGCGGCGGCGGCCACCGCGGCGTCCGCGTCCGGCGCGGGCAGCGCGGGGTGGACCACGACCCCGTAGCGGCCCAGCAGCCTGCGGGCCGCCGCGTCGTCGAGCGTCAGCGCACCGTCGGCGGCCGGGCCCGCCGGATCCCCGGCGCCGGGTGTGGGCTGGGTGGCGGCGTCCAGCAGCCGCTCGACGTCCTCGCGCGCCGCCGCCTCCTGGATCCGCT
>CAYNNX010000231.1:0-11692 GCA_964398515.1 uncultured Streptantibioticus sp. | reverse complement strand
GCGCGGGCCTTGCGCTCGTGGAGCTCGGCGAGGAAGGCGAGGTCGGGCTCGGTGCGCTGCTGGTAGGCGCGGAACGCATCCCCGAGCTCGATGAGCTCCACCCGCAGGACGTCGGGCTGAAGGTCGTGCGGCACGATCCGCTGCGCGATCTTCCCCCACCGCTTCGCCCGCCGGGACGCTCCCCCTAGTGAGGCTGCGCGGGCACGAGGGACCGACGCCGGTGCGGCGGCCGCGGAAGACGAAGCACCGGCAGCGGGGGAGGGGCAATGGTCGGAGAACACCGCCGCCACACCATCCCCCACCGTGCCGCCTGCGGGCTGCCGCTCCGCGGCTGGCTTCCCCGCCGCCGGGTCCGCCCCGGCCGGGGCGGTGCGAGCCGGGGGCGGGGCGCTGTCCAGGACACGGCAGTCGGGGGTGGCGGCCGCGCACCGTGCGCACATCTCCGCGATCCGCCACAGCCTTCCGGCACGGTCCGCGTACACCGCCAGGACCACCGGACCGCCGCACCGCACCGCCCCCGCCATCGGCCGCGCCCCGCCCCGCGGTCCGGTGGCGGGGTCGGGTGTGTGCCACGCGCAGTCGGCGGCGCGACAGGCGCACCATGCCTCGCCGCGCGGCCCGCCGCCGGCGCGGATGCGGGCCAGGTGCATGTTGACGTGTTCGACCGCGGCCTTGCGCCCCGCAGCGGCGCCGCCGGGGAAGCGCTGATCGGCACAGGCCGGGCGCGAGCAGGAGAGCCGGACCGTTCCGGCGGAAGGACGGCCGTAGGGGTCAAGGCGCACCGTCCATACCCGCCCCGCGACACGCTCCTCCTGCCGTGTGCCGGCCTCCACCGCCATGTGCGCACCTCCCAGCGTTGCCTAATCCGTTGCCCCGGGGTCCCCATCGTCGGGGATGGAGCGACCACGGTCACGTCCAGGACATGGTGTTGCATCACCCCGGGTTCGCAAGCGGTAACACGCGCCGTTGCCGGTGAGGACGCGGCGGATCGGCCATCACCGTCTCTACCCCAGCCCTGACCAGCAGGACTACAGCCTCCCGGCTTGATCCCGACCGTCACTTCAGAGGATCCGCACCCATCAGGTTTGTCAAGCTCCTGCCGCACGAGGAGAGACGGACCTTCAGCGAGGGGTGGGGCTTGAGCCAGCACCCACGCAGAGTTCGCTCAGACTTCAATCGCTTCTGGCGACTTGCTCAGGGGAGGGCCATCGCCTAGGTTTCCTGTCATCTTTGGCCATGTTTGGGGGGAACGTGTCCAGTCAGGCTTCCACACCCGCTCGGGCGCGAGCGACCGCTGCTCTGAGTTGGACGCTGACGATCGCCTGCAACGTCCTCGCGCCGGTCCTGACCTACAACCAGCTCACCAGTTCAGGCTGGAGTGCGTCCTCTGCTCTGATCGTTTGTGGCGTCTGGCCTTTCTTGGACGCGGGTGTCCACCTGGCCTGGCGCCGCCATGTCGACGAGTTCGCGCTCGTCACGCTGATCTTCCTGGCGCTGACGGCGATCGTCACGCTGATCGGCGCGCATTCCGTGCGTCTGCTACTGGTCAAGGATTCTGCGGTCACGGGTCTGTTCGGCGTGCTCTGCCTGGTGACACTGGCTGCTCCGCGCCCGATGATGTTCTACTTCGGCCGCAGGTTCGCCACCGACGGCACGAAACAGAGCGTCGCGTGGTGGAACGGCTTGTGGGTACTCGCCGGCTTTCGTCGAGCCCTGCGCAACATGACCCTGGTATGGGGGTTGGCCTACGTCATAGAAGCCCTGGTGCGAATCGGCCTGTCATACCTGCTCCCCACCGGCTCCATGGTCGTCGTCAACCCCACGCTTGCCTACGGCATCCTAGGGCTCCTCGCGGCCTGGACCATCGCCTGCGCCAAGCGCACCCGTGCCAAACTTGAGGCAGCAGCGTCGCCGGACGGACGGTAACGGTCCCTCACTGCACTTCGACCGCTCCACGCCACCCCTCGGGATGCTTCATGAAATCCGGTTTGATGACCTACAAGAACATCGCGCACCTACCCGCAGTCCGCCGCCTGCTGGCGGCAGATGCCATCTCCAAGGCGGGCGACTGGGTTCTCTACGTCGCGATGAGCACCCTGGTCTTCCAGGCCGGAGGTGCCGGCATGCTCGCCATGTTCACCGCGATGCGCATTGTGATCCCCTTCATCCTGGGACCATGGGCCGGCCGCTGGGGAATGGCACTGGCACCGCGCATCGTGATGATTGGCGCCGACATTGCGCGCGGCGCCCTGCTGCTCGCCGCCGCAGCTGCCGCCCAGGGCACCCATGCCGTGTGGCTGCTAGAGGTCCTCGTGGGCGGTTGCGCGACCTTGTCCGCCTTCCACAGCCCGGCCGAGCGGCGCTTTCAGCGGAACGTCATCGCCGCCGATCAGCGCAGCAGCTTCAACGCTGTGATCGGCGCGACGGGCACCACCGTCATCGTCGTAGCCCCGGCGCTGGGCGGGGCGATGGTCGCGGCAGTCGGCAACGTCGGCGCGCTGGTGATGGACGCGGTGAGTTTTCTGTTGTCCGCCGGGCTCGTTGCGACGGTCCGCAGCACGTCCCCGATGACTTCAGCAGAGACCGCCCAGGCAGCCACGAAAGCCGACCAGCGCAAGGGCACCATCGCAACGATCACGCAAGTTCTCCGGAAAGACCTTGCGGTTTTGGCCTGCGTCGTCACTCAGGCTGTAGCGTGCACCATTGCCGGAGCCTCACTAGTGCTCATGCCCCTGCTGAGCAGTCGCCTGCATGCGGGCCCTGGCACGGTCGGCTGGCTCACCGCTGCTGTGGGTGCCGGCTCCGTCATCGGGATGCTGGCTGGCGGCGCCGTCGCCCGCCAGGGCCGGCTCTTGCTGTGCATCGCCTGCATCATCACCATGGGTCTCATTCTCGGCCTGCTGGGTTCCAGTCCCGATCTCATCGTCGCACTCGCCTGCGCCGTCCTGGCCGGCACGGCGGCCAACATCCCCGATCCGATGTACTGGACCTCGTACGCCAACCGCGTCAGTGAGGCTGACTCCGGGCCCTTCTACGGGCTGGTGGAGTCCTCGATCACCGGCGGTTTCGCCCTGGGCGGGGTGATCCTCGGTGTGCTGGCCTCTTTCCTGGGCACCACGGCGGGCGCCTGGGCTCTCGGCGGCGCGGGCAGCGTGCTCGCCACGACGGCCCTGATACCAGCTCTACGGCACCACCGCAGGCAGGCGCAGGAAGCACCTGCCCCGGCAGCAGCACTGGGGGGCTCCTCGTGACCACCGCAACCGCGGGAGAGCGCCCTGCATCGGCGGATCGCGCCACCGCAGCCATGGCGTCCGACAGCGTGCAGGGATGCGTGACCGTCCGCGCCTCCAGGCGCGCGAGTGCAGCGGCTGATGGTGAACGTCGGAATCGTCCTGGTGTTCGTGGCGTTCTATTTGAGGTTCCTGAAGCGTTCATGAGCGCAGTCGCCGCACTGCGGATTACCCGGCAGCGGGTAATCAAGCCTGACGGGCCAGGTTCGGCTGGCCCTCCGAGATTCTGCAGAGGCCAGCTCTATTGAGAACGCGGTCTGGCGGGATTCCCAACCCACCTGGCAGGTCTACAGCTCACGGCACGATCCACGGACAACTTCAATGCGACCGGACACCGGGCACGAAACGCTCCGCGAAGGCCCCTTACAACCACTCGGCGGGGTGACTTGGCGTGCTCCGGGTCGTTACTCCCGGATGACCGGCCGGGCCCGTGCTCCGCATCCGGTCAGTCCCATGACACCGGCCGGCCCTACGGCGGCCCGGCCATCCCGCTGCTGTCACGCAGCGGCTGAGAAAGGATCCAGGTGGCCACCACCCGCACGCCAATCGGTTCCACCATCGCGCAGCTCGAAGGGGAACTACCCCAACTGGAAGCGCGGCAGATGAGTCTGGAGAAGGACCTGCGGACTGCAGTCGAACGCCTCACGGCGGTCCGGGCGGCCCTGCACAGCCTCACTGCCCTCAGCAAAGCACCGCCCGCGCCTACCGCTTTCGCCAGCACGGCGACAACCGCAGCCCGTGGGCCGGCCTCCAGGTCCGTCGTTCCCGCACCGCGCGCCACGAAGAGCCCAGCGGCAGTCGTAGTCGATGAGCAGAAGCGGCATGCCCGCAAGAAGACCGCCACGCCGGCGAAGAAGACCGCCGCTGGTAAGAAGCCAGCCCCGACGGCGCAGAAGCCGGCCCGCAAGCGCCCGCGCCAGCAGGAGGGCGCCAAGGCCACGCCGGCCACGACCACGGTGCCCGCTGGCGGTCTCGCTGAAGCGGTATACGCCGTCCTGGCCGGTGCAGACGCTCCAATGAGAGCGGGTGACGTCAATACGGTCCTCGGCCGTACGGCCAGCGCGGGCCGGGTCAACTCCGTCCGCAGCACCTTGGAACGGCTCACGGGCGACCGGCGGGTCAAGCGCGTCGGACGCGGCCTCTACCGGGCCGCCGGAAAGTAACCGCCCGCCCCACGCCCGCGCGCGGACATTCACTCCTGTGGTTGTCAGTCACGCAAGTCCAGCTCCTTCTCGGTCGCCGCATCGAGACGGGCGGCCACGATGAGGACAGGTCCGAGGAGCTGCTTCCTGCCGGTGGTTCCACCACCCGGCGACTGGGTTACTCGCGCAGGCCGGTGGTGGCGGTGCAGGAACAGCACTTTGACCAGGGCCTCGTTCCTTCGATGTCGCCGAGGGTCTTCTTGGCCGCGGCCCAGAAGACTTCGTGGACGACCGTGAAGGTGCCTTCGGCGCGGGCCTGGTGGAGGGCCTCGGAGCGTTCCAGTGCTCCCGGCTTGGTCAGCAGTGCTTCCAAGTAGTGGTCCAAGACGAGGGGTTCGGCACCGCGGCCGGTCAGTCGCCGGTGGCGGGCGATCTTCCGTCGGCCGTCATAGACGGTCAGGTCGTCGCAGGTGAGCGTGACGGTGACCTGGCGGTCGACGAAGCGGACCGGGACCGAGTACCGGCACATCTTCACGGTGATCATGCCGTAGCGGTCGACGCGGGGAGTGAGGGTGATGCCGGTGGCGAACGGATCGTCCGGCAGCGGCAGCAGGTGGCCGGCCTCGCGGGCGAAGTCCTGCGCGATGGTCCGCATCCTCGCCCCCGCTCCGCCGCTCGTCCTCCTTCGCCTCGAACTCGGCCAACCGGCCGTTGAGTTCGTCCAGGTTGTCCACCTGTGGCACGGGGGTGAGGTAGTTGCGGCGGAAGTAGCCGACCTGGCCTTCGACCCCGCCCTCCTCGTGGGCGCCGCGCAGGCCCGGTTCGCAGTAGAAGGGGGTGAATCCGTATTCTCTGAACTTACTGCCGGGCCTTACTCGTGGCCACGATGTCGATGGCGACTCGGAGCGGTGTCTCCGCATTCCCCAGTAGTGCCCGGGTGATTGCAATCGCCTGGATGATGCTCATGCCGCGCTCGGCCAGGAGGGCCTGGACAGCCTCCATTCCATCGCTCTCAAGGACTGGCCGGGACTCCTCGACAAGCGCGACCCAGCGTGCGGCTTCCTCGGGACGTAGTCCAATCACGTGGTCAAACACGTGATTGGACTTCCTTCCCGTGGTGAGCCGATGGGTTGTACTCACGTGTCCAGGGGGACTCGGCCGTTATTGTCGCGGAGCCTGCGGATGATCGTGGAGAGGACTTCGGCGAGCTCGGGGCCGACGACCAGGAGCCGTTCCGTGTCGGTCTTCGACGGAACGATCAGCAGGAGCGGGATGAGCTCGCCGGTGGTGGACAGTCGGTATTGGATCAGGCTGTGGTGGGAGAGCTCGGTGAGTTCCCCGACCCGGACGCCGGTGGCCCGCAGAACCTCGACGATGGCGAAGGCCCAGAAGGCGTGGTCCTCCTCGTGTCCGAGATCGCGTCGGTGCCCGGTGACGGGGTCCTCGGCCAACACTTTGGCGGCTGCCGACCGGCGCGGGGCCACGCGTACCAGTGTCTGCCCGGCGGCGGTGTTCGCCGCCGTCACCGCCGGCCTGACCCTGCCCTGGAGCTCGGGCGTTGTCGAAGGCCACGTCAACCGGATCATGCTCAAGCGGCAGATGTATGGCCGCGCAGGCCTCAACTTGCGGAAATGAGTCCTGTTCGCCCCATGACCATGCCGATGCCGGTCTCGCCTAGCCGAACGGAAAGACGTGGACCGCTTGGGCAAGGACATGGTCCACTCCGCGCATGAGCTTGTTGGTCGATGTGTTCACCGCAGACGAGAGCGGCGAGTCCCGCTTCCTCGACATCCCCGACGGGTCGTCGGCTCTTGCCGGCTTCGAGAGCTGGCGCACCACGGTCTGGGGATCGGAGACGGTCCACGCGCTCGGCGCACGGTTCTTCCCTCAGTTGGCCGGGGACGACCTCCGCGTTGCCCCAGAAGACGTTCCAGAGTTCATCAAGGAAGTTCTCCTGCTCCAGAACAACATCGAGTCCATCGCCGCTCGCATGGACTCACCCAAGCCCATCGCCCAGCGCACCAGCGAGATCGCCGATCGTCTGAACAACGTCCTCGACGCAGCTCAGCGGGCCTTGCAGGTCCGCGGCGGAGTGCAGATTTGGTAGCACACGCGCACCGAGGCTGAGGCGAAGCCGATCACTCACCGCGACCGACCACAAAAGGTGGACCGGAACCACTCATCGACATCACTCTTCAGTGACATCGGGCGGTGTTGTGGACGCATCGACCAGGCACGAGCCCGCCAGGCCGCGCAGGGCCACCAGGACCAGCAGAGCGGACGGAAGGTCTCCACTGCCAGCGAACAGACCGACCTGCTCCTCGCCCGACAAGAGATCCACGGCTCCGGGCCGAGAACGGCCAGCTGCGGCAACAAGCCCGCGTTCACCTCGGGCAGCAGGTCGAACAGCTCGGCAACCACGACCTGGTCGACCGCGTCAACGAGCTCACCGAGGAGAACCTCCGGCTGTCCACGGCAGAACGGCAGGCGACCGCCCACAACGCGGAACTCCGTCAGCGAGTCAACGAGCTTGAAGACGACCTCGCCGCCGCCCGCACCAGCCTCCGCCGCATGATCCGGGACCAGAGCCGTTAACACGACGCGCAAGCAGGAAAGCCATTGAGCACGCCGAGGCGGATCGAGATACTCCCCGGATGACCAACACAGGGAACGAGGGCCACCAGGGCTGGGATAAACCTTGGTACCGCGTCCGCACAGATCGCTTCGAGGCGTCGTTCTTGCCCAGTGCGGGCGAGGATCTGGATGCCGTTTGCAACGTCGACGTCGAGGTGCGGTTGACAGCAGACGGCTCCCGCTGGAGCGCGACCGTGTTCACTCTCGCCGAGGTCGAGCGACTGATGAAGAGGTGGTCCCAGACAGGCGAGGAGTTGGGCGGTCGCTACTTCTGGTGCTCTGACGGCCTGATCGTCCGGGACCCCGGCATCGAGAGCATGACTCAGGTGCTCGTCGGCCTGCTCGATGCTGGTGACTTCACGCAGGTTCTTCAGCGGCTCGACGACGAGTGACCGGCTGACTCATTCTCGCGTGACTCACGTCCCTCACACACCCACATCGGCCTGAACTGCGGATAAGTTCCGCGAACTCCAGATAACGATCTTCGTCGTCGCGTACGTAGAAGCCTGACCCGCCCGCGGCCGCTCCCGGGCGACGCCCTCACTCCTGCACAGGTCAGCGGCCGATTCGCCACCGGCCCGCGCCCGACACACACCGCTGACCTGGCCGGTTGGCCACTGCGGCGTCCGATCCGAAGCCCTGCCCGATGGCCACCCGGGGGCCCGCTTGGACCGGACGCCCGCGGGAGAGCCAACGGTGCACCCATGAGGGCCGATGTTGTCAAGGCGTGAGAGGGGCCTGGCCTGCGGCTTTGGGGTGAGCCGGGGCTTGTTTCTTTCCCGGCCCTTCTCGCGGTGGCCGTGTGGCGGCGGTCCGCGTGGGAGGGGTCCGCGCCCGCGAGATCGTGGAGGGCGCGGCCGGGCACGCTGACCGGGTCGTCTCCCTGCGGCCGGGCCAGGGTCGGGGGAGTGCCCCAGCAAGACCGCTCTTGTGGGAAGTGTTCACGGCCGAGTCGCTTCAGTCGCCACCAGGCGCAAGGAAGACTAGCAGCGACTCAGTCTCAAGCGACTGACGCGTGGCTCAGTCGCTGCCTGCCTCTACTAAGAACCTGCAGGTCAGGTGGCGCGATGCCCACCAGTAGCGACTGAAGCGACTGTGGAACCGACCTATGAAGACATTCCCGTGCGCGCGTGCGCGTCATATATAAGAACCTTCGGTCGCTTCGGTCGCTTTCTGAAGCTGTGGGTGCCTCTGAGCTGCGTTTCTCCCCCTTGGATGGGCGCGGCGGCCAAACGTCATCCAGTCGCTGCCCGTGCTGATCAGTCGCTGTGAGCTGGGGCTGTGCTGGTCGCATCATCGACACAGCTGCACTGTTTTTCACCCGGGTCCACGCTGCCTAGCAGCAGCTTCGCTAGTCTGTGTCCGTCGTTGAGTCGCTTCGGTCGCTGATAGGGGAGCTATATGCCTGCTGAGCTGCGGTTTTCCCGCAGCGACTCAAGGCAGCAGCTCCTCCATGCTTCAGTCGCTGGGCCTCAGTCGCTGATCACCGCCCAGTGGTGCGCGAGCCATAGCTGGCCTATCCATCCGCTCGCCCCGGGCCGCAAGACGCCTGCCGCCAACTGCCGTGCCTGCCGCCAGCCAGGCCACACCGCTGCCGGCTGCCCCTGCCTGCCCGCTGGCCGCTGGTGCCACGGCTTCCACGCAGCGACCATCGACCCGGAGCGGATCGAGGCATGGTGGGGTGCCCACCCGGAATTCGGCGTCGGCGTCGCATGCGGACCCGCCCGCCTGGTCGTCATCGACGTCGATGCGCACCCAGCCAAGCCTCCGGCCCGCGACCGGATCCTGCCCGGCATCCCGATCGGCGACCACATCGACCTGACCGGGCTGGCCAACGGCTTCCACACCCTCGGCGTGCTCGCAGCCCTGCGCAGCCAGCCCAGCCCCGCTGAGGACGCCAGCACGCTTCGGGTACGCACCCCATCCGGAGGCCTGCACATCTGGTACCGGGCCCACGACGACCACCGCTGGCTGTGCTCCGCCGGATCCAGCACCGGCCGCGCCCTGGCCTGGCAGGTCGACGTGCGTGCCCACGGTGGCTACATCGTCGCCCCAGGCACCGCCACGACCGCTGGCACCTACACCCCGCTCGCCGGAGCTCGCGAACCCGCCCCGCTGCCAACTTGGCTCGCCCAGGAGTTGGAGCGCACCGGACACCTGCCCTCGCCGGCCATCCCCGCTCCCCGGCCGGTGCCGCCGCGCGCCAAGCAGGCCGTCATCGCCGCAGGCGGCAGCAATGACCGTGTGCAGCGCACCCTCAGCTCTGTCCTTGCCGACGTGACCGCCTGCGGCCAGGTCAGCGAAGGCGCCGGGTTCTCCGGCACCCTCAACCGCGCCGCCTACACCATCGGCGGGCTCGTCGCAGCCGGATTGCTGCCGCGTAGCGAGGGCGAGCGGGTTCTTCGCGAAGCGGCGGCGGTCGCCCGACCAGGCCAGGAACGGCGCGCCGAACAGATCATCCAAAGCGGCCTGGCCGCCGGAACACAGCGCCCCCTGCACTTCGGGAGCCGTCTGTGACCAGCTCCGGCAACGACAATGTCTTGTTCGACTTTGATCCTCAGGCTGTTGCCGCGCAGATCCTCGCCCAACGGCCTGTGCCGTTGCCCGCCCAGGCCGTCACCGATCAGCAACTCGGTGCGGGGCAGGCGACCGCGGCCGGGCTGCTGCCGGACACCCTTACCGATCGCGGCAACGCCAAGCTGTTCGTCAAGCTCTACGCGAACGACTACCGGCACGTGCCCGGCCTGGGCTGGTACCGGTGGGACGGCACCCGCTGGCAGATCGACGAAGACGACACCGTCCTGTGGGCTGCCGGCGACCTCGCGGAAAGCATCGCCACCACCGACCCCCACGGCCTGTACCCCACCCAGGCCCTCCAGCAGCACCGCCGCCGTGCCCTGTCCACCTCCGGCATCAACGCCATGCTCGCCCAAGCCAAATCCGCCCCCGGCATGGTGCTCAACGCCGCCTTGCTGGACGCCGACCCCTACGCCCTGTGCACCCCGGACGGGATCGTCGACCTGCGCACCGGCCTGGTGAAGACTCCCGACCCCAACAAGGACTTCCACTCCCGCTCCACCACCGTCGGCCCCCAGCAGATGCCCACCCCCCGGTGGCATCGCTTCCTGGCCGACACCTTCGGCGATGACGCCGAAGGCCGAGAGATGATCCGCTTCCTGCAACTGCTGCTCGGCTACTCCGTCACCGGCGACGTCGGCGGCCAGGTCATGCCCTTCCTGTTCGGCGCCGGAAAGAACGGCAAATCCGTCCTGCTGGACGTGCTGATGAAACTCCTCGGTGACTACGCCGACGCCGCCCCGCCCGGCTTCCTGATGGCCCGCCCCTACGAAGGCCACCCCACCGACCTGGCCGAACTCCACGGACGGCGCGTCATCGTCTGCTCCGAGGTCAAGCCCGGCGACAAATTCGACGAGGCCCGCGTGAAGCTGCTCACCGGCGGCGACCGCATCAAGGCTCGCCGCATGCGGCAGGACTTCTTCAGCTTCGAACCCACCCACAAACTCTGGCTGCTCGGCAACCACCGGCCCGAGGTCGGCACCGGCGGCTTCGCGTTCTGGCGCCGCATGCGCCTGATCCCCTTCGAACGCGTCGTCCCCGACGACCGCAAGATCGACAACTTGGCGGACATCCTCGTCACCGAGGAAGGCGC
Source organism: uncultured Streptantibioticus sp. (assembly GCA_964398515.1). Lineage (GTDB taxonomy): Bacteria > Actinomycetota > Actinomycetes > Streptomycetales > Streptomycetaceae > CAYNNX01. The sequence goes on along the minus strand of CAYNNX010000231.1, from coordinate 956 downwards.
CGGCATCCTGGGCTGGCTCATCGAGGGCGCCCGCCGCTACCTCGCCGGCGACAAGGACCTCACCGGCCCGCAACGCGTCCGCATCGCCACCACCGCCTATGCCGAAACCGAAGACCACACCGGCCGATTCTTCGACGAATGCTGCACCCTCGACCCCGACCAGCGGGCCGAGCAGGCCAGCCTGTATGCGGCCTACAAGAGCTGGTGCCAAAATGAAGGAGCCACGGCCATCTCCTCCCGTGCATTCGCCCAACGCGCCCGCGAACTGGCCGGGCTCGCCTCGCCCAAGGAGATGATCCTGTCCAACTCCCGCAAGTACTACCCGGGCATCGGACTGCTCGCCGACGAGGAGAGGGCATGAGCTCCCTGATCACCGAAGACGAGATCAGCCACGAGACCGAGCTGGTATGGCTCGAGGACATCACCCACCTCGACTACGTACGCCAGAGCCTGGACCGGCTGCCCACCCGCCGCGGCAAACCTGCCTACCACCGCGACGGCCGCATGGTTGGCTACGCCACCCTCGGCCCGGGAGCAAAACCCTCCCGCTCCTCCGGCACCTTCCGCCGACGCGTCTTCTGGCTGCTGCCCCACGACCGCGACACCGACCCCGAAGGCCTCTATGCCACCGGCGCGCCGGCGGAAGCCATCGACCCGCGCACTCTCGAACCGGGCAGCAAGGGGCGCAAGACCGAACGCTCCGAGGGCGGGCCACCGTCAACGGCTATGCAGGAACTCGGTATAACGCTCCCGCTGTAACTTGCCCCAACAGTGCAGCGTAGGACCCGGCCCCGGTACGCCCCCACCTCCAAGAACCGCAGCGGTCAGCAAACGCTGGCTTCCCCAGGATCAGGCGGATGAGGGCTCATCGATGGTGGGCATCGGTCCATCGTGGTCGATATGCGGGGTACGGTGGTGCGGGCTTGGCCGGGCCGGGATAGGCAGTACACCTCAAC
>CAYNNX010000230.1:0-11773 GCA_964398515.1 uncultured Streptantibioticus sp. | reverse complement strand
GCGCGGCGTCGCGTCGTCGGCGGTCTCGAGCGCGCAGCCGAACGAGGCAAGCTCGCCGAGGATGCTTCGGCCGTCCTCGGCCGGCTCACCGTGACGGACACGATCGCCGGACTGCCCGCAGACCTGGAGCTCACCGTCGAGGCCGTGCCCGAGGACGCGACGCTCAAGGCCTCGGTTCTGCGTGATGCCGAATCCGTCCTCGCCCCCACCGCCCTGCTGGCCACGAACACGTCCTCACTGTCGATCACCGAGCTCGCCGCCGTGCTGGCACGGCCCGCGCGCGCGCTCGGCATGCACTTCTTCAACCCGGTTCCCGCGTCTCGCCTGGTCGAAGTCGTCGTGGCAACGGACACGGAACCCTCCGCCGTCGAGACCGCGCGAGGCTGGGTGGACCGGCTGGGGAAGACCGGCATCGTGGTTCGCGACTCCCCCGGCTTCGCCTCGTCCCGGTTGGGTGTCTTGCTCGGGCTGGAGGCGATCCGCATGCTCGAGGAGGGTGTCGCCGACGCCGACGCGATCGACACCGCCATGGAGCTGGGGTACCGACACCCGATGGGGCCCCTGCGCTCCACCGACCTGGTCGGACTCGACGTGCGGCTCGCCATCGCGGACTATCTTCACGGCACACTCGGGGAACGCTTCGAGCCGCCGCGACTGCTGCGGGACAAGGTCGCCGCCGGGGAACTGGGCCGCAAGAGCGGGCGGGGTTTCTACGACTACCGGTGACGCAGGGGGCGTCACCGCATCCCTAGCGCACCATGGGTTTCTCGCCCTCGTCCGGGCAGAGGGAAAAGACCACTCTCGACAATCGGGGACAACGGCTTCGCTTCGGCGTCACATTTGGCGCACCGCGTGCCGATGATCTCCCTGTCCCCCGGGCGCAACCAGCCCGCCGAACGAACCGACGAGGATGACCCATGCCCCAGCTTCTCCGCAGCAGCCGTGCCACCCTCGACGGGCACCACCTGGCGACGCAGCTGGGGTCGTTGCGGGCCGTCCTCGAGGCCGCGCCGGTCTGCCTGATGATCGCCGACGAGGCCGGGGAGATCGTGTATCGCAACCAGGCGCACACGACGTCGGTGCGGGCAGCCGTCGCGCTCCATGGGGAGGAATCCATCAGCCAGCTGCGCGGCGCGGTACGGGACCTCATCCTCCGGACGTCGGCCTACCCGGCCGTCGAGGTGCTGCCGGTCGGCTCCATGAGCGCCCGCATCAGCATGGGACGGATCCCCGGCGGGGTGGTCGTCTCCTGGCGGCACGAGACCCAGGAGCGCGAGCTCGCGGAGACCACCGGCACGCTCACCGAGGACCTCGCACGCGAGGGGGCCGGCCTGGCCGAGCTCGGACGGACATTGGCCACCGCCACCGGTGAATCGTCCACGCATGCCGAGGCGCTCGCCTCGGGGGCCAACGAACTCACGGAGAGCATCCGGGAGATCTCCCGCAGCACCTCGGCCGCCGTAGTCAGCACGCGCGACGCCGTCGGCTCGGCGGAATCGGCCACGGAGAGCGTCGGCCGGTTGACCACCTACTCGACCGCCATCGGCAGCGTCTCCCAGCTGATCACCGCGATCGCCGAGCAGACGAAGCTGCTGGCGTTGAACGCGACCATCGAGTCGGCGCGCGCTGGAGAGGCGGGCAAGGGCTTCGCTGTTGTGGCGAGCGAGGTCAAGGAGCTCGCCGAGCGCACCGAGCGAGCCACGCGGGAGATCGCGGAGACGATCGAGAACATCCAGCACGGCGGCGCCGAGGCCGCCTCGGCGATCGCCGACATCGTCGCCCGCATCGGCGACATGGAGCTGCAGCAGACGACGATCGCCGGAGCGATCGAGGAGCAGACCGCCACGGCGAAGGCGATGTCCGAGGCGACCACGGTGCTGGCCGGCGCGGCGCACGCGTCGGCCGACGCCGTCACCGGTGTCCAGGCCGCGGCGGCATCCCTCGCCGACCGGGCATCCCGGCTGCGCGAGATGCTGACCGAGGAGCGGTAACGACCCCCACGGCTGCCCCGCCGGGTCAGCGGCGGCGGTCGTAGGGCAGGAACTCCGACCCGTAGCGCTCGCGCGCGATGATGATCTTCTGGATCTGCGCGGTGCCGTCGGCGATCTCCACCGCCATGACGTCGCGCAGCCGCTGCTCCAGGGAGAACTCCTCGGAGTAGCCGTAGTTGCCGTGCAGCAGCAGGCAGTCCTTGACCGCCCGGCTGGCCATCGCCGGCCCGTACCACTTGGTCATCGCTGCCTCCGCGGTGTGCCGCTCCCCCACCGTGCGCCTCCACAGCGCCGAGTAGCAGAGCAGCCGGGCGGCCTCGAGCGTGGTGAGGTGCTCGGCCAGGGGAAACGACACGCCTTCGAACCGGGACAGCGGCGAGCCGAACGCGTGCCGCTGCCGCACGTACTCCGCGGTGAGGTCGAGGGTCGCCTGGGCGCAGCCGATCCCGGGGAGCGCGAGCAGCGGCCGGGTGAAGTCGAACCCGCCGAGCACGTTGCGGAACGCCGAGCCCTCCGGGCCGAGGAGCGCGTCGGCCGACACCCGCACGCCGTCGAGGTGCAGAACCCCCCGGCCCATCGGCTTCCACCCGGTGTCGGGGATGTCGGACCTGTCGAGACCGGCGGCGTCGAGGGGCAGCAGGAAGGTGGAGACGCCCACGGACGAACCGTCCCGGACGGTCCGCGCGGTGATGATCATGGCCTGGGCGTGGGCGAGCATGGTGACCGACGTCTTCTCGCCGGAGAGCACGTAACCGTCGCCGTCGGCGACGGCCGTGGTGGTGACGGCGGTCGCGTCCGACCCGGTGGCCGGCTCGGTGAGGCCGAACGCCACGTACACCTCGCCCCGCACCAGGGGATCCAGCCATTCACCCCGCACTCGTGGCGAGCCGTGGGCCGCGATGAGCGAGCTCATGAGCAGGACCGGGATCGCCGCGTTGCCCAGGTTGAAATCGGCGTAGGCGAGCTCCTCGACCGCCAGCCCCGCGGCGACGAAGTCCTCGCGGTCCAGCGGGTTGTGATCGGGACCGGCCAGCAGCCCGAACACGCCGAGGTCGGCGATCCGGCGGTGCTCCTTCCACGGGAAGGTCGTCTGCTTGGCCCGCTCCAGGTAGCCGGCGGCGAGCTCGGCGCGGGCGAAGCTGCGCACGGTGTCGCGGATGGCCCGCTGGTCCTCGTCGAGACCGAAGTCCACGGTGGGTTCCTCTCCTGGCCGTCGATGAGTTTCCGTCAGGCGGCGGGGCGGTGGACGACCTGCAGCTGGGTGAACTCCTCCAGGCCCCACGGGCCGTTCTCCACGCCCAGCCCGCTCTCCTTGGACCCGCCGAAGGGCAGCGCGGGGTCGAGGGCGAGGTGGTCGTTGACGAAGGCCGTGCCGCAGTCGAGCCGGCCGGCGACGTCGGTGGCCCGGTCGAGGTCGGTGCCCCAGACCGAGCCGGACAGTCCGAAGCGGGTGGCGTTGGCCCGGTCGACCGCCTCCTCCACCGTTCGGTACGGGAGCACGGGCAGCGCCGGGCCGAACTGCTCCTCGTCGACGATGCGCATCCCCTCCCGCGCTCCGGTGAGGATGGTCGGCGCGAAGAAGTAGCCGGGGCCCTCCAGCGGAGCGCCGCCGGCCGCGGCGGACGCGCCATCGGCCAGCGCATCGGCCACCAGGCCGCGCACCCGGTCGAACTGCATCTTGTTCTGGATCGGCCCCAGGTGCACGCCCGGCTGGGTTCCCGGGCCGATCCTCAGCCGGCGGGCCCGCTCGGCCAGGACGTCGACGACGTCGTCGTGCAACGACTCGGGTACGAACACCCGCTTCACGCCGGCGCAGATCTGCCCGTTGTTGATGAACGCGCCCCAGAACAGCCCCTTGCCCAGCGCCTCGGGGTCGGCGTCGTCGAGGACGATGGCGGCGTCGTTGCCGCCGAGCTCGAGCGTGAGCCGCTTGAGACCGGGCGCGGCGGCGGCCATGACCGCCTTGCCAGTGGCCACCGACCCGGTGAAGCTGACCTTGCCGACCGCCGAGTGGGAGGTCATCCAGGCGCCCAGGTCGTCACCGCCGCTGACCACGCTGACCACGCCCGGCCGCAGCACCTCGTTGACGATCTCGCCCAACCGCAGGGTGGCCAGGGGTGTGTACGGCGAGGGCTTGAGCACCACGGTGTTGCCGGCCCGCAGCGCGGGGCCCAGCTTCCAGCCGGCGAGCAGCAGGGGATAGTTCCACGGCGTGATGGCGGCCACGACCCCGATGGGCCGCCGGCGCAGCTCGGCGTGCACCTTCGCGTCGTCGACGATCGTCTCCACCGGCAGCTCGAGCGATGCTGCCGCGCGCACCCAGCGGGCGGTCTCGCTCACCTCGAAGCCGGCGGCGGTCAGCGGTTTCCCCTGCTCGGCGGTGAGCAGCGCGGCCAACTCCTCGGCGTGGGCGTCGATCGTGTCGGCCATCGCGTGCAGCGCGGCCACCCGCGCGCTCTCGTCCGCCCGCCACGCCCGGCCGGCCCTGACCGCCGCCTCCAACGCCTGGTCGAGTTGCTCACGGGTGCACTCGGGCGCCGTGGCGAACACTTCTCCGGTGGCCGGGTCGATCACCCCGAAGGTGGCCGACGCTCCCGTGATGCGACCGTTGATGGTCATGCAGGGGCCGCTCATGCGTTTCCTCCAGGTCCGGCGATCGGTGGCACCGTCGATATTACTCGACAACGAATGACAGTGAGTCTCCTTGGGTGTATAGAATAGGGCGGCAGAGGGCGCGCCACAACGGGTGGCGCACAGCCGGGGAGGTGCGGTGGACCTCAAGGTCACGCGGTACGAGATCGATCCGCACGGAGTCGCGACGCTGACCCTGGATCGGCCCGGACGGGGCAACTCCTGGACGGGCCGGATGCACGACGAGTACCGATGGATCTGCAAGCTCCTCGACGACGACCCCGCGGTCCGGGTCATCGTGCTGACAGGTGCGGGCGACATCTTCTGCGCAGGCGCCGACTTCAAGGCCCTGGACGGCTATGTCGGTGCGGAGAGGTACGACCCGGCCCTCTCCCCCACCGCCGAGCAGCCCGGCTACGGCGTGCGTCCGGAATTCGACGCCGACATGGTGTGGCAGTTGGGCATGCGCACTCCGATGATCGCCGCGGTCAACGGCGCCTGCGCCGGGATCGCCGTCGCCATCGCCGCGTTCTGCGACCTGCGGTTCGCCGTCGAGGACGCCAAGATCACCACGGTCGCCCCGCGCATCGGGCTCCCCGCCGAGTACGGGCTTGCGTGGATCCTTCCCAGGCTGATGGGCGTCACCCACGCCGCCGACGTGCTCTACACCGGCCGGATCATCCAGGCCCTCGAGATGCGCGACTGGGGCTTCTTCAACCGGGTGCTCCCACGCACCGGGTTCGCCGCGGCGGTCGACGAGTACGCCCACCTGCTGGCCGCCGCGTCACCCACCGCGGTCACCACCACCAAACGCCAGCTCTGGGCGGAGCTGCTCAACTCCGATCCGAGGGCCGCGGTCGAGAGCAGCAAGGAACTGATCGGCGAGCACATGCGCGGCCCCGACTACGCCGAGGGCGTCGCCGCGCTCAAAGCCAAGCGCAGCCCGCGTTTCGGATCGACCGCCGTCCCGGAGGAACCACGATGAAGGTCCGCGTCGACGCAACCCTGTGCCAGGGCCACAACAGGTGCTACGCCCTGGCACCCGACCTCTTCGAACTGGACGAGGAAGGCTTCGCCCGCGCCGCCGGCGACGGGACCGTCCCGCCCGGTCGCGAGGATGGGGCCGAACTGGCGGCGGACAACTGCCCGGAGATGGCGGTGCAGATCGATGAGTGAGTCAGCTACCGGCGGAGCGCCCGCGTGGCGCCGCGGAACGACGTCCGACGATCGAGAGCCCGCCTCGGCGGAGTGAGCCTCCTGTGCAACGCATGGGATGCCCCGACGTCCCAGGTTATGGTGCCGCGTGCCCGTCGACGGAACGGGGAAGGGGCGAAATCGTGAGTGCGGTGCAGAGCGAGCCGCGGGACGGATCGGGCATCGCCGGGTTGAGCCTCGGCAGCGCGAGGTCAGTGCTGCTCACCGTGCTCGGTGAGCTCGTCTGGCCGGAAGACCGGCCGGTGTGGACCTCGGCGCTGCTGTACGTCCTCAAGGGCCTCGGCTTCGAGGAGCAGACCGCCCGGCAGGCCATCGCCCGGGGTGCCGCGGCCGGGTGGATCAGCGGCGAACGACACGGCCGCGAGGTGCGCTGGTCGCTCACCGAACAGGGCAGGCAGCTGATCGCCGAGGGTGCGGCGCGCGTCACCTCGATGAGCGCAGCAGCCACGGGCTGGGACGGCCGCTGGCTGACCCTGCTGGTCACGATCCCGCACACCCACCGGACGGCGCGCAAGCACCTCTACGGCGGCCTCACCTGGGCCGGTTTCGGCAACCCCACGCCAGGGGTCTGGGTCAGCCCCCACCCCGAGCGGCACGACGAGGCAGCCAGGCTGATCGCAGAGCTCGACCTGACCCAGCACACGCTGTCCTTCCTCGGACCGTCGGCGTCGATCGGGCTCTCCGACGCCGACATCGTCGACCGCGCCTGGGACCTCGCGGAGCTGCGCGACCGCTATGCGGCGCTGCTGGAGGCGTTGTCCGACGTCGACCCCGAGCCCGGCGACCCCATGCTGTTCACCCACATCCAGGTGGTGGGCGAATGGCAGAGGGTGCCCTTCAGCGACCCGCAGCTTCCCGCGGAGTTGCTCCCCGAGTGGATCGGGCGCGACGTCAACGCCCGGTTGGAGGCACTGCGCGAGAAGTGGTCGCCGGAGGTGCACGCGCGCTGGGCGCAGATCAACACTGACGACGGCCTCATCGCTCCGGCCTGACCACCAACTCGGCGATCGCCGCGTCGTCATAACCGAGCTCGGCGAGCACCTCGGCGGTGTGTTGACCCGCGCGCGGAGGCGGCGGTACGACGTCCCGGCTCACGCTCCCGAAGCGCACCGGTGAGTCCACCGACTCCACCGGGCGCCCGTCCACCTCGGCGCCGTCGATCCGGATCCAGGCGCCAATGGCCCGCGCCTGCGGGTCGGTGACCACCTCGGCCGGGGTCTGCACCGGCGCCCACCACACGTCGTGCTCGTCGAACACCTCACGCCAGTGCGCCAGGGGGTGCTCGGCGAAGGCGGCGTCGAGAATCGGGATGAATTCACTGCGGTTCTTGGACACCGCACGGGCCGTCGAGAAGCGGTCGTCGTCGAGCAGCTCGCTGCGGCCGATGGCGGCGAGCACCCGCGGCAGATGCCTGCCGGCCTGGACACCGACGAGGAAGAACCAGCGGTCGTCGGCGGTGCGGTAGGAGTTGTAGATGGGCGTCGGGCAGTTCTCCCGCGGATACGGCGGCCGCGGCCGCCCTCCAAGCGCCTGGACACCGAGCTCACCCGCTAGCGCCCACATGCCCGTGCGCAGCAACGACGCCTCGACGAACCGGCCGCGGCCCGTCCGCTCCCGCTCGTGCAACGCCGCCAGGACGCCAGCAACCGACGTCATCGCCGCGAAGGTGTCCCCCAACCCCTGCATGAGCGGCGCGGGCGGCTGACCCTGCGTGGTGATCTCGTGGGCGATGCCGGTGCGGCCGAAGAACGACGCGAGGTCGTAGCCCGCCCGCTCCTCGTCCGGACCGCCCCAGCCGTAGGCGGTCAGTGAGCAATAGACGAGCCGCGGGTAGCGCTCTGCGACCTCCTCGGGGTCGAGCCCGAGCCGCCGCAACGCTGCCGGACGAAGATTGGTCATCAGTACGTCGGCGCGCTCCAGCAGCGCGGCCAGCGCGGCCCGGCCAGCGGTCGAGCGCACATCGAGCTCCACCGAACGCTTGCCACGGTTGGCCGAGATGAATGCACCATTCGGCGCATCCGGGTTCGCGCCCATCGAGCCCCAGATGTGCCGCATCGGCTCGCCACCGTGCGGTTCGACCTTGATGACGTCAGCGCCCCAGTCGGCCAGGAGGCCGCCGGCAGCCGGGCCGGCCATCCAGTGAGCCACTTCGACCACCCGGACGCCGGTCAGCGGAGTGGGCGGCTGGCTCATCGCGGCACCGTGCCGGCAGCGACGGCGGCCCGTTCGACGACGAAGTCCACCCGCTCGGGCCCACGTGTCTGCCCACCGCTCCAGGCGACCGGCGCCCCCTCGACCAGCCGGAAGTCCGGCATCGCGCGCAGCCACTCCTCGAGCGTCACCTTGACTTCCAACCGGGCCAGATTCGACCCGAGACAGCGGTGCGGCCCGGATCCGAACGTCAGGTGACGGTTGCGGCGGCGGTCGACCTGCACCTCGTCCGGGTCGGTGAAGACGGCGGGGTCGCGGTTGGCCGCGGCGAAGGGCAGCACCACCCGCTCACCCGCGTGCACACAACGGCCGTGCAGATCCACGTCCTCCTTTGCGAGTCGACCGACTGTCACCGGCGCGTAGTACCGCAGGAATTCCTCGACCGCCGTATCGATCAGGCCAGGGTCGGCGACCAGCCGCGCTCGGTCGGCAGGATTGCCGGCGAGATGCCACAGCGACGAGCCGATCGCGCTCCATGTGGTGTCCGCCCCGGCGATGAGCACCAGGAAGGCCGCCCCGATGCGGTGCTTGCGGTCGAGCGGCTCACCGTTCATCTCCGCGCTGGTCAGGTAGCTGAGCAGGTCGCTGCCGGCCGACGGCTGCGCAGCGCGCTCATCGAGCAGTTCGGCCAGGTAGTCGATGATCTCCCGGATCGCCTGGGCGCGGACGGTCTGGTCGGTCGGGCCGACCCGGATCATCCGGATCATCCAGTCGTGGAACTGCCCGCCGGGCGGGACGCCGAGGATCGAGGTGAGCACCGTCAGCGTCAGGGGCTGGGCGTAGTCGGTGATGACGTCGCCACCACCCCGCTCGGCCAGGGCGGTGACCAACCGGCGGGCCTCGGACCGGATCATCGGCTCCATCTCGGCGACCCGCGCGGGCATGAAGTAGGGCATCAGGACGTCGCGGTGCGCCTTGTGCTCCGGCGGATCCGAGGTGAGCGGAGGCAGGTACAGCCCACCAGCCGCCGTCAACGGCCCGGCGACCTCGACGGCACGGGACGAGAAGCGATCGCTGTCGCGCGCGACGTCACGGATGTCGTCGTAGCCGGCGAGCATGTACGAGGAGCCCCACTTGTCCGTGTGGGCCACGGGGCAGCCTGCACGCATCGCCGCGTACTGGACGTTCGGATCGGCCCGGAATTCCTCTGAGTAGAGGTCGTAGCCGTCGATTGCGTGAACAGCCTCGTCGCTCATGAACGAGACTCTACGCTTGCGGACACTCGATGTCGAGAGTTGTAAAGTTTCGTCGCCCTCCATAACCCCTGCCAACAGAAGCCGGCGCAATGGACTCGGAGCAGCCGCCCGGACGCCGACGCGACAGATGACGGGAACGACGACGTCGTGCCCATGGTCGGGCGCCGGACGTCGGCTTCGCGCTCCCGTACTGACGGGGGGGTGACACGCTTTCGCCCTCGCGCGGGCGTGCCGGTCTATCAGGGCAGGCGGGGACCCGACACCCAGGCCGACCGTGCGGTCTCAGGCCGGGGCGGGGGCGGGAGCGCCGGGCAACGGTTCAAGCGAGCCGGCGTCCAGCTGGTCACGCAGCACGAACTTCTGCACCTTGCCCGAGGGGGTCATCGGGTACGCCCCCGTGACAAACCAGCGGGCGGGCACCTTGTGCGCGGCGATCCGCGCTTTGCACCAGTCGCGCAGGTCGTCGGCGAGGGGCGGTGCAGCTGGATCGGAGGGGCGGATCACCGCCGCGATCTGCTCCCCCCACCGCTCGTCGGGAACGCCGATCACCGCCACCTCCGCGATCTGCGGATGGGTGAACAGGAGGTCTTCGATCTCTCGCGGGTAGATGTTGATCCCGCCGCGGATGATCATGTCCTTCAGCCGACCGGTCACCTTGAGGAACCCGCGCTCGTCCATCGTGCCGAGGTCTCCCATGTGCAACCAGCTATCGGCGTCGATGGTCGCGGCGGTCTCGGCGGGCAGCTCGTAGTAGGCCAGCATGTTCTGGTACCCGCGGCAGCAGATCTCCCCCTGCTCGCCGATCTCCAGGACGGCTCCGGTCGCCGGGTCGGCGATCTTCACCTCGAGCTCCGGCAGGGGCTGCCCGACGGTGCCCGCCTGGTCGGAGGGTGAGTCGGTGACGCGGGTCTGACTGATGACCCCGTGCATCTCGGTCTGCCCGAACAGGATGCTGAACCGACACCCCAATCGGTCGATGACTCGGTGCACCAGTGCTTCCGGCACGGCCGAGGCCCCGGACATCATCGTCTGGATGCTCGACAGATCGCGGGTCGCACCGTCGGGGTGCTCGAGGATCGCGATCAGCATGGTCGGCACCATCAGCGAGTGGGTGCCCCTATAGGTCTCGAACAGCTGCAACGCCAGGCCGGGATCGAAGCCGGGTAGGACCACGTAGGTGCCGTGCACGGCGAGCGTTCCGAACTCCGTCACGGCGCCACCGCCGATGTGGTACATCGGCATGGCGTTGATGCAGACGGCACCGTCTTGCATACCTGCCCGCAGAGCGACGAAGTGAGCCTCGTTCACCAACCCCTTGTGGTGCAGGAGTGCGCCCTTCGGGAAGCCTGTGGTGCCAGAGGTGTACTGGATCTGCACCGGATCGAGAGGGGCGACTGTCGGCAGCTCCCGTGCGGGGTCGCCCGACCCGAGGAAGGCCGGCCATTCGGTGAAGGAGATGCTGTCGCGCAAGGCCGGGGCCTGGGGGCGGATCTCGTCGATGATCGTGCCGAGGGCGGCACCGCGGTACTCGTCGACGTAGAACAAGGCCACCGCGCCCGATTGGGCGAGCACGTACTGCAGTTCGTGCGCTCGGTACGCGGGGTTGATGGCGACGAGGATCATCCCGGCCATCGCGATGCCCTGCTGCAGCACGATCCACTCCGCGGCGTTCGGGGCCCAGATCGCGATGCGGTCGCCCTGTTCGTACCGGGCCAGCAGCGCCCGTGCCACGCGCTCGACATCGGTCAAGAGCTCGGCGTACGTCCACTCCCTGCGAGCCGCCGGGTCGGGCACGGCGTCGACGAGCGCGAGTCGGCCGGGAGCGACCGCGGCCGCCTCACGAAGCAGCTCTCCGACGGTGATGTCGCGGACGCCACGGCTGGGCTCGGCGGCCCAGTACGACTCCTGGAGGGGCGTGGGGCTGGCGGTCATCTGCTCTCCTGCTCGCACCGGGGGCCGTCCGGCCCGGCGTTCGTGGTGTCGCCGTATGACACGATCGGTAATCAGGTGCCCGCATCCGAGGAGCGGGTGTTGCCGCCGTCACAGCGGTTGGTAACGTTATACACGTTGCGCGACCTTCTGCAAGCACTTGTCGAATGAGGAGGGGTCTCCCTGGCTCCCATGCATGCGGGACCGCTGGCAGGGATCCGGGTGCTCGAACTACCTGCTCTTGGCCCGGTCCCATTCGCCGCCATGCTGCTCGCCGACCTGGGCGCCGACGTCGTGCGCGTCGACCGCTGCGAGTCGGTGGACCGCCCCCCTGCCAATGCCCTCGCCGCTGTTCTCACCGGACGCGACGACCTCGCTCGAAGCCGACGGCGGATCGCTGTCGATCTGCGCCGACCGGAGGGAGCCGAAGTGGTGCTGGAATTGTCGGGACGCTCGGACGTGCTGCTGGAGGGTTTCCGGCCGGGGGTGATGTCGCGGCTGGGCCTGGCGCACGAGACGCTGCGCGAGCGCAATCCGCGGCTGGTGGTGTGCGCGATCTCAGGCTACGGGCAGGACGGCCCCTACAGCCAGCGCGCCGGG
>CAYNNX010000229.1:0-11825 GCA_964398515.1 uncultured Streptantibioticus sp. | reverse complement strand
GCGGGACCTGCATGCCGGGCTCGTCGGCGATGTCGTCGGGGCCGTAGTGGTCCACGAAGCACCAGGCGCCGATCATGCGGCGGCCCAGGCTCGGCAGCAGCCGCCGTACCCGGGTGCTCTCCCCCAGCAACACCTCGCGTCCGGTGAGCAGTTGGCGTACCGGCTCGGCGACGACGTCCTCGCGTCCCCCGCACGGCGACATCCGGGGGCGCACATCCAGGTTGCTCATGTCCGCCACCCTACGGCGGTCCGCGGGCGAAGGACCGTTACGGGACGACGGTGACCGGCCAGCGTGCCGTCCTGACCAGCCGCACCGCCAGCGAGCCGATGATGCGGTGGCCGGCCTGCTCGGAGGCGCCGACCACGACCGCGTCGGCCCGCAGGTCGTCGGCGGCCTTCACCAGGCCGGTGTAGGGGTCGCCGGGGAAGGTGTGGAACTCCCAGCGCACCCGGTAGACCTCGCTGAGCCGTTCGGCCGCGTCACGGGCCTGGGCGACGATCTCCTCGGCGATCTGGGCGGTGGTCTCGCTCATCGAGACGGTCAGCCCCGGCGACGCGCCGAACGACAGCGGCTGCACGTAGACCATGGCGAGCAGCGATCCCTGGCGGCGTGCCAGACCGGCGGCGTAGGCGGCGGCCCGCCAGGAGGAGTCGGAGCCGTCCACGCCGACGACGATGACCTTGGGGCCGTCGGTACCCAGTTCGAACACCGCCCGGCCAGGCTCGGGCCGGACTGCACCGGGTTGCGGGTCCCGCGCCCGGCCGCCGTCACCCGGCACGGCCCCTTCGGCGGCGCCGTCGTTCGTCCCGCCGCGGTCGGATCCACGGGCGTCCTGGTCCTCGTCCTCGCTCACGACTCCGAGCGTATCGGTCGGCCGGGCGCAGTGAGTGACATGTCTTGGACAAATCTTGGTCGTCCGGCCGCTTGGCGACACCCTCCTGTTCGCCTCACGGTACTCACCGGTAGCTACCGTCCGCCTGCCATGCCCGGCCGGGCCCGGCCCCCACCCCTTCCGGAGGTACCCGTGAGAGCTCGCCGCCTGTCGTTCGCCGCCACACTCGCTGCGGCAACGGCCCTGTTCGCCGGGGGTGCCGCGCCGTCGGCCCAGGCGCGTCCCGCCACGGCCCAGGACAGCACGCTGTCGGTGTTCGCCTGGAACGTGGACCTGGGCACCGCAATCGTCGACGCCACGCAGAACGAGAAGGCCGCGCAGCGCACCCCGGTGGTCGAGGCGATCATCCGCAAGCACGACGCGGACGTCGTCGTGCTGGACGAGCTGTTCAACCACGCGTCCACGGACGACATCACGGCCAAGCTGGCGGACCTGTACCCCTACCGCACGCCCGTCGTGGGCCAGGTCTGCTCGGGCGGCGGATGGAACGGCATCAGCGGCGACTGCTCGAACTCGCCCTTCGTGATCAACGGCGGCACGATGATCCTGTCGAAGTACCCGATCACCGCGCAGTACGCCCACGTCTTCACCGCCTCCACCTCGGGCACGTGGGACTACGACGCCGACAAGGGCGCGGCACTGGTCCAGGTGGACAAGAACGGCACCCGCACCTGGGTCGTCGGCACCCACCTGCAGGCCGACCAGTCGAACACCTCCACCGACACCACCCAGGCCACCCGCCTCGAGCAACTGCGGGAGATCCGCGGCTGGGTCGACGGCATCGCGGGCACCTCGGCGCCCGTACTGATCGGCGGAGACCTCAACATCGAGTACCAGCACGGGCAGGCCCGCGGCGACTACGCCAACGCGCAGGACGCGGTGGGCGGCGTGCTCGGCACCCCGGCCACCGATCCCTCCCAGACGCTCGCCACCATGGACTGCCGGGTGTCGGCCTGGTGCCGCTACATGTCCGGGGTCGAGAGCTTCCCGGCCGACTACGCCGACAACCTCGACTACCTCGGCTACCTCCAGGCTCCGGGCCGACCCGACCCGGCCGCGCTGCCGGTCGTCACGGTCGACTTCGATCCGCAGAGCGGCTGGCAGCCGGGGCAGACCGACACCAACTCGCCCAGCGACCACTACCCGGTCGAGGCCACGTTCCAGGTCGGCTGAGACGGCTCAGTGAGACGGCTCGGCTGAGACGACTCGGCTGAGAGAACTCGGTTTGAACGGCCCGGGCCGCGGGAGCGGCGCGGGCCGTCCTCACCGCCACGCGAGCCGCGACCTCGCGGCCCAGTACTCCCGCGGCGGTTCGGCGAGGGCCGCCAGGCGCTGCAACTGGGCCGGCGTCAGCTCCACCCGCACCGCGGAGAGGTTCTCCTCGAGCTGGTCGACGGTGGCCGCGCCCGAGAGCAGGACGTCGGCCCACGGGCGGGCGGCGATCGCGGCGAGCGCCACCGCGTCGCAGGAGGCGCCGGTCTCCTGGGCGATCTCGCGCAGCGCGGCCGTCTCCGGACCGGTCGCGTGACGCCCGGCGAGGCGGCCGTTGGCCATGCCCTCCTTGACGATGACGGTGAGCCCGGCCTGGTGCGCCTCGGCGAGAGCCGGTCCGGCCGAGGGTTCCAGCAGGTTGTAGGTGGCCTGGACGCTGCCGAACAGCGGTGCGCCGTCCACGGTCACCGCGAGCGCGGCGCGGATCGCTTCGGCCTGGGCCGGTCCGCTGGTGGACACGCCGACGGTCACCCCGTCGGCCGCGAGCCGCGCGAGCCGTCGGTGCAGCGTGCGGTCGGTGAGCGCGGGGCTGTCCGGGGTGACGGAGTGCACCTGGTAGAGGTCGAGCCGGTCGCCCAGCAGGGCGCGGGTCTCGGCGACCTGCCGGTCGTAGGTGGCGACGCCGTGGTCCTTGACCTCGTGCACTGCGGCGTCGGTACGCCAGTCGGCGGTGTAGGTGTACCCCCACTTGCTGCCGATCACCACGTCGCGCACGTCGGGCCGCCGCTCCAGCCAGGCGGCGAGGAACTCCTCGGCGCGGCCGTAGGAACGGGCGACGTCGAAGTAGCGGACGCCCTGCGCGTAGGCCGCGTCGAGCAGTTCGTGCGCACGGCTGCGCAGAGCTGCGACGGAACGGTCGGCCGGGAGGTCCGCGTCGCGGCCCAGCGTGATGTAGCCGGGTCGCCCGACCGCGGCCAGCCCGAGACCGAAGCGGCCGACCGGCGGCGCGGCGGTCAGCCGCGCCAGGCTCATCCGCGCACCGCCGTCGTCACCGCACCGGTCCTGGACGCCGGGCCGGTCCCCGTCGCCGCACCGGCCGTCATCGCCGCACTCCGTATCGCCGGACCGGCCGTCGTCGCCGCTTCGGCCCTCATCGGCGCACGAGTCCTCATCGCCGCTCCATCGTCGTGGCGCGCTCCACCGTCGTGACCGTCATGTCGGCCTCCTCTGTGCGGACTCCGGGCGAACTCGGTGCGGACCTGCGGTTGACAGCACCGTACTTCCGCCGGAGTACCGGAATGGCCACCACCCGGCGGATGTTGCAGTGATCACCCCCAGGCACACTGGGGGTTGTCGCTGTGCCCCGTTCCACCCTTCGCACCCGAGTTCGCACCCGAGGACGGCCTCATGCACCTGGCGCTGCCCAGTTCCTGGCGTACCGACCGACGGCTGCCGGCCGCGGTGGCCGCGTTCGCGCTCCTGGCCGCGGGCGGTGCCGTGTCGGTCGCGGTGGCGGGCGCGCCCGCACCCGTGCACCGCGAGGACCGGGTGCTGACGATGCCGGAGGCCCCGGGCAGCAAGGGGACGGTGCGCATCGACACCTCGTTCTTCACCTCCGGCGGTCCGGGGCGCCGCCCCGCGGTGCTGCTGGCCCACGGCTTCGGCGGCAGCAAGGACGACATGAGGGGCCGGGCCGAGCAGCTCGCCCGGGACGGGTACGCGGTGCTGACCTGGTCGGCGCGGGGCTTCGGCCGTTCCACCGGGCGGATCGGCCTCGACTCGCCCGATCGCGAAGTGGCCGACGTGAAACGGCTCGTGGACTGGCTGGGGCACCGCGACGACGTGCGGCAGGACGGGCCCGACGACCCGCGCGTCGGGATCGCCGGCGCCTCCTACGGCGGGGCGATCGCGCTGCTGGCCGCGGCGTACGACAGGCGCATCGACGCCATCGCGCCGCAGATCACCTGGTGGAACCTGGCGCAGGCGCTCTTCCCGCAGGGTGCGGCCGGGCAGCCGGCGGACTCGGGGGTCTTCAAGAAGCTGTGGTCCGGGATCTTCTTCGGCACGGCGTCCACCGCGGGGCCGCGCGCGGGCTCCACGCCGGCGGCACCGTCCGGCCGCCCGGGGCCGGCGGCGCCGTCGGGAGCCGCGGACGATCCGCCGGGAGCCGTGGCGGCGGGCGGCGGGGCGGACTGCCGGTTCACCGCGGAGCTGTGCGCGATGTACCGGCGGGCGGCCGTCAGCGGGCACGCGGACCCGGCGGCCGTGCAACTGCTGCTGCGGTCCAGCCCGTCGTCGGTGGGCGACCGCATCAGGGTGCCGACCCTGGTGCTGCAAGGGCAGAACGACTCGCTGTTCCCGCTCGCCCAGGGGGACGAGATGGCGCGCGCGATCGCGGCCAACGGCGCGCCGGTGGCGGTCGACTGGACCGGGGGCGGCCATGACGGCGGCGACCAGGAGACCGCCCGGGTGGACGCCCGGGTCACCGCGTGGTTCGACCGCTACCTGAAGGGCGCGCACACCGCCACGGGACCGGCCTTCCGGGTGACCCGGACCGGCGGGATCGACACCACGACCGGCCAGGTGGTGCTGCGCGGCGCGAGTGCCGCCCGTTACCCGGGGCTGGACGGCACCGCCGAGCGGACACTGCCGCTGTCGGGCGGGGCGCAGAGCGTGAGCAACCCGGCCGGCGGGGCCCCGCCGGCCGTCTCCTCGGTGCCCGGCGTCGGGGCCCTGGGCCAACTGGCCGCCGCGGGGCAGGGGTTGTCACTCGACTTCCCCGGCCAGCGGGCCGTGTTCGACACCGCGCCGCTGACAGCGCCGGTACGCATGACGGGCTCGCCCCGGGTCCGGGTGACGATCGCCTCCGACGCGCCCGGCGGCGAGGCGGTGCTCTTCGGCAAGGTCTACGACGTCGGGCCGGACGGCCGGGAGAGCCTGCCGCGGCAGCTGGTGGCGCCGCTGCGGGTCACGGACGCGGGCGGAGCCGGTGCGGACGGAGCAGGCGCGGGCGGAGCGGGCCGCACCGTCGAGGTGACGCTGCCCGCCGTCGACCACTCCTTCCCGGCCGGACACCGGTTGCGGGTGGCCTTCGCCTCCACCGATCTCGGCTACTCCTCGCCCGTCGCCCCGGCGACCTATCGGGTGGCGCTCGCGCCGGGCGGCGGCGCCCTGTCGGTGCCGACGGCCCCGGGGCTGGCCACCGGGCAGCCGGACGTTCCGGTGTGGGCCTGGCTGATGCCGCTCGCCGCACTGGCGGTGGCGGCCCTGGTGCTGCTGACCGGCCGCGGACCGCGCCGGGCCGCCCACCCCGACCGGCCCGAACCCGGCCTCGCCGACGTGCCGTTGGAGATCTCGGGGCTCACCAAGCGGTACCGCGGTTCCGCCGACCGGTACGCGGTACGGGATCTGTCGTTCCGGGTCGAACGCGGGCAGGTGCTCGGGCTGCTCGGCCCCAACGGGGCGGGCAAGACGACCACGATGCGCATGCTGATGGGGCTCATCCGGCCGGACTCGGGCACGATACGGATCTTCGGCCGGCCGGTCGCGGCGGGGGCGCCGGTGCTCTCCCGGGTCGGCGCGTTCGTCGAGGGCGCGGGCTTCCTGCCGCATCTGACGGGACGGGCCAATCTCGACCTGTACTGGCGGGCGACCGGCAGGCCCGCCGAGGACGCGCACGTGGCGGAGGCCCTGGAAATCGCCGGGCTCGGGGAGGCGCTGGACCGCCCGGTCCGCACCTACTCGCAGGGCATGCGGCAGCGGCTGGCGATCGCGCAGGCCATGCTGGGCCTGCCCGATCTGCTCATCCTGGACGAACCGACCAACGGGCTCGACCCGCCGCAGATCCGCGAGATGCGTGGGGTCGTGACGCGCTACGCGGCGGCCGGGCGGACGGTGATCGTCTCCAGCCATCTGCTCGCCGAGGTGGAGCAGAGCTGCACGCATCTGGTGGTGATGGACAAGGGCGGGCTGGTGGCGGCGGGCCCGGTCGCGGAGATCACCGGCGACGGCACGCTGCTGTCGGTGGGCGTGGCCGGAGCCGACATCGCGGCGCTCGCGGCCGTCGCCGCCAAGGTCGCCGGGCTGCCGGGGGTCGCCTCGGCCGAAGCCGCCGCCGACGCGCTGGTGGTGCGGCTGGACGGGATGACGGTGCCGGACCTGCTGGCGGAACTGCTGCGGCTGGAGGTGCCGGTGGAGCGCGTCGGGCCGCACCGGCGCCTGGAGGACGCGTTCTTGACGCTGATCGGAGGCTCGGCGTGACGCATGCGGGCAACGCGGCGGATCCGTCGCGTACACAGGATCCGCGGGGCCGCGCGGACGGGGCCGCCCCCGGCTACCGCCCGGGCCGCACGCTCGCGCTGCGTGTGGAGGCGGTACGCCAACTGCGGCGCCGCAGGACCCTGGTGACGTTCACCGTGATGGTCCTGCTTCCGGTGGTGGTGTGGGCGGCGTTCGCGATCGGCGGCACCCCGAGCGGACGCGGCGGCGTTCCGTCGCTGATCGAGGTCGCCACCTCCTCGGGGCTCAACTTCACGCTGGCGGTGCTCTTCATCTCCAGCGGTTTCCTGCTGACGCTGCCGGTGGCGCTGTTCTTCGGTGACACGGTGGCCTCCGAGGCGGGCTGGTCGTCGCTGCGCTACCTGCTGGCGGCGCCGGTCCCCCGCGTTCGGCTGCTGGCGGCCAAGGGGCTGGTGGCGTCGGCCTTCAGCGCGGCGGCGGTTCTCGCGCTGCCCGCGCTGGCGCTGCTGGTCGGAACGGCCGCCTACGGCTGGGGGGACGTGCGGCTGCCGACCGGCGGAGTCATCCCGGCGGACACGGCGGCCGGACGGCTGGCGGTGATCGCGCTATACGTCTTCGTCGCCCAACTGTCCGTCGCGGGCGTCGCGTTCTGGCTGTCGACGCTCACCGACGCACCCCTCGGCGCGGTCGGCGGCGCGGTGGGGCTGGTGATCCTGTCGAACATCCTGGACGCGATCACGGCCCTCGGCTCGCTGCGTGACGTCCTGCCCACGCACTGGTGGTACGCCTGGGCCGACGCCCTCCAGCCCGACGCCGGGTGGACGGGCATGCTTCAGGGCACGTCGGTGTCGGTGTCGTACGCGGTGGTCTCCGTCGCGCTGGCGGTAAGGGGATTCCGCCGCAAGGACGTCGTGTCGTAGCCGCCGCGCCCGTACTCTCACCCCTTGTGAGACCGGCCCGCGCCATGGACGAACCGCCACCGCAGCCACCACCCGACGATCGGGGGCTTTCGCCGCACACCGGCTGGACCCGGGCGCACTGGGAGGCGCTCGCCGACCGCCTGCTGGCGGCACTGACGCCGTATGCGACACCAGGCGGCGCCCGTTACCGGCTGCCGGGGCGCGCGAGTTCGTCGGGGCCGGACTGCGACGGGCTCGAAGGGTTCGCCCGCTCGTTCCTGCTGGCGGCCTTCCGGATCGCGGGCGCGGCCGGAGCGGTGGCGCCCGCACTGGTCGAGCGGTACGCCGACGGCCTGGCGGCGGGCACCGATCCGGCGAGCGGGGAGGCGTGGCCGCCGATCGAGGATCGGTCGCAGCCGATGGTCGAGGCGGCCTCCATCGCGGTAGGGCTGCACGAGACCCGGCCGTGGCTGTGGGACCGGCTCGACGAACGCGTCCGGCAGCGCGTGGCGGACTGGCTCGCGGGCATCGTCGGCAAGACCCCGCACGACAACAACTGGCGGCTGTTCCAGGTGGTCGTGGAGGAGTTCCTCGCCTCGGCCGGCGGCCGCCACCGGCGGGCCGAGATCGACGCCGGGCTGGACCGGATCGAGGAGTGGTACATCGGCGACGGCTGGTACACCGACGGGGACGGCCGCGCCTTCGACTACTACTGCGGCTGGGCGATGCATCTGTACCCGCTGCTGTGGGCCCGGATCGCGGGAGAGCGGGCGGATCCGGGGCGGGTGGCGGCCTACCGGGACCGCCTGCACCGCTTCCTCGCCGGCTACCGGCACTTCTTCGGCGCCGACGGCGCCCCGGTCCATCAGGGCCGCTCGCTGACGTACCGCTATGCCGCCGTCGCCCCGGTGTGGATGGGCGCGCTCGCGGAGGCGACGCCGCTGGCGCCCGGGCTGACCAGGCGTCTGGCGTCGGGCGCCGTCCGCCACTTCACCGACCGGGGCGTCCCGGACGGGCGCGGACTGCTGACGCTGGGCTGGTACGAGCCGTTCCCGCACACCGTCCAGCACTACTCCGGCCCCGCCTCCCCGTACTGGGCGGCCAAGGCCTTCCTGGGGCTGCTGCTGCCGCCGCAGGATCCGGTGTGGACCGCGCCCGAACTCCCGCTGCCCGTCGAGGAGTCGGACGTGTGCACGGCGCTGCCCGCACCCGGCTGGCTGCTGCACGGCACCCGCGCCGACGGGATCGTGCGCCTGCTCAACCACGGCAGCGACCGGTGCGACCCGCGCCGCCCCGAGGCCGCCCGCGACGACCCGCACTACTCCCACCTCGCCTACTCCACCCGTACCGCGCCCGAGACCGCCCCGCACGCGTGGCGGCACCGGATCGACGGGCACATCGCTCTGGTGGCCCCCGACGGCACGGCGTCCCGGCGTACCGCCGTCCATCCGGTCCGGGTGGGCGACGGCCGGGCCTCGTCGTGGTACGCGGCGCGGCTGCCGGGGGGCACCGCGGCCTATCCGGTCGCCACCTCGGTCGCCGTGCACGGGCGGTGGGAGGTGCGCGTGCACCGGATCGAGGCGCCGGCCGGGGTGTGCGTGCGCGAGGGCGGCTACGCGGTGGCGGATCGGTCGCGGCCGCAGGCGCGCACCGGCGGCGGCTGGGCGCTCGTGCGCCGCGACGACGGCCTGACCAGCGCGATCGTCGGGCTGCACGGACGCCCTGCGGCGGCAGTTGCACGGCACACCGGCGCCAACGCCCTCGGCCCGCACTCGGCGGTGCCGTACCTCACCTGGGACCCATGCCCCGGGGGCGCCGGTGTGTACGTCACGCTCGTCGCGCTCCACGGCGGCGAAGGCGACTGCGAGGACGACGCCGACGCGGCGGCCGAGCGGCTCCGGGCCCTGCGCGACGGCGTCGGGGTCGAGCCGGCCGACGGGGACGGCGGCGGCCCGGTGACCGTCGCCTTCCCCGACGGCACCGTGCTGCGGATGTGACGGACACCGGGACGGACACCGATCGGCCAGGAGGGCCGGGGACGGCCGAAGGCCCCGGCCCTCGCGCCGTCGGCCGGATCAGGCGGGGGCGCTGTCGGGCTGCGGCGTGACGGAGCCTGCGGGGGCGGGCCGCGGTGTGACGGGCGCCTCGTGCGGGCCGCGGTCGGGAGCCGGTACCGCGATCGCCCGCCACCACGGCTCGTCCGGCAGATCCCCCTCGGGCTCGAACGGCTTGCCGGGCGGGGGAACGGCGACCCTGGCACCGGCGGCCCGGGCGGCGGCCCAGGTCCGTTCGGCCGGCTCCTCCCAGGGGTGCGGTGCGAGGTTGAACGTGCCCCAGTGGATGGGCAGCAGCGCTCCGGCGGGGGTGCCGCCGGACAGGTCCACGTGGCTGCGCACCCCGTCCTCCGGGGTCATGTGGATGTCGGGCCAGAACTCGCTGTAGGCGCCGATCTGGATCATCGTGGCGTCGAACGGCCCGTGGCGCTCGCCGATATCGGCGAAGCCGGGGAAGTAGCCGGTGTCGCCGCTGTGGTAGACGCGGTGCCGCGGTCCGGCCACCACCCAGGAGGCCCACAGCGTGTGCTGGGTGTTGCGCAGCGCCCGGCCGCAGAAGTGCCGGGCCGGGGTGGCCGTCAGGGTGAGCCCGGCGATCTCGGCGGACTCGTGCCAGTCGAGCTCGGCCATCCGGGCCTCGGGAACACCCCAGCGCTCCAGATGGGCACCGACCCCGAGCGGTACCGCGAACTTCACGTCGGTAGCGAGCAGTTGACGGATCGTCGGCAGGTCGAGGTGGTCGTAGTGGTCGTGGGAGATCACCACGGCGTCCAGCGGCCCGATCTCGGAGAGGGGCACCGGCACCGGGTGGATGCGGCGCGGGCCGGCGAAGGAGAACGGCGAACACCGCTCGCCCCACACCGGATCGAACAGCACACGCCGCCCGTCGATCTCGGCGAGCACGCTGGAGTGCCCGAACCACGTCAGCCGCAGCCCCGACGCCGGCGGCACGGCGAGGTCGGACAGGGTGAAGGGGTGCACGGGCACCGGGGCCGCGGGGCGCCGCCGGATCCGGTCGGCCTTGCGCAGCTGCGTGGCGAGCATGCCCCAGCCGGGACCGCCCGGCGGCTGCGAGGGGCCGGTCGGGTTGACGAAGACCCCGTTCGCGAAGTGCGGCGAACGGCGTATGCGGGCGAGCCGCTCCCCGGTCGGCTCGGCACCGAACGCCACGGGGCGCCCCAGTGAGGCGCCGCGGCCGCTCATGAGCCCTGCCCGGGCTGCCCGTAGGCGTGCTCGACCCGCAGCCGCACGACCAGCCGCCGGTCGCGGACCATGGCGGCCCGGTAGTCGTCCCAGTCGGGGTGTTCGCCGCGCACCGCCCGGTACAGGTCGATGAGTTCCTCGACGGCGTCGTCATGCGGGTCGGCGGCGACGGCGGACAGCTCGGCGGTGCCGTCGGCCACCGTCCAGCGCCACCGGTCGGCGCTGGTGACGTGGTAGCTCGCGCGGGGGTCGCGCCGCAGGTTGCGGGCCTTCGCCCGGTCATCGGTGATGGAGATCCGGATGAGCCGGGTGGTGGGGTCCCAGGCGTGGTTGACGTTGGACAGCTGCGGCCGTCCGTCCTTCTTCAACGTGACCAGCACCCCGCCGTCCACCTCCCCGAGCAGCTGCAGCAGCGCGTCGTGGCGCTCGTCGTTTCCCGTCATGTCGCCCTCAACGCACGACCCGCGTCGGGTGTTCCGGAACGCCCGGGCGAACGCAGCCGTTTCACCCGTCCAGGCCGCTGACGCGCAGGGTGACGTTGAGCCGCCCGGTGAGCCCGAGCCCGGGCGGGGCCGTGCCGGGCCGGGTGCGCGGCACCCCGTGATAGGCGTGCCGCGCTGTGCCGCCGAAGACGAACAGGTCGCCGCTGCACAGCTCCACGTCCGTCCACGGGCGCGTCCGGGTCCGCGTGTTGCCGAACCGGAACACGCAGCTGTCCCCCAGGCTCAGCGAGACCACCGGCGCCGCCGAACGCTCGTCGCTGTCGCGGTGCAGCCCCATCGAGGCGCCCGGGCCGTAGAAGTTGACGAGCGCGATGTCGTACGGCTCACCGCACGGCCGCCCGTACGCATCGCCCACGGCCTGCCGCGCCAGCTCCCCGAGCCACCGCGGGAACGGCTTGACGGGCTCCCCATCGCCGTCGACCACGGTGCGGGCGTAACCGTAGGGGTACCAGTGCCACCCCAGACAAACGGTGCGCACCGACATCCGGCGGCCGCCGGGCATCGTGACGGTACGCAGCCCCGCGGGCGGCCGCGCCCACTCCCGGCACGCCGCGAGCAGCCGCCGCTGCGCCTCAAGGTCGAGCCACCCGGGGACGTGCACGGCACCCGGAGCGATCTCCGCCCGTTCGCGTGGGAACAGTTCGCCGTTCACACCGCCAATGTACGCAGCGGCACGCCGGGAGCGGACGCGCCCCTCGACGAGTACGGTGTGACGGCGGGCCCGGCGAGACGCCCCGGGCTCTACCGTGGGCGCGGGTGACCGTCACGTCGAGGAGCGCGGTGCGGTGGTCCGCCGCGCACTGCGCCCTGAACTCACGCAGC
>CAYNNX010000228.1:0-11835 GCA_964398515.1 uncultured Streptantibioticus sp. | reverse complement strand
GGCCACCATGGACACCCTGGTCTCGCTGGGCACGCTGGCGGCGTTCGGCTGGTCGGTGTGGGCGCTCTTCCTCGGGCACGCCGGAATGCCGGGGATGAAGCACGGCTTCTCCCTGCGGGTCGGCGCGGAGGACGCCTCTTCCACGCTCTACCTGGAGACGGCGGCGGCGGTGACCGCGCTGATCCTGCTGGGGCGGTTCTTCGAGGCCCGCTCCAAGCGCCGTGCGGGTGCCGCCCTGCGTGCCCTGATGGACCTGGGCGCCAAGGACGTCGCGGTGCTGCGGGACGGCCGTGAGGTCCGCGTCCCGGTGAACCGGTTGGAGGTCGGGGACCGGTTCGTGGTGCGACCGGGCGAGAAGATCGCCACCGACGGCACCGTGGTCGAAGGCTCCTCCGCTGTGGACACCTCCATGCTGACCGGCGAGTCGGTCCCCGTGGAGGTCGGTGTCGGCGACGCGGTGACCGGAGCGACCGTCAACGCGGCGGGCCGCCTGCTCGTCGAGGCGACCCGCATCGGCGCGGACACCCAGCTGGCCCGGATGGCCAGGCTCGTCGAGGACGCCCAGAACGGCAAGGCGGCGGCCCAGCGCCTCGCCGACCGGATCTCCGCCGTCTTCGTCCCCGCCGTCATCGTGATCGCCCTCGGCACGCTCGCCACCTGGCTCCAGGCCGGCGGAAGCACGGCCGAGGCGTTCACCGCCGCCGTGGCCGTCCTCGTCATCGCCTGCCCGTGCGCCCTGGGCCTGGCCACCCCGACCGCGTTGATGGTCGGCACCGGGCGCGGTGCCCAACTCGGCATCCTGATCAAGGGTCCCGAAGTGCTGGAGACCACCCGCGCGGTGGACACCGTCGTGCTGGACAAGACCGGCACCGTCACCACCGGCCGCATGACCCTGACCGCGGTCCACACCACCGACGACACCGCCGAGGAGGAGGCGCTGCGGCTGGCCGGCGCCCTGGAACACGCCTCCGAGCACCCGATCGCCGCCGCGATCGCCGCCGAAGCCGCCGCTCGCCTCGGCCAACTGCCGCCCGTGGAAGGGTTTGCCAACCTGCCCGGCAAGGGCGTTCAGGGCGTCGTCGACGGCCGCGCGGTCCTCGCCGGACGCGTACAGCTGCTGGCCGAACGGGCGCTCACCCTCCCGGGGAAGCTCGCCGCCGCCATGGAGCGGGCCGAGGCGGCGGGCCGCACCGCGATCGCGGTGGCCTGGGACGGCGAAGTCCGCGCGGTGCTGGAGGTGGCCGACGCGGTCAAGGCCACCAGCGCCCAGGCCGTCCGGGAGCTGCGCGCCCTCGGGCTGACGCCGGTGCTGCTGACCGGCGACCACCGGGCCGTGGCCGAGGCCGTGGCCGCCGAGGTGGGCATCGACGAGGTCGTCGCCGAGGTGCTCCCGGAGGAGAAGGTCGCCGCGGTGCGGCGGCTGCAGGAGCAGGGCAGGTCGGTGGCCATGGTCGGCGACGGCGTCAACGACGCGGCCGCCCTCGCCCAGGCAGACCTCGGACTGGCCATGGGCACCGGCACCGACGCCGCCATCGAAGCGGGCGACCTGACCCTCGTCCGCGGCGACCTGCGGGCTGCCGCCGACGCCATCCGGCTCGCCCGCCGCACGCTGGCCACCATCAAGGGCAACCTCTTCTGGGCCTTCGCCTACAACGTCGCCGCCCTGCCGCTGGCCGCCACCGGCGAGCTCAACCCCGTCATCGCCGGCGCCGCGATGGCCTTCTCCTCCGTCTTCGTCGTCACCAACAGCCTCCGCCTGCGCCGCTTCCAGCCCCGCTGACGGTACGGGCCGAGTCGAAGTCGCGGGCGGCAGCGGGGGGTCAGCCCAGGTACTGGGAGAGGATGGCCACATAGGTTCCGTGGGCCTCGGCGTGCACCGTGCGTCCCGCCTGGGTGGGCATGACGAACACCCCGCGGCGGTCCGTCTCGCACATGGTCCGCTGGACCAGCCCGCGCTTCTCCAGCCGCGCGACGGCACGGGAGAGGGCGCTTTGGCTGAGATGCATGTCGCCGACGAGGTCCTGGATGCGGACCACGCAGTCCTCGACGGACATCAGCCGGTCCAGCGCCTCGTAGTCGCTCATCGTGAGGCCGTATCCGGCCTGCAGCTCGCGGTCGAGGTCGTGGGCGATCCGGCTGCACCGGGACAGCAGAGAACGCCACTGGTCGACGAGTGCGGCATCTGCGGTCACGCGGGAACCGTAGCGGGCCGCGTTGTAACATGCAAGTGAATTTATTGCAGATGCATTTAATGCGTGGACAGTAGATGTGCATGCATGTAAGTTCCTTTGGCATGGCCCCACCTACCGAGACCCTCGCGCCCACAACGACCGTCGCCACCAAGGCTGTTGAGCCCCCGACCGAGCAGTCCTCCACGCCCCTCGCCGAGGGGCGCTGGACCCCCCGGCTGTGGGGCGTCCTCGCGGTGCTGTGCCTCGTGCTGTTCCTCGACGGCCTCGACGTGTCGATGGTCGGCGTCGCGCTGCCGTCCATCGGCCGCGAACTGGGCATGTCCGCGACCGCGCTGCAATGGATCGTCAACGGCTACGTGCTCGGTTACGGCGGCCTGATGATGCTCGGCGGCCGAACGGCCGACCTGCTGGGCCGGCGCCGGGTCTTCCTGACGGCCCTGGCCGTCTTCGCGGCCGCCTCGCTGCTCGGCGGGCTGGTGGACAGCGGCCCCCTGCTGATCGCCAGCCGCTTCGTCAAGGGCCTGGCCGCCGCCTTCACCGCGCCGACCGCGCTGTCCATCCTGACCACCACGTTCCCGGAGGGCCCCGCACGCAACCGGGCGCTGTCGGTCTTCACCGTCTTCGGCGCCAGCGGATACTCCTCCGGACTCATCCTCGGCGGACTGCTCACCGGACTCGGCTGGCGCTGGACCTTCCTGATCCCCGTCCCGCTCGCCGTTCTCGCCCTCGCCCTCGGCGTCTTCCTGATCCCCCGGGACCGCTCCGCGGCCTCCGGCGGGCACGATCTGCCCGGCGCCGCCACCCTGACCTGCGGCATGCTGCTGGCCGTCTACACCGTCGTCTCGGCCCCGGCGCAGGGCTGGCTCGCCCCGATGACGCTCGGCTCGCTCGCGCTCGCCATCGCCCTGCTGGCCGCCTTCGTGGTCATCGAGAGGCGGGTCGCCCACCCGCTGGTCCGCTTCGGGATCCTGCGCATCGGCACCGTGGTGCGGGCCAACCTGAGCGTCGTGGCGCTGATGGGTTCGTACATCAGCTTCCAGTTCATGATGACGCTGTACCTGCAGGACGGCCTGGAGTGGTCACCCCTGCGGATGGCGCTGGCGCTGCTCCCCGCCGGGCTGGTGGTGGCCGTCGGGTCGCCGTTCGTCGGGCGCCTGATCAACCGTTTCGGTACGCCGCCGCTGATCCTCGCCTCGATGGCCTCGATGAGCCTGGGCTACCTGTGGTTCCTGGCCACCGCCGGCACCACGCCGAACTACGCCTTCACCGTGCTGCCGACGATGCTTCTGCTCGGTGGCGGCTTCGCCTTCGGCTTCAGCGCGATCATGGCGCAGGCGACCGAGGGCATCGACGACTCCGAGCAGGGCCTCGCCTCCGGCCTGGTGCAGACCTCCGGACAGGTGGGCGCCGCGCTCGTGCTGGCCGTGGTCACCGCGCTGGTGGCCGCGGGCGCCCACGGCGGTGCCGACTTCGGACCGTTCCGGCCCGGAACCGATCTGGTCACCGGGGTCGCCGTGGCCGGTCTGCTGCTCAACCTGGTCCCGCTGCTCCGCCTGCGGCGCGCCGCGCGGGCCTGACCCCGAGGCGACGTGCGCCGGCCGTCTCGCCCACCAGGCGCGTTCGGCCGGCGCGCCCAACTGCCCGGCAGGGCAAGGATCACGAGCCCAACCGCCCCGGAACGGCAAAGAGTCTGAGGTGCCGTCACCACGGGAGCAATCGGTTCGACACCCGTCGCCAACCCCGGGTGCGGAGGGCGCCACCGCACCCGCGACGCGACCGAAGCCTCGCAGGGCGGTCACCCTCGGTCCCCCGAGCACTCCCGCTCACTCCGGCTCGCCGCGGGAAACCCCGGCAACCGGCTTCGCCCGCACGGCGTCGAGCCGCGCAGCCTCGCGCTTCTCCAGTGCCTGGGCGAAAGCCCACGACTCCGCCACGACTTCGGGGTCACCCCGGTGAGCGGTGCGGTACGCCAACGCCTCGTCCAGCCAGCGCATCGCGGTCACCCGCCGCCGCTCCCGCTCCTCGATCTCCGTCGCGCTCTCCCCGGGCAACGCCATCCGCTTGCACCGGGGACACCACTGCGACTCCCGGGCGTCGTGCCGCTCCCGCGCCATCCGCACCTGGCAGCTGGGGCAGCGCATCGGCATCTCCTCCACAACGTGGCCGCAGGACGCGCACACCCACAGCGGACCGTTCCCGTCCTGCTGCTGCCACATCGTCCGCCGGCACTTCGGACACCCTGCTGTGGCCAGGCCCGACCGCCCGAGCGGAGGCGGATCCGGCGTCGAATCCGCGTACTCGATGATCCGCTCGCGCACCCGGTCGTCCGCCGTGCCGGCCATCCGCAGCAGATGCGCCACCCGCGAACGCGCCTCATCAGCAAATCCAGTCATCGTCCCGGCAGAGTACGCCCGCGGACTGTCGCCACCGGCATATCCACGCGGAGGACCACGCTCACGAGCGAACGCCCGGCCACGCCCTGGAACCGGCGACGGCTACAGGCTCAGCACGAGGGCGGCGCCGAGGCCGCCGAGGACGAGCGCGAAGGCGGCTTCGGCCCAGCCGCCGCGTCCCCAGCGGAACGGACGGTCGAGGGCGAGCCGCCCGGGGCCGACGGCGGCGACGGCGAGTGCGGCGACGGCGATGCACACGTTGTACTCGATGCCGCCGTCGGTGTCCCACAGACCGTGTGCCGCGGTGGTGCTCACCATCGCGTTGATCATCACGCCGATCAGGGCGGCGGCCGCCAGCGGGGTGAGCAGCCCGAGAGCCAGCCCAAGGCCGCCGAGGAACTCGGAGGCGCCGCCGATGCCGGCGTAGACCGTTCCGGGGTGGTAGCCGAGACCGGCGAATTCCCTGCCGGTGCCGGGCAGTCCCTGGCCGCCGAAGATCCCGAAGAGCTTCCGGGAGCCGTGGCCCGCCATCAGCAGGCCGAAGGTGACTCTTATCAGGAGCAGACCGCAGTCGCCGGCGGTCACCGGCCAGCGTGCGGGGGTGGCGGCCGCGCGTTCGGGGGAGGCGCGCAGCCGGTCGGCGATGAGTTTCATCGGGGGTCACTTCCTGGCGTGAGGCTCCCCGGGCGGTGCCGACCGCCCGGGGGAACGGGCAGGATCGCAAGGCGTGGTCGGTTGGGCGCGGTCGGATCCGCACCCGTCCGGACCCGTACCGGTCCGGATGAGCACGATCGGGTTCGACGGTCACCGTGGCCGCGGCGGTGCTCGCAGCCGCATGCCGGACGGCCGCCGCCGCGCGCGAAGACCGCGGCGTCGCCGGGACGCCGTGCGGGACGCAGGCCATCCGGAGCTCTCGTCGCCCGCCGACCCCTGCGCCACCAGGCAAGACGGGCTGGTCTCCTCTCGCATTCTATGAAGGACGGCCTCCCGGGCGGCGTGCGCCGGGTCGTCCGGCCACGGCGGCCGCAGGCACACTGTTGTTCCCGCCCGCGCCTGTGCGCGAGACTGGCAGTGCCGCGCGAAGGGGCGCGCCGAGGCGACCGCTGCCAGGGGAGGTGGGGTGCCGTGCCCTCAGTGGTGATCAACGTGGAGGCGACCGTCGGAACCGCCATCCCTTTGGCCGAAGGGCCGGATGCGGCGGACCGCGAGCCCCTGGTCATGGGCAGGGGCCGGGTACCCGACACTGTCGGAGCGGACGGCCGCCCGGTGGAGGCCGTGGTGCTCATGCCGGAACCGGGCATCCCCGGTGTCGCCGTATTGTCGCGGCCGGTCGGGGTCTTCGGTTTCGCCACGCAGGGCACGTCGGCGGACCGCCTGTTGTGCGTGGTGGACGACCCGGCCGTCACCGACGTCGTCGACACCTGGGACGCGAGGCGATGGCACGCCTACTCCGAGGCCTGGGCGAGCGCGCTGAGCAGGCTCGTCCCCGAAAGCGGCGACGGGCGGATGAGCGCCTGCGGCTCGCGCGAGGACGCCGAGGAGCTGCTGCGGCGGGCCCACCACTCCTACGAGCGGCTGACCGTGGACCCGGAATGAGCGACCTGCGCGTGGTGCCGGTTGAGCGGCCGCGGAAGTGGGGGGAGACGCTCCGCATCGTCGACGCTCTCTCCGGCCGCCCTGTCCAGGTCGAACCCGGTTGCCGCCGGCCGCTGCGGGTGCGCGCCCATCTCGCCGGGAGAGGCGGCGCGGACTCGGCGGACCTGCGCGTCCTGCTGGTGGCCGACGTCCTCAAACGCGTCGCGGAGCTGTACGGCGGGCAGGCGCTCGTCGGCGTCACCGACACCGCGGTGCCCTTGGACCACCGGCCCGCTCTGCTGTCCCGGGCTGCCGATCTCGGCATCCACCCGCCCGTCGTGCACGGGCGGCGCGAGGAGATCCGCCAGGCCCTGGCCGGTGCGATCGACGTCCATGTGGCCGCCGCAACAGGTGAGTTGAACGATTGCGAGGCCCAGGTAAGCGTCGCGGTCGGGCCGATTCACCCTGTGGACGCACCGGTGTCGGCCGACCCGGCCGCGGTGCGGCTGGCCCTCCTCGGCCGCCGCCACCACGAGCCCGTCGGCCTCACCCCGCAGGCGCTGCGCGCGGCAGGGGCGACGCTCACGCGGTGGCGGCACGCGGTGGCCCGGTGGAGCGAGGCGCCGTCGAAGCCGATGTGCGCCGAGGTCCTCGGGCAGGCCCTCGCGGGACTGCGGGACGACCTGGGTACCCCGGCCGCGCTCGCCGCCCTGGCACGGCTGGAGACGTCTGCCGAAGTGCCCGCCGGATCGAGGTTCGAGACCTTCTCCCACCTGGACCGGGTGCTCGGTCTGGAACTCACCCGCCGGATCGGCCGGACGAGCCCCGAGGAGGGGGAGGGCGAGGCCGGGCGATGACCCGGGGACGGCGGCTGATCATCCTGCGGCACGCCAAGTCCGCCTGGCCCGACGTGCCGGACCACGACCGCCCGCTCGGGGCCCGCGGTCTGCGTGACGCTCCGGCCGCCGGGCGCAGGCTGCGCGATGACGGCCTCCTGCCCGACCGTGTCGTCTGCTCCACGGCCCGCCGGGCCCGGGAGACCTGGGGACTGGCCGCCCGGGAACTCGACGCCGCACCGCCGCCCGTGTGCTATGAGCCGCGCCTTTACGACGCCACGGCACCGGAGCTTCTCGACGTCGTGCGTGAGACGCCCGACGAGGCCGGGACGCTGCTGCTCGTCGGTCACAATCCGGGCGTGCAGGAGCTCGCGGTGCGGCTCGCCGGCGACGGGGTCGGCGACGCGTTGCCGCGGCTGCGGGAGAAGTTCCCCACCTGTGCCATGGCCGTGCTGACCTGGGAGGGCCCCTGGTCGGCCGCGGGCTTCGGTGCCGCGCTGCTGACCTGCTTCGCGGTTCCGCGCGGAGCGCAGCCGAAGTCCTGAGGGCCGGCCGGGCCGTTCTCCCGGCGGAGGTCCAGCATGCACAGGACGTGATCGGCACCCTGCTGGCGCACTGGAGGGCCGGGTAGGGGCGAACGCACGGACGGTCCGGTTCGCCGGAGCGACACGTAATGAATTCACCAAGCTTTCCCGGAACCGGCCCACCGGCTTGTTAGGTAAGGCTTACCTCCTCTAGTGTCTGCCCTCGTCAACCCCATCCGTTTGGAGCCCCTCAATGTCCAGCGCGAACATCGCCCTGCTCGGCGCCATCGCAGGCTTCACGATCTACCTCGGCCTGCCGATCGGCCGGCTGCGCAAGCCGACCCCCCGGCTCAAGGCTGCGCTGAACGCGATCGCCATCGGGATCCTCACCTTCCTCGTCTGGGACGTGCTGTCGCACGCGTGGGAGCCGACGGACGGGGCACTGGGCAAGCACCACTGGGGCACGGCGGTCTCGGGCGGCCTGACCCTGGCGGTGGGTACCGGGATCGGCCTGCTCGGGCTCGTGTACTACGACGGCTGGATCGCCCGCAGGCGCCAGGCCGCCGTCGGCCGCCCCGCCGGACCCGGTGCCGCCACCGCCGCGGAACTGGCGCCGAAGGCCCGCAGCCAGGCGAGCTCGCTCGCGCTGATGATCGCGACCGGCATCGGCCTGCACAACTTCGCCGAGGGCCTGGCGATCGGCAACTCCGCCGCCCAGGGCGAACTCTCCCTCGCCGTGCTGCTGATCATCGGCTTCGGCCTGCACAACGCCACCGAGGGCTTCGGAATCGTCGCGCCGCTGGCGGCCGAGGGCGAGCGCCCGTCGTGGACCACGCTGCTGTGGCTCGGCCTGATCGGTGGCGGCCCCACCTTCCTCGGCACCCTGGTCGGCCAGCACCTGGTCGACGACACCTTGTCCATCGCCTTCCTCGGCCTGGCCGCCGGCTCCATCCTGTACGTGGTGATCGAGCTGCTGGCGGTCGCCCGCAAGGCCGCGCTCAAGACGGTCACGACCTGGGGTGTCTTCGCCGGCCTGATGCTCGGCTTCGCCACCGACGCCATCGTCACCGCGGGCGGCGCCTGAGCCCCGGCCCGCCCCACACGCCGCCGACCGCTTTCCGCCGGCCGCCCGTCAGGAGGATTCCGGGGCGGCTGACGCATATCCGCACACCGGTGCCGGCCCGGGGCTGCCTCCCGGGCGCTTCCGGCCCTTGAACCGCCGCACCAGCATGCGGAAATGATCACTCAGCGGGAGGACGGGTACGAGATCGCCACCGATCCCGGCCGTCTCGACATCGACCTGGTGCACCACCGGCTCTCGACCGACGCGTTCTGGGCGCTGGGGCGCAGCCGCGAGACGGTGGAGCAGTCGGTCCGGGTCTCGGTGAACTTCGGGGTCTACCACCGTGACGGCGGCCAGGTCGGCTACGCGCGCGTCGTCACCGACCTGGCGACCTTCGCCTGGCTGTGCGACGTGTACGTCGACCGGGCCCATCGCGGCAGGGGGCTGGGCACCTGGCTGGCCGGTGCGGTCCGCGACCACCTCGCGCCCTGCAAACTCAAGCGCGTCATGCTCTCCACGCTCGACGCCCACGAGGTGTACCCCAAGGCCGGGTTCGTCCCGTTCCCCGATCCGCAGAAGCTGATGTCCATGGGCTTCACGTCCCGAGCCGGTCGGTGCCGGGCGCGCGCCCCCGGCTCAGGTGGCCAGGAGGGCGGCGACGGCCTGCGGGGTCCAGTGCCCGTCGGCTCCCGGGCGGGTGGCCAGGTAGGCGGCGATCGCCTCCGGGGGCCAGCCGTGCGACTCCGCCAGTCCTGAGGCCAGGTACCGGAGGTAGGCCGGTGACGGCGGGTTGCCCGGCACATCGCCGCAGCGCCACGGAGCGGTGAAGGTGACGACCGGGTGGCCGTCCAGCAGGCCGGGACACACCAGCGTCTCGTACCTGCCGGGCCCGATGCTCGCCCGCGCGCGCCTGACGACGTCCGTCAGATCCAGGTCCGCACCCGGCACCCGGTACATCTCCTGCGCCGCGATGTCCGAGAACTGCGAGGCGGTCAACAGGTAGGCGTGCGCGGCCGTTTCACCCGGCGCGTCGGCGTCGTAGAACGCCCTGCCGCCCGTCCAGACCGGCGACTCGGTGGCGAAGTACAGCGTCCCGGGCAGCATCACCGGCGCCGATGCCCGTGGAGGATACGGTTCCCGGCACCCGGGGTAGACGCGACGCCCTCCCGGAGGTCTTCCGCCCATGAGGTAGTACCGGAGTCGGCCCGTGTGCATGTTGGAGCCGAAGGCCGCGTACCACACCCGGTCGAGGCGCGGCAGGCGTCCGTCGAGCCGGTCCGGTCGGCGAGGGCTGATCATGTGTCAACTCTCCCCGCAAGCAGGCGGGGAGATGCACGGCGCGGGCCCACCGCGGCACGTGTCGGCCGGTGCCGCCCACCCGCGGTTCGCGCGGGTGGGCGGGTCGCCGTAATCGTTTCCGGAGCGCGGCAGGCGTCAGCGGCCGGTGCCGGACACCCGGGTGGTCAGGCCGAAGCCGTACGGGAACAGCGGGTTGTAGTGCTTGTCGCCGAGGTTGACGGGCTCCTGGGATTCGCTGCGGGGCCAGGACACCGGAAGCTTTCCGGTGAAGGGCCGTGCGCCGAAGAGCACGTCGGCCACGCCCTCGCCCTCGCTGCCCGGCAGCCACGACATCACGAAGGCGTCGGTCTTGGGGAGCTCGTCGGTGACGATCTGGGGGCGCCCGGCCACGTCGACGACGACGCATGTCCTGATCGCGCCGCACACGCGGTCGATGTTGGCCCGGTCGGCGCCGGAGAGGTTGAGCGTGTGGCCGTTGTTGCCGACGTCGCCCATGCCCTCGGCGTACGGAGTCTCACCGATGACCACGACGCCCACGTCGTAACCGCCCGTCGGCGCCGAGGCGTTCGGGCTGTAGGTGACGTGCGCGGCGTTCTGCCGGATGCCCTGCAGGATGGTGGTGCCGGGGAATGCGCCGTTGCCGGACTGGCCCTGCCAGGTCACCGTCCAGCCGCCGGCCTGGTTGCCCAGGTCGTCGGCGTTGGCGCCCGCGACGTAGATCCGCTGGGAGGGCCGGAGCGGGAGCGCGTGGCCGGTGTTCTTCAGCAGCACCTGCGACTCCGCGACCGCCTGGCGCGCCACCGCCCGGTGAGCCGGCGAGCCGATCGTGCCGATGTTCCTGCGGTCCGTGTAGGGGTGTTCGAACAGGCCGAGCTCGAACTTGGCGCGCAGGATGCGGCGCACGGCGTCGTCTATGCGCGACATCGGCACCCGCCCGGCGCGCACCTCCGAGATCAGCGTCAGTTCGAACCGGGAGGCGCTGTAGGGCTCCATGAACATGTCGAGCCCGGCGTTGACGGCGGTGCGCACCTGCGTGGCGTAGTCGCCCGGGAGCTGGTGGATCGCCTCCCAGTCGCTGATCAGGAAGCCCTGGAAGCCGATCTTCTCCTTCAGCACGTCCGTCAGAAGTTCCTTGTTCGCGCTCATCTTGACGGGGGTGCCGTTGCCGCTGTCGGTCCACTGGACGCTGGAGTAGGACGGCATGATGCTGCCCACGTGGTGCCGGCGCACGGCCGGGACGAACGGTGCCAGGTCGACCTTCCAGAAGTGCCGGTGGTCGGTGATGGTCACGCCCTGGTCGATCGTGTAGCTGCCGGTCGTCGATGTGCCGTACGTGGTGTCGCCGTCGCCGGCGAAGTGCTTGGCCGTCGCCAGCACGTGGTCGGGGCGTGACAGGTCCTTCGCGCCGGTGCCCTGGAAGCCGTCGATCGCGGATTCCATCCGGGAGACGAGTGCGGGATCCTCGCCGAAGCTCTCGTACGTGCGGCCCCACCGCTCGTCCCGGGTGACGCACAGGCAGGGCGCGAAGACCCACTGCGGGCCGGTCGCCCGGGTCTCGGTCGCCGTGATGTGCTCCTCCTGGCGCACCAGGCCCGGATCGCGTGTCGCGCCCATCCCGATGTTGTGGGGGAAGACGGTCGCGCCGACGAGGTTGTTGTCACCGTGTACCGAGTCGATGCCGTAGAGCAGCGGGATGCGCAACCGCGTGGCCAGCGCGTGGGACTGGTAACCGTCGATCATGTCCGCCCAGGCCGAAGGGGTGTTGGAGGCCGGGGTCGAGCCGCCGCCCGAGAGCAGCGAGCCGAGGTTCAAGGAGGTGATCTGGGATTGGTCGGAGTCGACGGCGCCGCGCTCGGCCTGGGTCATCTGGCCGACCTTCTCCTGCAGCGTCATGCGCCCCAGCAGGTCTGCGACGCGCCGCTCAACCGGAAGGGAGGGGTTCAGATACGGGGC
>CAYNNX010000227.1:0-11850 GCA_964398515.1 uncultured Streptantibioticus sp. | reverse complement strand
GCAGCCGGCTGTTAACCGGCAGGGTACTGGTTCGAGTCCAGTCGGGGGAGCAGCAGAGCAGGGGACCCCGACGGGGTCCTTTTTGCTGTGCGCGGGAACCGGATCAGGGGCGGCCGAAGTCCTTTCCGGCGTGCGTTTGTTACCCGCGAGGGCGACAGATCGTATGAGCGGCTATGCTGCGGCAGACGATGTGCACGACACGCGCACGGCACGCCGTACGGGGCGGTAGCTCAGCCGGTTAGAGCAGCGGACTCATAATCCGTCGGTCGTGGGTTCGAGTCCCACCCGCCCCACTGCACCGCAGATTCGCAGAATCGGTTCCACCTGCGGTGGAGAATCGCCGAAAGGTCCCCCGGACGGCCCCGGGGGACCCCCGGCGACCGCCGGTCCGGCCGCCGGGGACGTGCGGTGCGGGTTCCCGGGCGCGACAATGGAGGCGGAGGCCTTCGGTGCCCTACATCGCCGTGACCGCGCTGAGCCATCCAGGGCTGGTACGCGACCACAACGAGGACAGCCTCGTCGTCGGGCCGTGGACGTTGTGCGGCACGGTGACCGAGAACCCGCAGACGCTGTTGTTCGCTGTCGGCACCCCTCTGGTCGCCGCGGTCGCCGACGGGCTCGGCGGGCAGCCGGCCGGCGAGGTGGCCAGCTCCCTGGTCGTACGCCAACTGGCCTCTCTGGGGCCGTCGTTGGACAGCGAGCAGGCGCTCCGCGAGGCGCTGGACGTCTGCAACGAGGTGGTCCACACGGTCGCCCGGGGCGATCCCGAGCTGGTCGCCATGGGCACCACCGTCGCGGGAGTCGTCGTGCTGCCGGAATCGCTGCTGGTCTTCAACGTGGGTGACAGCCGGGTGTTCGACGCCCGGGAGGGCTTGCGTCAGGTGAGCGTGGACGACAGCCCGCCGCCGGCGCTGGGGGAGCGCACGACGTCCCTGGTGACGCAGACGCTCGGCGGCACACCGGGCTTCACCCCCGTCACCCCGCACGTGACGGCCGCCCCGGCCGCCGTCGGCGCCCGCTATCTGGTGTGCACCGACGGCCTGACCGACCCCGTGCCGGAGGACGTCGTCGAGGACCTGCTGAAGGTGGAAGACGACGGGCGGGCCGCCTTCGCCCTGTGGCGGGCCGCCGTGGAGGCCGGCGGCCCCGACAACATCACCCTCGCGCTGGTCCGGATCGGCGAGCTCGCGCGGTGAGTGAGCCGGGGGCGGGGCGGGGGCGCCCAGGGGTGCGGGCTCACCCGCGGGCGTAACGGGCCGGCGGCGCCCCGACGGCGGCGGTGAAGTCCCGGACCAGATGGGACTGGTCGGCGTAGCCCAGACCCGCCGCGAGCTCGGCCCAGTCGACGCGGGCACCCCCGTCGGCCCGCGCCGCCGCCTCGTGGAGCCGGGCCCGCCGCAGCACCCACTTGGGCGCGGCGCCCACGTACTCCGCGAACAGGCGCTGGAGGGCGCGCACCGACATCCCGAGATCGGCGGCGAGTTCGTCCACCCGGAACAGCGAGGGCCGCCCGGTGATCCGCTCCACGATGGCGGCGACCTCCTCGGCCACCGGGTCCGGCTCCGGCAGGAGGCCGCGCAGGAAACCCTCCGCCGCGCGCGTCATCGCCGCCACGTCGGCTGTGGCCGCCACCGTGCGCTCCGCCTCGGCGACGGCGGGGCCGAACAGCTCGGCGGCGGGCACCCGCCGGTCGGCCAGCTCCGCCACCGCGGATCCGAGCAGCGGCCGGAAGCCGCCCGGCCGGAACTTCACCCCGAAGACGTGTCCGGCGCCCTCCAGCCGGCGGGTGAACACCGCGCGCTGCACCCCGTACACGGCCGACGCGGGCGCCTCGAAGACCAGGTGGACGTTGGGGTGGGTCAGCACCTGCTGGTCATGGGGTGCCCTGCCGCGCAGGTCCCAACGCACCACCCAGTGGAACTCGACGAACCGCGCCACGTCCTCGGCGGGCTCGACGCGCAGCAGCTCCCACCGGCCTTTCCCGGCGGTCGGACGGAGCACCCCTCGGCCGAACATCCGTTCGCTCACCGGGTCAGGGTAGCCGTCGCGTTTGTTCAAGACCGCCCCAACCGCCCGGCCCTACGCTTCCGGGCATGGACGACCACCTCTATTCGTGCCTGCCCGACGCCGCATCCGAAGCCGTCCGCGTCGCCCGCGGTGTCACCCCCGGGCAGCTGTCCGCGGCCACGCCGTGCGCGGAGTACGACGCCCGCGCCCTGATCAACCACTGGGTCCTCTACACCTCCCACGGCCTTGAGCACCGGGCCCGGCGCACGGAGCTCCCCGAGGAGCTGCTGAAGCGCGACTTCGCCGCCGAGCCCGGCTGGGCCGACGCCTACGCCGCCCAGCTCGACCGGGCGGCGGCCGCCTGGGCCGACCCTGAGGCGTGGCAGGGGGAGATCGACCTCGGCGGTACGGCGATGCCGGCCGCGCAGATCTTCGCGCTCAACCTGACGGAGCTGGTCCTGCACGGCTGGGACGTGGCGGGCGCCACCGGCCAGGAGTTCCACTGCCCGCCGCGGACGGCCGAGGCGGTCCTCGGCGTGGTGACGGAGTTCGCCGATGTCTACCGGCAGTACCAGGGGTTCGCCGAGCCGGTCGGGGTCGACGCCGCGGCCTGCGCCTTCGACCGCGCGCTCGCCCTGTCCGGGCGCGATCCGCGCTGGAGCCGCGCCGGGGTGTGACGCGGCGCGAGCTCCCGCGTCCGGGGGACCGGGTGCTCCACTGGGGGAAGGTCACACCGGCGGCGGGTGTAGGGGCCCGCGCGCGGTGGGAGTATCCCGACAGTCGTCGTGGTGCACGCCGTGGGGCGGGCCCGCCCGGTAGCAGAAGAAAGGCCGAGTATGGCTGAGGGAACGGTCAAGTGGTTCAACGCCGAAAAGGGCTACGGATTCATCGCGCAGAGCAGTGGCGGCCCTGACGTGTTCGTGCACTACTCGGCTATCAACGCCTCCGGGTTCCGCTCGCTCGAGGAGAACCAGCTGGTCACCTTCGACGTGACGGAAGGCCCCAAGGGCCCGCAGGCGTCCAACGTCGTCATCGCCTGAGCGCCGCAGGGCGCACACCCGACGGGCGAGCCGGAACGCTCCGGCTCGCCCGTTCGCGTGACCGGGTGTCGGCCGCCGCCCCCGCCCGCGCTCCCGCCCTTACTGCATCGGGGTCAAAATATTTCGGCAACCGATGTAATCTGGAGATGTGGGAGACGTCAGCACTCGTGTGCCACCCTCGCCGCACGGCCCCCGCGGCTGGGCGACGGCGCTGGTCAAGGAGCGCGCTCGGCCCGAGCGCATCCGCAACCGGCCCGGTGCCTGGCGGCTGGCGGTGGCGACCGTCTGCTTCGGCGCGTTCATGGGCCAGCTCGACGCCAGCGTCGTCACCCTCACCTACGGCGGTCTGCGGCACCGGTTCCACACCTCGCTCGCCGCAGTCGAGTGGGTCTCCCTGGCCTATCTGCTCACCCTCGTCGCCCTGCTCGTCCCCGCCGGACGGCTCGCCGACGCGCACGGCCGCAAGCTGTTCTACCTGTACGGGTTCGTGGTCTTCACCGCCTCCTCCGCGGCCTGCGGGCTCGCCCCCTCCCTCGGAGCGCTGATCGCCTTCCGGGTGGTGCAGGCCGCCGGCGCCGCGATGATGCAGGCCAACAGCGTGGCGCTGGTGGCCACCAGCGCGCCCCGCGCACGCATGCGCACCGCCCTCGGCGTCCAGGCCGCCGCCCAGGCGCTGGGGCTGGCGCTCGGACCCACCGTCGGCGGGGCCCTGGTCTCCACCCTCGGCTGGCGCTGGGTCTTCGGCATCAACGTCCCCATAGGCGTCGTCGCCCTCGTCGCCGGCCACTACCTGCTGCCGCGCACCCGCAGCCGCAGCCGGCCGGCCCGTTTCGACGGACTCGGGCTCGCGCTGCTGGCCACCGCCACCACCGCGGCGCTGCTGGGCATATCGGCCGCCTCCGGGCTGCCGGTGCCCGGCTGGGTGGCGGTCGTGCTCCTCGCCGTCGCCGTGATCAGCGGCCGGAGGTTCGTGATACGGCAGCGGCAGGCCGCCAGCCCCCTGCTCAACCTCTCGCTGCTGCGGCGGCGGGCGGTCGCCACCGGGCTCGCCGGCGCCCTCTGCGGCTACCTGGTGCTCTTCGGCCCGCTGGTGCTGGTGCCGGTCGCGGCGGGCGCCGCGGGCCGCTCGCCGCTGGTCGCCGGAGCCGTGCTCACCGCTCTGCCCGCCGGGTTCGCCCTCGCCGCGACCGGCGCCGACCGGCTGCTGCCGCACACCATGACCGACCGCGCGCGGTGCCTACTGGGCGCACTGGTGTGCACCGCCGCGCTCGCCGTGCTCGGGGCGCACCCGTCGACGTCGCCCGTCTGGCTCGCCCCGCTGCTCGCCCTGCTCGGCGTGGGCCTGGGCGTCTTCACCCCGGCCAACAACACCCTGATCATGGGCGCGGTCCCGCCGGGCTCCTCCGGCACCGGCGGCGGGCTGGTCAACATGGCCCGCGGCTTCGGTACCGCACTCGGGGTCGCCCTGGTCACCCTCGCCCTGCACCTGGCCCCCGCCTCCGGGGCCCTGTCCGGACCGCGCTGCGCGCTGCTGGTGCTGCTGGCCGCGTCGCTGACCGCCACGGCGGCCGCCTGGCTGGGCCCGCGCAAGGGCGCGGACCGGCCACGAGACGGTGCCAACCGGCCATAAGATGAGGCGCTATGCCTACGCACCAGCGCTCCGAACCGCCCGTGCCGCCCGCCGAATCCGGCTCGGACGCGCGGCGGCTCACGGAGGTCGTCACGCGGCTGCGACGCGCCCTGCGGGCGTCGATACGGACCGACTATCCGTGGGAGACGCTGCCGATGGCGCAGGTCGAACTGCTCCAGGTGCTGGCCGAGCACTCCCCGGCCCGGATCGGTGACCTGGCGGCCCGGCAGCGCCTGGCGACCAGCACGGTCAGCGGGCTGATAGGACAGATGATCACGGCCGGACTGGTCGCGCGGGCCGTGGACCCCGCGGACCGCCGGGCCTCCGCGGTCACGCTCACCGAGGCGGGCCACGCCCAGCTCGCCGCCTGGGCCCACGCCCACGAACGCCGCCTGGACGCCGCCCTGGACGCCCTCGACGACAGTGACCGGGCCATCGTCCGCGCCGCGCTGCCCGCGCTCTTCCGGCTCGCGGAGCACCTGGACGACACCGGCGCCTGACGGCCCGTCGCGCCACCGGGCAAGCGCCCGTTTCGGGCGGCGCGCCAGGGCACCCTCACCGCCCCTGCCGGGCGGGACCGGCCGCGGTGCCCGCCGTCTCGCCCGGCGGGCCGGGTGGCCGCGGCGCCGTGCGCGACGCCAGCCGTGGCGCGGCTCCGAACCCGGTGGTCATGGCGTCGGCGAGTGCGATGCGCGGCAGCTCGGTGGCGCGTTCGTACAGCAGGAAGCGCGCTTGGTGCACCAGTCCGAGCCGGGTGCCGACACGGTGCGCGGACTCGGCCTGGCGGCGCCGCGAGAGCAGCCGGACGATGCCCCGGTAGAGCCGGAAGACCACCCCTGCGCCCGGACCGCGGGTGCGGCCGGTCACGGGAAGCACGGTGACGTTGAGCGAGATCCGCCGGATCCCGGCGACGGCGCCCGCGCCCGCGCCCGCGACGTCATCGCGCCCGGCTCCCGCCGACCCCGGATCCGCCCCGGCCGCCAGCAGCAGCTCCGTGATCATGAATTCGAGCAGGTCGTCCGCGGACTCCCGGTCCCGGCGCAGCAGGTCCAGCGTGAGGCCGTCCGCCCCCCAGGGGACCAGGCTCAGCAGCGCGCACGTGCGGTCCCGCGGGTCGCGGCACTCGACCATCACGCAGTCGCCGTCGGCGGGGTCGCCCAGCCTGCCCAAGGTCATCGCGAAGCCGCGGTCGGCGTCGCCCACGCCGTGGCGCCAGGCGTCGGCCAGGTGCGCCAGCCGGTCCATCTCGGCTTCCGGCACGTCGCGGTGGCGGCGCATCACGGTGGAGTACCCGGCGTCCCGGACCAGCGCGTGCGCGTCGCGCAGCACCCGCGTGCCCGGCTCGTCCAGCGTGAAGTGCGCGACGTCGGCCTCCGCCTCGTCGCCGAAGGCCAGCACCTTCAGCCCGGCCCGCCCGTACGCCGCGGCCGCCGCCTCGCTCGCGCCGACGACGGCGGGCACCCAGCCGTGCGTGCGGGCGGTGTGCAGCCAGGCGCCGATCGCCTCCGGCCAGGCCCGCGGATCCCCCACCGGGTCGCCGGCGGCGACGGCGGCGCCGTTGACCACCCGGTAGCGCACGGCGGCGGTGCGCTGCGGTGCCCAGCTCGCCGACAGGT
Source organism: uncultured Streptantibioticus sp. (assembly GCA_964398515.1). Lineage (GTDB taxonomy): Bacteria > Actinomycetota > Actinomycetes > Streptomycetales > Streptomycetaceae > CAYNNX01. The sequence goes on along the minus strand of CAYNNX010000227.1, from coordinate 5,557 downwards.
CGCGGCGCAGCGCGAAGTACCCGAGCGGATCGCGCTCCCCGTAGCGGGCCAGCAGCGCGCGCAGCCGCCGTTCGTCCTCGGGGAGCAGCCGGGCCCGGCCTCGCGGCGAGCGGAAGAAGGCCCGCAGCACCTCGAGGAAGAACGCCAGGCTGAGCAGGTTGATCAGCAGTCCCGTCCACCCCGGGACGGTGATCTCGGGCAGGCCGAACAGCGTGGAGAGGGTGAAGATGCGCAGGGTCGCGTAGCGCAGGCACTCGCCCCACGATGCCGGCGGTGCGGCGGCCTGGTGCACCAGCACGGTGCCGAGCCCGGCCGCCACGACCCCGCCGAGCACCAGGTACGCCAGGCCCCGCGCGATGTTGCCGCGTTCGCCGCGCACCCGGCAGGCGGGTTCGGCGGCCAGCAGCGCGAGCGGCACCGCGGTGGTCAGCCCGGCCGACACCCAGTTCAGGGGGTGCACCCGGGCCACGGGAACGACGGCCAGCGCCAGCCAGTACAGCAGCGCGTTGGCGCCCGACAGCACCACGGTGATCAGCCACGCCGCCCGCTTGCGGCGCCGCAGCATCACGGCGAGCAGAAAGGCGAACAGGGCGGCGGTGAATCCCGCGGTCACCAGGAACGGGGTGAAGAAGTCGCCGCGGGCGGCCTCGCGCACCTCACTGCGGAACGGTGCGATCACCCCCGTCACCACATCGGCGGTGGCCGCCAGCCGCAGGTACCAGACGACGGCGGTGGCACACGGCTCGCTCACCGGACGCAGCAGCCGCTCCAGCCGGGAGGGGCCCGGCTCGGCGGGGGACGGGCGGGGCGGCTTCGGGCGCAGGGCGGCCCGGACCGCCTGCGGCACCTGCGGGGCCTCCAGGTGCGGTGCGCCGGCGAGCGCGTTGTAGACGCTCTTCTTGGCGGCGACCAGGCGCTGGTGGATGCGCTCGTCGCGGCGTTCGGCCCGGGCGAGCCGGCGCGGCCGGGAGTAGTAGCGCCAGCGGGCCCACGGGCTGGTGGGCCGGGCCAGCCGGACCGCGCCGATCAGCGCGAGCGGCGGCAGCATGACCCCCAGCAGCCCGGTCCACACCTTGCCCTTGAGCAGGCTGACCACCACCAGGAGCAGCAGCCCGGCGGCGACCGCGAGTTGTGCGCCGGTGAACCGCCCGCCCAGCACGCCCAGCGGGGTGACGCCCAGAGCCAGCAGCCCGACGACCGCGACCGCCAGGATGACCGCGTCCACCGACTTGCGGCCCTCCTCGCGCCAGTAGACGTCCTCCAGGTGGAGCACCAGCGCGAACTCGTCCAGCACCAGGCCGCAGCCGATCCCGAAGACCACCGCGAGCACGTTCCGGGCCGTGGGCTCGTCGCCGCGCAGCGCGAACGCCCCGATACCGCCGACCAGCATCATCAACTGGCCGAAGACGACGTGGTGGATGTGGAGGCCGCCGGGCTTGATGTTCCCCGGCCACCAGCGCACCCCCCGGCGGATCATCCGCACGCTGAAGCGGATGAACAAGAACGATCCGATCAGCCCGAGCAGCAGCAGGAAGAGGGCCTGCCGCCCGGGGTCCACATCGATCCGCAGCACCACCATCGGTCCGCCTCGCCTCCCGCCCGCACGCGCGTCGCCTTGGGAGGAGCTTCGCCTTCCCGATCTTGGCCGTGGCACCCCTGGGGAGTGCCCTGCAGGGACCTTCCCTCAGGATGTCCCCGAAAGGCGGGCGTAGACGACCACGTTCCCCTGGTACCCCTGGCCCTTGACGAAGCCGCCGCCGCAGGTGATCACGCGCAGCTCCGCACCGGGGACGGGGCCGTAGACGCGGCTGGTGGGGAACTCGTTCTTGGCGTAGACCTCGATGCCGTAGACGGTGAAGACGGCGGTGCGGTGGTCGGCGCGCGGGATCTGGATCGTGTCGCCCTTGTGGAGCGCGCCGAGCCCCCAGAAGACGGCCGGCCCCTTCAGGGTGTCGACGTGCCCGGCGAGCACCGCCGCGCCCCGCGCGCCGGGCGTCGGGCCCATGCCGTACCAGCCCGCGAGGTTGCGCTCGCCGTCCGGCGGCACCTGGAGGTGCTGCTGGTTGTCGAGGCCGAGCCTCACCAGCGGCGCGTCGACCCGGATCGTGGGGATCCGGACCCGCTGGGGCACGGAGGCCGGCAGCGGCGCCGGCTCCTTGGGGGCGGCCCGCTGGGGCGAGCCCGGCCGGGCGATCCGCTCGGCGCTGGCGGGAGCGGGGGGAGCGCTGGTGCGGGCCCCGTCGTGTATCAGCCAGGCGCCGGTGACCATCGCCGGCACGGCGGCCAGGACCAGTACGGCGGACGGAACGCGTCGCTTGCGGCGCCCGTCCTCGCCTTCGGGGGCGGTCGCCTTCGGTGTGGGCGGCATCGGCAACCTCCGGTGTGACACCCGATGTCCGTATCCGAAATCCGGTATGTGACAGGGGATCACGAAATGCCGCGTCCGTCGCGCCGAGGTCACCCGCGGGGAGTCCACCTGTTCGCAGGCATCGTGGCAGGCCCCTGTTAGCGTGCCGTGTGCCACCGATACCCGGGCGGGCCCGGCGTCCCGCAACCCGCGACCACGAAGGACCCGCGCAGCCGCCCTCGCCGTCCGCGAGCGGCGCCGGCAGCCGCCGAAGGCTGCTCGCCGATCTGACCCCGCTGCGCACCTCGCCGCACTACCGCCGTCTGTGGTTCGGCAACACCATCTCCTGGATGGGCCAGCAGATGACCGCCCTCGCGGTCTCCCTGCAGGTCTACGCGGTCACCCGGTCCACTCTGGCCGTCGGCCTGGTCGGGTTGTGCTCACTGGTGCCGCTGGTCGTCTTCGGCCTGTACGGCGGAGCGATCGCCGACACCGTCGACCGCCGCAGGCTGGGGCTGGTCAGCGCGGGCGGCGCCACCGTGCTCTCCGTCGTGCTGGCCGCCGCCGCGCTGGCCCACGTCCACCAGGTGTGGCTGCTCTACTCGGTCGTGGCGCTCCAGGCGGTCTGCTTCGCGGTGAACTCCCCGGCCCGCAGCTCGATGATCCCCCGCCTGCTCCCCGCCGAGCAGCTGCCGGCCGCCAACGCACTGGGCTCCCTCACCAGCAACCTGGGGCTGATGGCGGGGCCGAGCCTGGGCGGTCTCATCGTCGGCTGGTGGGGGTACCAGGCCGCCTACCTGGTGGACGTGGCCGCCTTCACCGCCTCCCTCTACGCCATGTGGCGGCTGCCGTCGATGCGCCCCGACCGCGACGCCGAGGCGGGCCGCGGCAGGCGGGCCTCGGTCGTGGACGGACTGCGGTTCCTCGCCACCCGGCCCAACGTGCGCATGACGTTCTTCGCCGACCTGTCGGCGATGGTGCTGGCCCAGCCCCGGGCGCTCTTCCCGGCCGTCGCCGCGCTGTGGTACGGCGGCGACGCGCGGACCGTGGGCCTGCTCGCCGCCGCCCCCGCGGTCGGCGCGGTCCTCGGCGGCACGTTCTCCGGCTGGCTGGGCCGGATCCGCCGGCACGGGCTGGCCATCCTGCTGGCCGTCGCCTCCTGGGGCGCCGCCGTCGCGGTCTTCGGGCTCACCCGGCAACTGTGGCTCGGGCTGTTCTTCCTGGCCGTGGCGGGGTGCGCCGACACGGTCTCGATGGTGTTCCGCTCCACGATGCTCCAGGCGGCCACCCCGGACGAGATGCGCGGCAGGCTGCAGGGCGTCTTCATCGTCGTCGTGGCGGGCGGCCCCCGGCTCGGTGACTTCCTGGCCGGCTCCGCCGCGGACCTGACCTCTCCGGCCGTCACCGTGGTCGCCGGCGGACTGGCCTGCGTGCTGGCCCTGGTGCTGCTGTCGCTGCGCTGGCCGGGGTTCGCCCGCTACGACGCCCGCGACCCCAAGCCGTGAGCCCGTGGCGGGTGGCCGCGGCCGCCTGCAACCGGGGCGGGCGCCCGGCGCGTCCTGCACGGTGCACGGGGATCCGTGGAGTCGACGGGCGGAGCCGGGGCAGGAGGGTTGTGCCGCACATCGCGGCGCACCTGACGGCCACTCCACGGGACCGCGACCCGGTTCCGCAGAAAGGCAGGACACACGTGGGCATCATCGGCTGGATCATCCTCGGACTGCTCGCCGGGGGGATCGCCAAGATCCTGCTGCCCGGGCGGGACCCGGGCGGCCTCGTCGGCACCACCCTCACCGGCATCGCCGGCGCCTTCCTCGGCGGCTGGCTCTCGGCGAAGTTCCTCCACCGCCCCATCCAGCGCCAGTTCTTCGACCTGAAGACCTGGGTCGCGGCGATCGCCGGCTCCCTCGTCCTGCTCATCATCTACCGGATCTTCTTCGGCGACTCACGAGAACGGCGCTGAGCCGCACGGGAGTTGACCGGCACCGGCGCCGGGGGCCACCACGCCCCCGGCGCCGTTCGTTTCCGTCCGCCGTCCCTCAGCCCAGCATCCGCCGCAGCAGGTCCCGCAGCGCGGTGCGGTCCTGCGCCGACAGGGCGGCCAGCGGCTCGCGGGCGAAGTCCAGGGAGGCGCGCAGGCGTTCGGCGGTGACGCGGCCCTCCTCGGTGGCGGCGGCCAGCTTCACCCGTCGGTCGGCGGGGTCGGGGCGCCGTTCGACCAGGCCGCGGGCGGCGAGCCGGTCGACGATGCCGGTGATGTTGGACGGCTCGCACTTCAGCTGCTCGGCGAGCCTGCGCATGGGCAGCGGTTCGCGTGCCAGCAGCCCCAGCACCCGGGCCTGGGTGCCGGTGAGCTGGTACTTGGCCGCGGCCGCGTCGTACTCCTGGTGGTAGCGGGTCACGACGGTGGCGATGAGGTCGATGACCTCCAGCGTCAGGGGATCGGTCGGTGCAGCCATGGCACCAGGGTACCCGTTTGCTTGACATCCTCAAATATTCAGGTGCATGGTTAATTCAGTAAGTGAACCTTCGGCGTCGTCCTCCGGGTCTCCCGCACGACGTAAGGAGATGACCCTCATGTCCGCAACCTCCACGACCGGCCGTGAATGGCACCTGACCGCCCGCCCCCAGGGGTGGCCCACCCCCGGGGACTTCGCGCTGCGTGAGGCCGAGGTGCCGCAGCCGGGCCCCGGCCAGGTGCTGGTACGCAATCTGTACATGTCGGTCGACCCGTACATGCGCGGCCGGATGAACGACGCGAAGTCCTACGTTCCGCCCTTCCAGCTCGACCGGCCCATGGAGGGCGGCGCGGTCGGCGTCGTCGTCGCCTCGAACGCCGAGGGGCTCGCCGAGGGCGACCACGTGCTGCACGGGCTCGGATGGCGCGAGTACGCCGTGGTGAAGGCCGAGCACGCCGCCAAGATCGACCCGCAGGCCGCCCCGCTCACCGCCTACCTCGGCGTGCTCGGCATGACCGGGCTCACCGCCTACGCGGGCCTGCTGCGGGTGGCCGGCTTCAAGGAGGGCGACACCGTCTTCGTCTCCGGCGCCGCCGGTGCCGTCGGCAGCGAGGTCGGGCAGATCGCCAGGCTCAAGGGCGCCGCCCGGGTCATCGGCTCGGCGGGCTCGGACGAGAAGGTCAAGCTGCTGACCGAGGAGTACGGCTTCGACGCGGCCTTCAACTACAAGAAGGCCCCCGTGGCCGAGCAG
>CAYNNX010000226.1:0-11854 GCA_964398515.1 uncultured Streptantibioticus sp. | reverse complement strand
CAGACCGGACGGGCCTGGTGCGGCTGGCGGACCGGGGTGCGGCCCCCCAGCCGCGGTGTCGGCGGATTCGCGGCCTGTTCGGCGACGATGGCCGCCAGGCGGCGTACGTTCTTACTGCTGAGCTTGGTGATGTGCCGGACTCGGTACTGGGAGACCCCTTGGGTCAGCAGTTCCATGGCGATCAGCTCGGCGCGGGCCCGGTCGACGTTGTACTGCGGCCAGAGGGCCGCGGGACGGATGACAGCCTTGGTGCTGGGGGCTGGATCGGAATCCTCTGAGGTGGTGCTCTTGGACTGTGCGGCCTTCTTGGTCACTGTGCGCCTCCCTCCGAGGAGGTCAGGTCGGCCTCGACCACTACGCGTGCGGAGTGGCCGGTGGCGGGCCAGCAGGTCACTAGCGTCAATTCGGGCTTCGTCGGGGTGGCGTCGGGCTGCCCGGGCACGGCCGCGATGACGTTGACGTCGGTCGGGGCGGCCATGGTGATGCTGCGGGCGGTGGTGATGCGGTTCGGGGTGGTGACGTTGATCGTCGAGCCGGTCGTGATGCGGTCGATCTGGGCGAGCGCAGGGACGGAGAGGCCGCTGCGGTGCCCGGCCAGCGCGAAGGTCCCGATCTGGCCGGGGCCCCGGTGCCGGGGAAGTGGTCGACGCCAGCGCGCAGTTGCGCGTCGCCGACGCCTTCGTAGATGGGCTCGGCCCACGTCGGGCCGAGCGCGGGATACGCAGAGCCGTGAGGATGCTGCCTCCAGCGCCGGTGGCTTTGTCGGCACCAACGGCGTGGCTGCCGGTGCCTGCGGGGTTGCTTCCGCCCCACGTTCCCAGCGCACGGCTGGCGTCGCGCTGCGCCGCGCTCGTGTGATCGCCGCTCTTCGGCTCAGAGCCGGCGGGGGACGTGGCGGGCGGTGCGGGCGTGGCGTGGGCGTGGGCGGCGGATCCGGTCTGGGTCCAGACGACCGCGGACACCGCAAGTACGGCTGCGGCGGCGATACTCACGCCGAGGATCCGTCGGGAGGGGGCCGCAGCGGTAGTGGTAGCGGTCTCGGGGGCGGTGTTGTCGGAGGTGTCGAGGGGATCAGGCATGTCGCATCCAGCAGGTTGAGCGGACGGCGGATGCGCCGGGGCGGCGGGGCGGGGAGTCACTGGGGGTCGCCCCCGCCCCGCCGCCCCTGTCAGGTCCGCCTGGGACCATAGGCAGGCTCCTGAGGACGGTCAGGCGCCGGTCTGCGGAAGCACCGGAATGGTCACCTTGCGTGGCTTCGACACGGGCTGGGCCGGGATCCTGGCGTCCGTGACCGCCACGTTGAGAACCTTGCCGTCGGTGAGGGTGACCTTCTGGTCCGGGGCGAGATGGAAGCCCGCGACGACCTTGCCAGTCTTGTTCTTGAGCTCGAAGGTCACTCCGGCCAAGGCCTTGTGCGTGCCCATGGCGGTCTTGGTGATCTGGATGCCGCCGCCGGTGGAACCGGACTTCCAGTGTTCCTCCACCTGGACGGAGGAGCTGCCGCCGGCGACCACCAGCCTCTGCGCCCTGGAGTTGTGCGGGATCTGGGCGAGCAGCGAGGTGGCCGGCAGATTCTCGGCGCGCACCGAGAAGGTGATCGCGCCGGTGGTCGCGGGGTCGATGTGCGCGTAGGCAACGCCCCGCGAGTTGGTGAACTCGCTGCCGGAAGCCCTCAGGCGGCCGAGCTTGGCCTCGAGGTCGAGCTTAACGCCGGGAACCTTGTACCCGGCGGCCGAGGTGACGTCGATCTCGATGATGGTGTTGTGGTTGGGCGTGAACCCGCCCTGCGGGTGGATGTTGATCCTGTAGGGGCCGGCGTACCTCGCGGCCTCCGCCAGGTAGGTCCCGGCCCGGGCCCTCACCGTGCGCGGCACGACCGGGTAGGAGAGCCGCTGCAGGGCACGGGCGCCACCGGGCAGGGCGTAGCTGCTGCCCGCGTTCAACTCGGTGTTGACAGGTGCATCGACCGCCGCAGCCTGCACGTCGCTGGTGGTGTCGCCGTACTTCGACAGGATGTAGGAGGCGCGGGCGATCTCCGTCTGGGTTGCCGCCTGCCCGGTCGCCTTCGACGTCCAGTGCGTGAACGGCGTGAACGGGCCGTACCCGCCCGACGCCACGGGGCCCGCCAGGGTCGGATCCGCGCAGTAGGCGTGTCCCTTGACGTTCCCGAAGAAGGATCCCGCACCGTAGGCGCCGAGGTGGGACGCTCCCGGGGCGCCGTGGGAGTCCGGAATCGCATACCCCGGCCCCCACCTGTCCGCGGCCTGCGCGCTGGGCCCGAACAGCAGGCCCGCGCCCAACTCCACCGCTGTCGCAACCACCCCAGAACGCCAATAGCGGGTGCTGAGCTGCACGCGGGCGGTGGTTGATGCCACACTCATGCATGTCTCCAGTGATTGGGGACGAGGACGGACCGGACAACGAGGTTTCCGAGGCCCCACGAGCTGGCCGGGTCCGACAGGTCCGGGCTTCGGCCGAAGCCCGGGGTTCATACCGAAGGTGAGGGAATGGCAAGCTAAGGACAGCGGCGATGCATGATCACACCCCTCGGTAGGCAAAAGTACGTCACGTAGCCTACGAGTATCAAGCAAGGGGTTAAAGTATCCCTCATTGTCCGTTTCTCCAGGTCAAGCAGGAGCAGGAGTTCCCCCCATGCCGGCTCGCGATTTCGACGGCAGACGCGTCCGCGCTGTGCGCCGAGCCGCCGACCTCACGCAGCACGACGTCGCTGCAGCCCTGGGCGTCGGACGGGTGGCGGTGGCCAAGTGGGAGACTGGCAAGACCGTGCCTGACGGTGACAAGCTGCCGGCGATTGCCAGGGTCTTGGGCAAGCCCATCGACGAACTGTTCCCGCGTGCCAGTGAGCCGGACCTAGCCGACGTGCGGTGCGATGCCGGCTTCACCCAGGTGCAGACCGCTGAGATCATCGGCTCGCGCAGCCACATGCCCGTCAGCAAGGCCGAGCGTGGGATCAGCCGTCTTGACCCCGCCTACGTTCCGTTGCTCGCCAAGGCTTACGGCGTGAGCACCGAAGAGCTGCTGGCTGCGCAAGAGAGATCGTTCGGCGTCGAGACCCCTGCCCCGAGTGCAGCGTCGGCTTCCCGGCAGGCAGTGCCTCAGACGCTGTCCGAGAAGATCACCTACCTCCTAGAGCAGACCTACCCCGGTCAGCGGGCTCCTGCGGATGGCGAGATCGCGCAGGTCATCAACACGAGGGCTGGACGGAATCTCGTGACCGACACCGACGTACGGGCCCTGCGAACCGGGAGCACGACCAGTGTCGATCCCAAAGATCCGGCTGTCCTGGAGGGCCTGGCCGAGGCCTTCCAGGTCTCGCCTCTGTTCTTCCAGCCCAACGAGGCGGTCGCCCGTCAAGTAACCGAGGGCATTCGCTTCCTCGCCTCCATGCAGCGGGGTACGATCCTCGGCCTTGAGGCCCGCGGCACCGGCGATGGCCTCCCAGCCGAGATGATCGCCAAGATCAACGTCCTCGTAGCTGACATCCAGCAGGGCCGGATCCCCGGCGTCGGCGGAGACGAACAGCTCTAAATTGCGATCGCGCTACATCGTAGTCTGCCCGTCACACTCACCCGAGCCCCGTGACCACTACCCAGTCGGTACGCCGCCGACATAGTCACCCCCCATCATCAACATCCACCAAATCGAGTGGACCGCCCGACCAGTGCTCTTCCTGAGCACGGCCCACGCCAGGCGGCCAAGTTGCCACTGTGCGCGGAGAAGTTCACCAGCCCGAGGACATGGTGACGAGTCGCAGGCGTGCATACGGCCTGCCTGGACATACATCAGGAGCAGCCCTGTCCAGCCACAGGTGAAGCCCATATGATCACGCGGCAGGCAAACGAAGAATGCGCACTCTGGAGGCCGCCATGAAATCCCAAGACACCTCTGTGCCTCCAGCAGGCGACTCCTCGGGGCCGCCACCATCTGCGGTACCCAGTGCGCTCCCCAAGTTCCCTCGGCAGACGCCAGCGGGGTACTACGGCCCCAAGGTCTACGGGCCCAACGGCTATGCCATCGCTGCATTCGTGGCCGGCCTGGGCGGTGGTGTACCGCTCAGCGTGATCTTCGCTTGCGTCGCACTTTCCAAGATCCGCGACACGGGACAGAGCGGTCGCAGCTTCGCCATTGCGGGACTGGTGCTGTCAGCCATATGGCTTCCGTTGGAGATCCTCGCGTTCGTCCACAACAACTCGGGTAGCTGACACCGTCCGGGCCGGCCGCTAGGCACGAGCCCGGATAAGCCCAGTGTTCGCCCAGTGGTCGTTGCACCCAGCCCACTCTGAGTAACAACCTTCTCTACGGGTTTCAAGGCCCACCCCCACCCACGCAGGGCTCCGCCCCGTGCCCCGGCCCTCCAGCCGGAGGCGGCCAAACGACCGACCGGTCTTCCTTTGGCACGCTCCGGCTTCGTGCGCCGCGATCACCAGGTCACCGGCAGTTCCTGCAGCCGTCGGCTACGCAAGGACTCCACCCAGGTCAACTCGTTCGGGCTCGTCAGCAGGGCCAGGTTGGGAAATCGTCGCAGGAGAGACACTACAGCGATGTCGTTCTCGAGCCGGGCCAACGACGCCCCGGGGCAGTAGTGAGGCCCGTGCCCGAAGGCCAGGTGGGCAGCACCGCGACGCGATGGGTCGAAGGTTTCCGGGCTCGGGAAGTGGGTGCGATCACGATTTGCCGCGGCCCACGACAGCCAGACGCGATCCCCCGCCTGAACGGGCGTCCCACCGATCTTCAGATCCTGCACAGCGAACCGCCGTACGGAGAGCATGGTCGGTGAATTCCACCGAAGCGTCTCCTCGGTCACCTGGTCCATCGAAATCTGCCCGGCACGCAGGGCCGCGCAGTGCTGCGGGTGGGTGAGCAGCGCAAGCACGGTGGTGCAGATCAAGCTGGCGCTGTTGTGATAGCCGCCGAACAGCAACAGGAAGGCCATGGCTACCAGTTCCGCCTCGCTCAACTGGTCCTTGTTGTCCCGGGCAAGGATGAGCGCGGAAAGAAGGTCGTCAGTGGGCTCCCGCCGTTTGGCATCGATGATGACGACCAAGAAGCCGTGCATCTCCCGCATCGCCGCCCGTGACTCTTCTGCCGTGCCGGAGACAGTCAGCAAGGTGTTGGTCCACCTTGAGAAGTCCCTGCGGTCGGCCACCGGGATGCCCAAGAGGTCACAGATCACGGTCATGGACAGCGGAAACGCCAGGTCGGCCATGAGATCCGCGCGGCCAGCGGGAGCTATCTGGTCAAGTAGTCGGTCGACTGCCGCCTGCACCAAGTCGCGCAGCGCTTCCGTCCGCCGAGGGGTGAACGCACCGCCCACCAGGCGCCTCAGCCGGGCATGGTCCGCTGGATCGGAGTTGAGCAGATGAGCGTCGAGCTCCGGGGGCATGGAATTGCCGTGACTGCCGACCGTCCGGGCGTGGCGCTTGTTGACCGAAAGCCGGGGATCGGCGGCGGCTGCTCGGACTTCGTCGTAGCTGGTCACCAGGTGCAGGGGGGCTCCGTCGGGAGCAGCGACCTGGTGGACGGCGCCGGCCTGCCGCAGCGCCGCGTAGGCAGTGTGAGGATCGGCGAAGAAGGTCTCGTCGAGCGTCTTTCGCTCGGGGGATGCTGACACGGGGATGGTCCTGTTCACACGGGGTTGTTGACGGGAGTCTGAGCGGCGGAAGCGATGATGTCGGCGACCACCGGGCTGTCGGAGAAGGCCCGTCCGACTGCGGCCAAGGAAGCGATTTCCTCGGCGAGGTCGCCGCTGGTTGTCGACATGTTCACGGAGTCGGCCCCCTCCACAGGGGTGCCATCGCGTGAGCCGCGGAGGGCGGCGGCCAGCACCGCGGCGTCCACCACGGCCTGCAGGGAGCTGTCCGGGACACCGGCTTCGGCGGCGAGTCGGTAGGCGGCGTGTTCGACCTGGGGGTCGAAGAAGGGACGCAGTTCCCGCTGCCCGTCGCGGATTTCGATCACGGCCCGGTACAGCCAGCGTTTGAGACTGTAGGCCTTCCACACCGCAACAGTGCGGGAGCGGGGCACCGGTGCATACGCGATTCCGGGACGCGCCTGCGCGATGGCGTACCAGAGCGCCTGCATCTGCAGGAACGAGACCAGGAGCCTCCACTTCTGATGCAGGCGTGATCCCCAGGCAGGTACTGTCGCACCGAGGTGGTAGAGCAAAGCTGCCACGCTGCTCAGCAATGGTCCTATGACGACGTTCGCGAAATTCAAAGAGGTGCTGCCGAGGTTCAGCGCGATCAGCGATGGCACCTTCACGAGAACCATCCCGAGCCCGAATGCAGCCCCGCAGAAGGTAATGCCGAGGCCGAGCCGCGTCCAGGGCATTCCCCTGACCAGTGCTCGATACCGGAGCAGCATCCGAATGTTGGCGATCAGCCCCGCCGCGTAGCAGGAATTGTAGATCAGCTGGAAGGCGGCGAGCTGAGGGTTCGTCGCATAGTGGACATCGAAGTCGATGGGCCTGTCCTCGGTGGCCGGCGCCCAAAAAAACAAGATGATCATGGAAGGCAGGAGTACGGCGTAGACGCCCAGCAGCCACCGGGAGGACTTCCAGGCACCCGCTGGGACCTGCTGCCAGAGGCGGAGAATCAGCAGCGATGCCAGGCTGCACAAGACGATGCAAGGGTAGGTGACCAGCGTCCCGATATTGGGAATGCCGGTCGCCCTCGCAAGGTGATGGTAGGTCCACGGCATGGCGCTGATGAATGCAACCACGGCAAATAGCCGGATGAACACCAGTGCAAGCAGCTCCGGGCTGCGTTCCCTCTGCCAAGCGACCGCTTTAGATAGGGCAGCGCCTGATCCCGTGCACGCGCATATCAGGTAAAGGGTGTTGAAGACGTGAGCCCATGTGGCGTATTGGGGCGGCACGGGCGGATAGGTGTTCATTCGAGGTCCCGGTACTGTTCGAGAGAGCGCTCAAGGCGGCGGGCGATCCCAGCCGCACCCGGCGCTGGGGACCAGGTCCGAGAAGGCCTCCAACGGCCGGCTCTCTTGAGGAGCTCGGAGGCGATGAGCTCGGCTTCCTGCTCTTCTGGCGCCGTGTAGCGGGTGCGACACAGCATCCGCTCGGCAACTCCTGGGCTGAGGTAAGGCAACAGCAGACGGGCTGTGTCCTCGCACGAGGTTGGCGCGGCGTCATGTTGAGACAGCAGGTGCCCGATCTCGTGAAGGATGATGTGCTGCTGATGGATCCTGCTGGTGTGCTGCTCGTACATGATGACGTCGGCCTCGGCGGTGACCACCCACAGGCCGCTCACGCTGACAGGCATCTCCATCGGCACCAGATGGATGGGGCGGCCCCTCTGCTCGGAGATTCGTTGACATAGGACGTCCACGCCGAACGGCCGTGGCAATTCGAGGCGGTTGACCATGTCAATGCAGTGTCGGCGTAGACGCCTGTCAGATCCCACCGGTCTCACGTCGAGCTCCGTCTTGTGCGTCCGCCAGACCTTCCAGAAGCCTGGCGCAGGATTGCGAGGGGACACCTAGTCGCTGCCCTCAAGGAGAGGACCACGCGGAGCCGGAGCGGTTCGCGCTTCCCTTGTAGACCACCGGCGTCATACGTCACTGTCGGCTGATGCGACAGGCCGCTGGCGCCAGTGTTCTCAGGGGCGCGACCACCTCTCCCGCGGCTGATGCGAGGCTCGCCGAGCGGCGGTGCGGGAGCGGGGAAGAGGCGACCGCCTCTGAGACTTGACCAGAGGACACTCGCAGGGAACCGCATGATGGCTCCTTCTCCACGGCGCTCGTGACAGCATGCTTCTATCTGCACTACCGGGGCGAACGGCCCGTTTCGCAGCGTGCGCACCGTAAGATATCGAGTCCCTTGGCGCCTCCCCAGGTGGCGGTAGCTGTTGGATCTTTCACGTGTGCCCAGCAGAACTTTGGCGACGCCGAGGAGCCCGCTCGCGCCACGCGGCCTGAGCTTGCGGCGTTGCCCGGTGGCCGGGTCTGTCGGACCAAGTCGTGCAGGTCAGCCTGTGTCCCGCTCGTCTGCCCCAGCCACAGGGCAGGTTGTGCGGTCTGTGCACGCGAGCGCTTGGGAGACTGACTCGCGAGCCGCATGCGACTTTGGAGCCAGGCCGGGGAACGCCACGCTCGTGCTCTACCGGCGCCGTGCGACCCCCCAACAGACCGACCACACCATCCCGCACGAACTGACCTATTTCAACCGCCGCCTCATCCTGACGGCGGGCCAGATCGACGCTTCTGTTCCCGGCATCATCTATCAGGGCCTCATTCACGGGCTCGGGCGCGGAGCGGTCATCTAGGCGCTGGTCGTCCAGAGACATCAAGACAATCCGCGAGGCTGCCCCGACTGTCGCCATGTTCTGCCGCAGGCTGTCGACGCTGAAGGGCGCCGGCGTGGGCAAGTCACGAACGCTTCGCGCTGTCTGCATAGCACCCGAGGTGAGGGCGTGTTGCTGCGCCACCGCATGGCTGGCTCCTCCTGAAGAGCAGGGCGCCTAGGACACCGACTTCGGCATGGCCGCGCCCATCGTCGCAGTCAGGGAGTCCTACCTGTTTTTTAGTACCGACCGGCAGAGGATGCACAGTACGCCACTGACGGAAACCCGCCGCTCCGGATTTGACGGCGCAACAGAGGTTCAAGGGTCAACATCTGCGTGAGTCAAGTCCCTGACCTGCGGCGATGTATAGGCGAGTCGACTCCTGAGCCCTCGCGAGCGGTTGCGTTCTGTTGATCACGTGGCACGCTCCGCAGATTCTGTTACTGAAGCGTAACAATCTCTGGAGTCAAGGTATGTTGCTGAGTCGCGCTAAAGACCGGTCGTCCTTCCCGTTCTAGGGTGAGACAACAGCTGGCGCCAGCAAGGGAGTTGGCCCCCAGCCCTGGTTTTACGCCAGGTCTGCAGACTCCGCGTCGCACAGGCTGGATGGAGCTGCAGCCACTACTACCGGGGATACTCTCAGGCTGCTTCGGAGGGATCACTCCGGGACGGCAGTGAGAGCGGCTGCACCGTTGGTGGCATTCAGGGGCAGGGGGCTGGACAGTCGGCCCTGTGGTCGGCGCCGGCGACGCGAGACGTGAAGAGGAAGAAGAGCGCCCACATGGCACAGCAGCGGCGAGCGCAAGAGACTCGCGACAAGATCCTTCGCACTGCCGCGGGCCTGTTCGGCGAACTCGGCTACAGCGCGACCTCGACCACCATGATCATCGAGCACAGCGGCGTCACCCGCGGTGCACTCCACTACCACTTCCCCAACAAGGAAGACATCGCCGATGCCGTAATCGCCGCACAGGACGAGGTCCTGAATATCCCAGAACGTACGAGTTACATCCAATCACTCGTCGCGTTGACCTACCTGTACGCGAGGCATCTGCAGGACGACCCTCTGTTGCAGGGAGTGGCCCGCCTCTCTGTCGACGAGACTTACGATCCGAAGATCGACCCCTACGAGAGTCCGCTGACCGTCGTCACACAGCTTCTCCACCAGGCCCGCGCCAACAACGAGCTTCTGCCGCAGGTAATACCTGAGGACTACGCCGAGCACTTGCAGGCCGCCTACACGGGGATCCAGTTGATCTCCTGGAGAAAAACCAAACGCAGGGACCTCATCGAGCGCATTACCTACATGTGGAGGAACTACCTGCCTTCCTTCGTCGTGCAAGGCCTCATACCCTTCGTCGTTCTCCCGGACCTCCCCGGAGACCAAAGCCCCACCACCCGCCCCTGATCGCCTCACCCGGCACGCGGATCGGACACGGGTTCGTATGGCCACAGTCTCGGGCGGCCGCGCTACTCGCGGCTCCCGAGGCTGCCCGCCTCTGCGTCCCCACCACCATGCCGGACATCGTTCCGCTGCGAAGGACTGCGTGACCGTCCACTGACCGTCACTAAAATCAATGCTCGATGGGTGCCCCGGCTTCGCCGCCAGCTACTACCTGCAGGCGAGGCTCAATAGGCGCAGGAGTGCCAAGGCATTCTTCGATGGCTTCAGCAGCCTCAAGGCACAAATCTTCTCGGTACCTCGCCCCGACTATCTGGACGGCCTGAGGTAGCCCACAGCTCACTCCGACCGGCACGGCGACCGCTGGAAGCCCTAGCAGGCTCACCGCAATGGTTACGCGAAGCTCGGTTGTCGCCTCTCGCATCCCCACCGATGTCAGGTCACGACCCACCTCGAAAGGGACACCCGTCGATATCGGAGCGAGGACGAGCGGGTAATCAACGAGGAACTGTGACCAGGCTCTGAGAAGCCCTTGACGAGCCATCAAAGCACTTGCGTATCCATTCATGCTGGCCGCTGGCATCGCGGCGACATCGAAGAATGCAGCGACTTCGCCGGACATCACCGGAGCCAGCTGCGGGCGGATGATCTCAAACTCCGTGGCGATCAGGTCGGCCCACGTCTGCACCGCCTCCATCACGCCGGGCGGCTCGACATCCTCCACCTCGTATCCGGCGGCCACCAGGACACGTGCTGCCTTCTCGATTCCCTCAGCAACGTGGGAGTGCACGCCCAGACCACCCGGATCCCTGACGACAGCTACCCGTACCGGCCGTACTGGCGGCGGCCCAGTCAAGGGAGCCGGGACATACCACGGATCGCGCGGGCTGGAACGGCTCATGATCTCCAGAGCCAGCCGCAGGTCCCTGATGGTGCGCGCCATGGGGCCTTGCACGTTGCACAGCTGGGTGGTGATCAGAGCATTGACGGGTTCGATCACCGTCGCGTCAGGTACGCGGCCCATTGTCGGCCGCACTGCTGCCGTGCCGACGCATTGAGCGGGCCACCTCAGCGATCCAGACAAGTCGTTCGCTACTCCGAGGGGACTCATGCCGGTGGACAGGGCAACGGCCTCACCTCCGCTCGATCCGCCCGGTGTACGACTTGGGTCCCAGGGGTTGACGGTGGCTCCCCGCAAGCTGCTGTCCGTGTGCCAGCGTAGGGCGAAATCGGGCATGTTGGTCCGCCCCAAAGGGATCGCGCCAGCTGCGCGCAGGTGGGCGATGTGCGGGGCGTCGCTCTTGGCTATGGCACCCGCGAACGCCGAAACGCCCCAGGTAGTCGCGGATCCAGCGACATCGACGTTCTCCTTGACCGTGATCGGCACACCATGCAGAGCACCTACGTCCTCACCCGTTAACAGCCGCTGGTCGCAAGCGAGTGCTGCGGCGAGCGCTTCATCGGCCAGCACTTCGGTCACTGCGCCGAGGTGCGGGTTGATGGTCTCGATTCGATCGAGATGTGCCAGAACCACTTCACGGCTGGAGACGTCACGGCGGCGGATAGCGGCGGCCAGGTCTAACGCGCCAAGCTGCCAAAGCTCAACAGTCATGCGGGACATGATGTCATGATCACGATCAGTACCCGGCTGAGCGGACCCGAGCACGTCCGGGAGCGGGACGTGCTCGCCGGTCCTCGGGCCGCGCCGCTCAAGCTGTCCTGGTCAGATGTATGGGGTCAGGTGCCCGGGTGCTCCAAGGTATGGTTCCAGGCCTCGATGGCATCGGGTGCGAGGAGCAGGGCGACGGGCGCGCCCAGGTACTCGTCCTGGACCGGTACCCGGACGTGACCCAAGCCTGGCCGGGGACCGAACCCACAGAAGTGGTTGAGGTGTACGGCCTATCCCGGCCCGGCCAAGCCCGCACCACCGTACCCGCATATCGACCACGATGGACCGATGCCCACCATCGAGGAGCCGTCATCCGCCTGGTCCCGGGGAAGCCGGCGTTTACTGACCGCTGGGGTTCTTGGAGGTGGGGGCGTACCGGGGCCAGCCCCTACGCTGCACTGTTGGAGCATGTTACAGCGGGAGCGTTATACCGAGTTCCTGCATAGCCGTTGACGGTGGCCCGCC
>CAYNNX010000225.1:0-11883 GCA_964398515.1 uncultured Streptantibioticus sp. | reverse complement strand
CCAGCACGTGCCGGAAGCGGCGGCGGTAGTGCTCGGCGACGTCGGGGAACGCCTGGAGCAGGTGGACCGTGGTCATGATGATGTCGTCGAAGTCGAGGGCGTTGGCCTCGCGCAGCCGCGCCTGGTAGAGCGTGTACGCCTCGGCGAGCTTCTTCTCGAACGTGTTCTCCGCGCGCGCCGCGAAGGCCTCCTCGTCGATGAGCTCGTTCTTGAGGTTGGAGACCTGGGCGCTGAACGACTTGGGCGGGAACTGCTTCGGGTCCAGGTCGAGATCACGGCAGACCAGGGCCATCAGGCGCTTGGAGTCGGCGGCGTCGTAGATCGAGAAGCTGGAGGTGAAGCCGAGCTTCTTGCTCTCGCGGCGCAGGATGCGCACGCAGGCGCTGTGGAACGTCGAGACCCACATCGCGGCCGAGCGCGGGCCGACGAGCTGCTCGACGCGCTCCTTCATCTCGCCCGCGGCCTTGTTGGTGAAGGTGATCGCCAGGATCTGGCCCGGGTGCACGCGGCGGGCGGCCAGCAGATGGGCGATGCGGTGGGTGAGCACCCGCGTCTTGCCCGAACCGGCGCCGGCCACGATGAGCAGCGGCGAGCCGGCGTGGACCACCGCGGCGCGCTGCTGCTCGTTGAGCCCCTCGAGGAGAGCGACGGGATCGACGACGGGACGCGGAGCACCTGAGCGGTAGTGCGTCTCGTGCACGTGCGGAGGCGCGTCGTAGCGGCCGCCGAACAGGTCGTCCGGCAGCTCTTCCGCCGGGTGGCCGTGGTCGTGCTCGTCGTCCGGCGGCGGTGGTTCCTCGGCCGCCGCCGGTTCGAGGTCGGCCAGGAAGCTGTCGTCGAAGAGGCTGCTCATCGTCGTACGAGTCTAGGCCGCCGCACCGACAGCCCGGGCGCGGTCCGCAAAGCCATCGGTTCCGAGCCGGGAGCCGCCCCTGGCCGACGCCATCCCGCGCCTGAGCCGAGGGAGCGGGCGCCCGGAGCCGCCTCAGGCCCCGCGGCCGAACCCCGGGCCCCCGCGGCCGAACCCCGTGCCCCTGCGGCCGGATCACGGGCCCCGGTCCCCGGATCCGTCCTTCCGCCGGTCCGGAATGCGTCAGAAATAGCCGGACAGGTCACGGAATGGTCTCGGCCAAATCACGCCTTGAACTTCATCAGGCTTCACACCAGCCACACACGTTCGCTAGCGTGCTCGACCAGGCGGCCGGACCCCACCTCGGCGACCGCGTCGATACGGCACGCCACCGCCGAGTCCGGCCTGTCCGGAACCGGGGAACCACCCGGCATTATCTGGGGTGAATCGGCCCGTGCGCCTGTGCGTGCGGACCGTAGGGCGACCTTCCGATGCCCGAACCCGACAGCTAACCCGGTAGGCGGTTCACGGAAGGAGCGCTCGCCGATGGCGTCGCACCGGCGACCCCGTACGCCCTTGTCCCGATCCCTGACCACCACCGGCCCGCGTGCCGCGATAGGCCTGACCTCCGCCGCCCTGGCCACGGTGACCCTGCTGAGCGAAACGGCCTCGGCCGTACCGGCACAGCCGTCGCAGCCGTCGATCGAGGAGGTCCAGCAGCAGGTCGACTCGCTCAACCACCAGGCCGAGGTGGCCACCCAGCGCTACGACCAGGCGCAGCAGACCACCGAGACGCAGCGCAGGAAGGCCGAGCAGCTGCTCGACCAGGTGGCCTCGGGGGCGCAGAAGCTCAACGACACGCGCCGCGTGCTGGGCCAGTACGCCGCCGCCGAGTACCGCAGCGGTGGTCTGGGCAACACCGCGAGGTTCTTCCTCTCCTCGAACCCTCAGCAGTACTTCGACCAGACGCACCTGATGTCACGCGAGACCGCCAAGCAGCGGGAGGTCCTCTCCGCCTTCGAGACCCAGCAGGCGCAGGCCGCCCGCCAGCGGACCGCGGCCGCCAAGAGCCTCCAGGCGCTCGCCGCGTCGCAGCAGCAGCTCGCGGCGCAGAAGGAGGCGGTCCAGAAGAAGCTCGCGCAGGCCCAGGACCTGCTCAACAGCCTCACCGCGCAGCAGAAGGCCCGCCTCGCGGCGCTGCGCAAGCAGCAGGAAGAGGAGGCGGCCCGCAAGGCGGCCGAGATCGCCGCCGAGCAGAAGGCGCAGCAGCAACAGCAGGGCTCCGGCTCGTCGTCAGGCTCGTCCGGTTCCTCGTCCGGGTCGGTGTCCGGCGGCTCCCACGCCGCCCGCGCCGCCAGGGCCGTCGCCTTCGCCAGGGCCCAGCTCGGCAAGCCGTACGTGTGGGGCGCCTCCGGCCCCAACTCCTACGACTGCTCCGGGCTGATGCAGGCCGCCTGGGCCGCGGCCGGGGTCTCGCTGCCGCGCACGACGTGGGACCAGATCAACGCCGGAACGCGCGTGTCGGTCTCCGACCTCCAGCCCGGCGATCTGATCTTCTACTACAGCGACATCAGCCACGTCGCCATGTACATCGGCAACGGCCAGATGATCCAGGCCCCGCACACGGGCGCGGTCGTCGACATCCAGCCGATCACGGAGATGCCGATCTCCGGCGCGACGCGCCCGTCGTGACCGCCCGGCCCGCTGCTCGGCGGCTCAGCTCCACAGCACGGCGATGAAGACGTTGGCCGTCGTCAGCCCGCCGACCGTGGCGATGACGCCCTTGCCGACCGTCTCCTCGTCGCGCTTGACGTAGACGAGGCCCAGGATCACCACCAGGAGGGCGACCTTCAGCCCGATCTTGATCGTGTTGAGGTGGTGGTGCTGGGCCTGGTTGAGACCGACGAGCGCGATGCCCGTGACCAGCATCGTCAGCGCGCCGTGGAGCATCGCCGGGACGATCCGCGCCTCGCCGCGGCCCTCCCCCACAGCCTTGACGGCATGGGAGGTGCCCCCTCCCATCATCTGGGTGAGGACGCCGCCGAGAAGCGCGGCGATGCCGATGATGTGCAGGCCGACGAAGAGATGGGTGAGCACGTCCATGGGGGCGAGCGTATGCGGTGGCCTGCCGTCCGCCGTCGGCACCCCGTGCGTCGGCGACCCCGTGCGTCGGCGACCCCAGGAGGCGCCCTCGGACGTCGTCCTGCGGACGTCGTGGGGAAGTCGTGGGGCAGCGACCGGGCATCACACGGACATCACGTGGCGCCCTTCGATCGCTTTTCGGCCAGTCCCGGTCGAGGCCCGCGCCGCTGTCCGGTGGCCGTCTAGCGTCCCTGTCCAGCAACCGGCCGGACGTCCGGCCGGGAACTGGAAACGGAGTGCTACCCCGTGGCGACCCACCGAAAACCCAGGCAACGTGCCCTCGGCGGCACATCCGCACGGACCGCCGCGACCCTGACCATGGCGGGGGTCGCGTCGGCCGGGATCGTCACCGGGGCCGCCCCCGGCCACGCCGCGCCCCTCCCCTCCCCCGACGAGGCCCGGGCCCAGCTCGCCGACCTGTACCGGCAGGCCGAGGAGGCGACGCAGAAGTACGACGGCGCCAAGGAGCAGGCGGACTCCGCGCGTCGGCAGCTCACCGCCCTCCAGGACCAACTCGCCCGTCGGACGCAGCGGATGAACCTCGCCCGCGACCAGCTCGGCGCCCTCGCCGCCGCCCGCTACCGCACCGGCGGCATCGACCCCACCGTGCAGCTGATGCTCTCCGCCCGCCCCGACCAGTACCTGGAGAACGCGACCCTGCTCGACCACGTCGGCAGCGCTCGCGCCGCCGTCCTGCGCGATCTCGCCGCCCAGGAACGCCGGGCACGGCAGCTGCGCGACGAGGCCGCCGGGAAGCTGGCCGCCCTGACCGGCGCGGAGCAGCGGCTCGCCGCCGCCAAACGCACCGTCGAGGCCCGACTCGACCGCGCCAAGGCCGTGCTCGACGTCCTCGCCCCGACCGTACGCGCGACCGTGCTCACCGAAGGCGACGGGCCCACGCGAGCCGATCGCGGTACGGAACGAGCGCCACTGCCCACAGCCCCCGGGAACGTGCAGGCCCCGACCGCCCGCGCCGCCCAAGCGGTCGCCTTCGCCTACGCCCAGCTCGGCAAGCCGTACGCCTGGGGCGCCACCGGCCCCAACGCCTACGACTGCTCAGGCCTCACCCAGGCCGCCTGGGCCGCCGCCGGCGTCTCCCTCCCCCGCACCACCTACACCCAGATCGCCTCCGGCACCCGCATCGCCCAGTCCGCACTCCGCCCCGGCGACCTCGTCTTCTTCTACGCGAGCGTCAGCCACGTGGGCCTCTACATCGGAGACGGCCAGATGATCCACGCCCCCCACCCGGGCGCGCCGGTCCGCATCTCACCGGTAAGCGAGATGCCGTTCGCGGGGGCGGTACGACCGGGGTAGGCCCGGCCGGGGTGTTCAGGCCTCGGAGACGTAGGCGATGAACGCACCCCACGCGTCCGGGGTGAAGGCGAGTGAAGGCCCGGACGTGTCCTTGGAATCCCGGACGTGCACGGTGTGGGGGCAGGTTGCGACCTCGACGCAGTTGTCGCCTTGGTCGTCGCTGTAGCTGGACTTGCGCCAGGAGACGGCGATTTCGATGCAATCCCCGCCTTGGTCATCGCTGTAGCTGGACTTGAACCACACGAGCTCATCGTTCACAGCTCTTCCGCCACCTCTCTGATGAGCTGGGCCGACTCCTCAATACTGAGGGCCTGCATGCGGATCATGCCATGGCGTTGCGTAAGAGAGCTGACCTTCCCCGGGTCGGCGTGGAGCACGGCAGCCTCCGGCCCCTCAACATACGCGAGATGTTCGTGTTCAACGGTCTCCAGCAGCACGAACGAGCCAGCAAGGCTGACCCCTGCGGCTCGGCCGATCGGCAGTACCTGGATCGAGACGTTGCGCAACTTGCCGAAGCCCAGCAGCTGTTCGAGCTGTCCCTTCAACACCTTCGGTCCACCGACCCCGGTACGCAGAGCGGCCTCGTAGATCACGTATCCGAACGTCGCGAGGGGCTTTCGCGTCAGCTTCTCCTGCCGCGCCATCCGCGCCGCGACCCGCTCCTCGATCGTCTCGTCGTCCAGCGCCGGACAACTGTCGCCCATCAGTGCTCGCGCATACCCCTCGGTCTGGAGCAAGCCAGGGACAAGCAGAGGTGCGTACGCGTTCAGCACGATCGCATCCGCCTCAACCTGCATGAACCCCTGCGCCCGCGCAGGAAACGGCTCCGGCTTCAGATACTCGTTGGCCGCCAGCAGCATCCCGCGTGCCTGGCACATCTCGTCGGCGATACGCAGCAGTTGGAGCGTCGGCCGACGCCTCCCCTGCTCCATCGACTTGACGCTCTCGTACTCGTACCCCGCCTCCTTGCCCAACGCCTCGCGTGTGACGCCTGCTTGGGTGCGCCACAGCTTGATCTGGTTGCCGCAGTAGCGCCACGCCATCGGGGGCTGGGAGTCCGTCTGGTACGTCATGGGTACACCACCCTCCGCATATGCACCGTGACTCCCGAGCGTAGGGATCAGGCCGCACGGTATGCCCCGTGAACGACGCGAATTCCCCCCTCCTCAGCGACACTTCCCGCGACGTCGAATGGGTCCTGCCCCGCCACCCGCGCAGCGTCGGACGCTTTCGCCTGCTCCTTCGGCGGCAGACCCGCGCGTGGTGGATCCCCGACGAGGTGGCGGAGACGGCCGCGCTGCTGCTGAGCGAGCTGACGACCAACGCCTGCCGCCACGCCCACGCCTCACCCGGCCGCGAGATCAGCGCACGCTGCCTTGTCCGCGACGGCGACGACGCCTTCCGCACGCTCCGCGTCGAAGTCTCCGACGCCTGCGACGACTTGCCGAAGCCTCGTTCCGCCTCCACCTGCGATGAGTCCGGCCGCGGCCTCGCCCTCGTGGAAGCCCTGGCCGACGCCTGGGACGTGAGCCCCCGCCCGTACGGCATCGGCAAGACGGTCTGGTTCGAACTGCGGCTACCGGTTCCCGAACGGCTTCCGGGCGATGCCGATGCCGAGGCGTGGCCAACAGAATGAGCGGGTGGACCACGTCATCGGACTTCTCGGACCTCTCAACCGGCTCTCCCCCGGAAAAGTGAGGCCGGGCGTTCGGGCCCGGCCCGGCCCTCACACCAGCCGTCGCGCCGTCGCCCACCGGGTCAGCTCGTGGCGGTTGGACAGCTGCAACTTCCGCAGCACCGCCGAGACATGGGACTCGACGGTCTTGACGGAGATGAACAGCTGCTTGGCGATCTCCTTGTACGCGTAGCCGCGGGCGATCAGGCGGAGCACCTCGCGTTCGCGCTGGGTGAGCCGGTCGAGGTCCTCGTCGACCGGAGGGGCGTCGGTGGATGCGAAGGCGTCCAGCACGAAGCCGGCGAGGCGGGGGGAGAAGACCGCGTCGCCGTCGGCCACGCGGAAGACGGAGTCGACCAGGTCCGGGCCGGTGATGGTCTTGGTGACGTAGCCGCGCGCACCGCCGCGGATCACGCCGATGACGTCCTCGGCGGCGTCGGAGACCGACAGCGCGAGGAAGCGCACCGGGTGCTCGGCGTCGCCCGACAGCGAGGCGCAGCGGCGCAGCACCTCGACGCCGCCGCCGCCCGGCAGGTGGACGTCGAGCAGGACGACGTCGGGGCGGGTGGCGGTCACCACGGTCACCGCCTGGTCGACGTCGGCCGCCTCGCCGACGACCTCGACGCCCGTGCGGGCGGTCTCGCCGATCTCGGCCTGCACGCCCGTGCGGAACATCCGGTGGTCGTCGACGAGCACCACCCGTACCCGACGCTCCTGCGCGGAATCCCGCGACGTCCCTGAAGCCGCCGAAACCGCCGTCGTCTCGTCGCTCACTCCCCCGACCTCCCCATCTGCAGTTCCACTTCGGTTCCCCCACCCGGCGCGGCGTTGATCCGGGCCTCGCCGCCGTTGCGGCGCATCCGGCCGATGATCGACTCGCGTACGCCCATCCGGTCGCCCGGCACCTGGTCCGGGTCGAAACCGGGGCCGCGGTCCCGCACAGAGACGAAGACCTTGTCGTCCTCGACCTCCGCGTAGACCTGCACGGCCTCGTCGCCACCGTACTTGGCCGCGTTGACCATCGCCTCACGCGCCGCCTGGATCAACGCACCCAGTGCGCCGTCCAGCGGGCAGTCGCCCACGCAGACCACCTCCACCGGGACGCCGTGGTGGTCCTCGACCTCGGCGGCCGCCTTGCGCACCGCCGCCGCGAGGGTGCCGGGCCCGTCCTCCTTGCCGTTCCCCTCCGGACGGTACAGCCACGCCCGCAGCTCGCGCTCCTGCGCCCGGGCGAGCCGGGCCACCTCCCGGGGGTCCTCGGCGCGCCGCTGGATGAGGGTGAGCGTGTGCAGCACGGAGTCGTGCACGTGGGCGGCGACCTCCGCGCGCTCCTGGGCGCGTATGCGCATCATGCGTTCCGCGGAGAGGTCCTGCGTCATCCGGACCACGTAAGGGCCGACGAGCAGCGCCATGCCGACCAGCACGGCCAGCGACGCCTGCAAAACGGCGCCGAGATCGCGCACCGAGCCGCGGACCACCAGGAACCCGGTGACGCCGGCCACCACCAGGATCACCCCCGCGGCTCCCCGCAGAAGCGGCAGCACCCCCTTGTGGCGGCCGATCTCGGCCCAGCGGGCGCGGCGGGCGTTGTCGGCCTGGCGCCACACCAGGGCGACGCCCGCGCCGATCAGGATCATCGGCCAGACGTAGTGGTTGGCGCCGCCGAGGTTGAGGTTGCGGACGAGTGCCGCGAAGCCGCCGACCATCGCCAGCAGCGCCAGCACCTGCCCCCGGTCCGGTCTGCGGCCCGACGACAGCCACGCCTTCGGCCCCTGGCGCTCCCGTACCTCGTCGACCCCGCCGACGCCCAGGGGCACCACGAACCAGAAGGCCGCGTACAGGGGGATGCCGAGCCCGCCGACGGTCGCCAGGCCCACGAAGACCACCCGCACCCACGCCACCGGCAACCCGAGGTGCCCGGCGAGCCCGCGGGCGACGCCGCCGATCATGCGCCCTTCGGAGCTGCGGTACAGCCGCGGCGGCGGGACGTCGTCGAGGTCGTCGCGGGCGGACCCGGCGGGCGGGGACATCACTGGCATGCGTCCGATCGTCACACGCCCGGGCACCCTCGGGCATCAGGGTCGGCCCCTGAGAAGCCCCTGGCCACCGCGCCCGCGACGGCGGAGGGCGGCTTCGAGGGCCGCTCCGGTGGGCGGGCCACCCGGACGACCACCTCAGGGACGGACCAGGGTCGTCACCGATACCGGGCACGCCGCGCGGGCGGTCACCATGGAGCCATGACGCAAGCGGAACAGACCCCGGGCGCCGACGAGGGCCAGGGGCGCGAGGGACGGCGGTTCGAGGGCGTGACGCGCAGCCGCCGGCAGAAGGTCGTCGGCGGTGTCTGCGGCGGCCTCGGCCGGTATCTGGGCATCGACCCGGTGGTCTTCCGCGTCGTCCTGGCCGTCCTGGCCCTTACCGGCGGCGTCGGCCTGATCGCGTACGGGATCGGCTGGCTGCTCATTCCGCTGGACGGCGAGGACGAGACCGAACTGCACCGCCTGCTGACCGGGCGGATCGAGGGAACGGCGCTGACCGCGCTGTTGTGCGTGCTCGTCGGCTCGGGGCTGTTTCTGTCCACCCTCGACAACGGCGACACCCAGGCGTTCTCGCTGTGCCTGCTGGGCGTGACCGCGGGCGCCGTGTACTGGTCGCGGCGGCGGCGCACCGCAACGGCCGGGGTGGGCGGCGAGGCGTACGCGACCGCCGCGAACCCGGTGGCCGACGCGCCGCCCGCCGCGCAGCCGCCGCCCGCCGACGCCCCCTCCTGGTGGCGGGAACCGCTGGCCAAGACCGCCCCGGGACGGCCCGGCCGCTACCTGTGGGGCCCGGACGACGGGCCCGGCGAGCCCGGCGGCGGGTACACCGTACGGACCGCCGTCGGCGGGCCGCTGCGGGAGCGCCCGCAGGCGGTACGGCCGGAGCGGCGGCAGCGCTCGCTGTTCGGGGCGGCGACCTTCGCGCTGGCCGTCGCCGCCGCCGCCACCGCGATCTCGCTCGCCTGGCACCACCGCCCGCTCGGCACGGTCCTGGAGATCGGCCTGATCGCGGCGTTGTGCGTGCTGGGGCTCGGCCTGCTCGTGGGTGCCTTCCTGGGCCGCTGCGGCGGCGGGACGGTCTTCTGGGCGGTGCTCACCAGCGCCCTGCTGGCCGCTTCCGCGGCACTGCCGGGGAACATCACCACCGACTGGCATCACACCCTGTGGCATCCGACGGCGACCGCGCAGGTGCAGCCCCGGTACGAACTCGGCTCCGGCCAGGGTGACCTGGACCTGAGCGCGATGCGGCTCGGCGGCGGCGCGCTTGAGACCACGGCCGACGTGGGCGCGGGCAGGCTGCGGGTCATGGTCCCGGCCGACGCCGTCGTCGATGTCACCGCGCGCGTCGGCCTCGGCGACGTGGAGTTGCCGGTGGTCGGCCCCCACCACGTGCGGATCGAGCCCGGCCAGGAGCGCACCGCGCACCTGGTGCCGCCCGCCGGGGTGAAGCCGTCCGGCACCATCAAGCTGACGTTGCAGGTCGGCGTGGGACAGGTGGAGGTGATCCGTGGCGCGGCGTCGTGAGTTCCAGCCGGCCGGGCTGGTGGCGGGGCTGGTGTTCCTGGCGATCGCGGCCGGCTTCGCCCTGCGCCTGGCGGGCAGGTGGCACCCGGCCCCGGTACTGGTGGTTCCGGCGCTGGCCGTGGGCCTCGCCCTGCAGGCCGTGACGGCAGCCGTCACGAGAGCGGTACGCCGCCGCAGGGCCCCCTGACCGGAGCCGGTACCCGGGACGGGCAGCGCGTTCCGCGCCCCGGCACCGTACGGCTCCGTCCCGCCGCCGCAGGGCAGCCGACTGGTGCCCTGCCCGCAGGGCCCCTGACCGGGCGCCGTGGAACCGCCGGCCCGGTGCTTCGACCCGCCGGGACATGCCTGCCGCGGCGCCGTGCGGGCTTTACGGCACTCTGCGGCCGGGGTAGGTGTCGCCGATCTCGTACGGCAGGCGGCGCCGCCCGTCGCGCGGCACCTCCTCGGGGGGAGGAGCGCTGGCCGCCTCGTATTCGACCGGCTCGACGTCCTCGTGGCCGGGTCCGTGGTCCGGGGTGCTCTCGTGACGGCGGAACTCGTCGGGCGTCTGCCAGGCCCCCGCCCGCAGCTGTGGGCTCTCCGGCACCTGCGGGATCCGCTCGCGGCCGCGGCGGAGCCGCCCGTAGAAGATCCCGATGAACACCAGGGCGGCCACGATGGCGATGCCGATCAGAAGCGGGCCGACCATGAAAGAGCCTCCCGCCGCAAAAGAGCCTCCCGCGGCGGTGTCGATGCCGAGTGCCATCATCGGATACACCTGCCTATCCCCCAGCAAATGGAGCGAATCGGTCGGTGTTCGAATAATATCTCCGCCGGTATCCCGGCGCAGGCCGTCGGCGACCCGCCCAAGACCGCCGGACGGCGGTCCCTACCGTCGTCGGCGGGCGATCAGCGCGTCCACCGACAGCATCGGCGCCCCCGCCAGCACCAGCGGCAGCCACGCCATCAGATAGGGCAGGTCGTTGCCGTAGTAGTACGGCCTGCTGGCCCAGCTCACCGTGAGGAACAGGCTCAGCGAGATCAGCGCGCCGCCCGCCGCCGCGAGCCGGGCCAGCAGGCCGAGCAGCGTACCGAGGCCGACCGCCAGCTCCCCGAAGGCGATCGCGTGGCCGAAGGCACCGGGGTTGCGCAGCGCCAGATCGACCAGCTGCGGCACCGCCGCGTTGTCCCTGACCGCGTGCAGGGTGGTGACCAGCGAACCCGGTCCGCTGCTCGCGAAGAACCCCGGGGTGGTGAGCTTGTCGAGCCCCGCGTAGACGAAGGTCACCCCGAGGAAGATCCGCAACGGCAGCAGGGCGTAACGCGTGGCCGTGGTCCGCAGCGGCCCGTACGCGGTCTCCTGCGTCCGGGTCTCGCGCAGTGTCCGTCCGCCGCGCGTGCCGGCGTGTGTCATGGCCTTCCACCTCTCCCTCGGCTGTGGGGAGTTGTACGTACGCCGTCCGGCTCCCGCTCAACGATCAGGTGAGCAGATCGGGCTCGCTGCGCACGATCTGCTGGTACAGCGGCTGGTAGTTGATCCAGCCGACGAGGTCGTTGCCGAGCTGGTCCCGGGTGCGGACCGCGTTCTCGTGGGTGATCGGCACGGGCTTGCCGGCCGCCTTCGCGGTGAGCTGCACCTGGCAGGAGCGTTCCATGGTGATGAACCACCAGGCCGCCGCGTCCACCGAGTCCCCGACGGTGAGCAGCCCGTGGTTGCGCAGGATGACCGCCTTGTGCGGGCCGAGCGCCTGGGCGATCCGGCGCCCCTCCTCCTCGTCCACGACCACCCCGGTGTAGTCGTCGAAGAGCGCGTGGTCCTCGTAGAAGGCGCACACGTCCTGGGTGATCGGCTCCAGCGGCTCCCCCAGGGCGGCCAGCGCGCGGCCGTAGGTGGAGTGGCTGTGCGCGGCGGCTACCACGTCGGGGCGCGCCCGGTGGACCTGCGAATGGATGGCGAACGCCGCCTGGTTGACGTGGTGGCGGCCCTGCACGACCTGGCCGCAGTGGTTGACCAGGATCAGATCGCTCACGGTGATGTGCTTGAACGACACCCCGAACGGGTTCACCCAGAAGTGATCGGTGAACTCCGGGTCGCGCGCGGTGATGTGGCCCGCGACGCCCTCCTCGAACCCGAACCGCCCGAAGAGCCGCAGCGCCGCGGCGAGCCGCTCCTTGCGGTGCATCCGCTCGGCCTCGACGTTCTCGAACTGCGGGGGGAAGGCGAAGTGGAGCTGGTCGGTGGGTATGGGCTGCGGCGGCGTGTTCGGCGTGGGCTCGGTCATGCGGCGGAAGTTACCGCGAGGTACACCGCATGACCAGGGGCCTACAGCTGATCGATCTCGGTGAGGTCGATGTCGACG
>CAYNNX010000224.1:7123-11887 GCA_964398515.1 uncultured Streptantibioticus sp. | reverse complement strand
GACGGCCGGCAGTGCCTCGGCGACTACGTCACCAACCGCGAGACGCGCCTGTTCCACGTCGGCCGGCTCGACACCGAGACCGAGGGCATCATCCTGCTCACCAACCACGGCGAGCTCGCCCACCGGCTCACCCACCCCCGCTACGGCGTGACCAAGACCTACCTCGCCGCCATCCAGGGCCCGATCCCGCGCGACCTCGGCAAGCAGCTGAAGTCCGGCATCGAGCTGGAGGACGGCTACGCCCGCGCCGACAGCTTCAAGGTGGTGGAGAACACCGGCAAGAACTACCTGGTCGAGGTGGCGCTGCACGAGGGCCGCAAGCACATCGTGCGCCGCATGCTCGCCGCGGCCGGCTTCCCCGTCGACAAGCTGGTGCGTACCCGCTTCGGCCCGATCGCCCTCGGCGACCAGAAGTCGGGCTGGCTGCGGCGGCTGACCAACACCGAGGTCGGCATGCTGATGCGCGAGGTGGACCTGTAGCGGCGCCCGGCCCCTACGACCACACCCGCAACCCCAGCGCCCGGCCCTGCGCGTCCCGCTCCACCTCCAGCATCCCCACGACCGCCTTGCGGTTGATGCGGCCGTAGACGTGCGGGAAGAGCACCTCCGGTGCCCCGCCGGGCGGGGGAGCGGGATGGGCGGCCTCCCAGTGGACCGGTGCGTCCAGCGCCTCCTCGTCGATCAGCAGCACCATCAGCGGCCCGACGGCGTCCCGGTAGGCGGCGTCCGCGACCGCCAGGGCCGTCGCCTCGTCCGGTGAGCAGTGCACGAAGCCGTCCTTGGCCAGCGAGGCCGGGGTGTACGGACGGTCCGGAATGCGCAGCCAGTCGTCCAGCGGTACCACATGGAAGATCATGTGATCCGTTGTACCTGACGAGGCACGTCTCGCGGTGCGGTCACCGGACGCGTACCCCCACCAGGCTGACTACGCTGATCACGAAGCACACCACACGAGGGAGCAGGGGCGTGGCGGTACGAGCCGTCCGCGGTGCCGTCCAGCTGGACCGGGACGACGCGGAGCACATGAACGAACGGGTGGGCGAGCTGCTCACCGCCATCCTCGAACGCAACCGCTTCGCGGTCGACGACCTGATCAGCGTGGTCTTCACCGCCACCCCGGATCTGCACAGCGACTTCCCCGCGGTGGCCGCCCGCAACCTCGGCATTACCGACGTCCCCCTGCTGTGCGCCCGGGAACTCGACATCGACGGTGCCATGCCCCGCGTCGTACGGGTGCTGGCGCACGTGGAGACCGAGCTGGGCAAGGCGGCCGTCAGCCATGTGTACCTCGGGGCGGCGGCCGCGCTGCGCCAGGACATCGCCCAGTAAGGCAGGATGACGATCATGCGTACCGCCGCCGTCATCGGCACCGGCCTGATCGGCACCTCCGCGGCCCTGGCCCTCACCGCCCGCGGGGTCACCGTCCACCTGAGGGATCTCGACCCGGACGCCGCGCGCACCGCCGCCGCGCTCGGGGCCGGGACCGCCGAACCCCCCGAGGAACCGGTCGACCTGGCCGTCGTCGCGGTCCCCCCCGCGCTCGTCGCGCCGACGATCGCCGAGGCGGCGGAGGCCGGGCTCGCCCGCGGTTACCTGGACGTCGCCAGCGTCAAGGGCCTGCCGCGCCGGGAGCTGGAGGCGCTCGGCTTTGACCTGAGCCGCTACATCGGCACCCATCCGATGGCCGGTCGGGAGCGCTCCGGTCCGCTGGCCGCCACCGCGGAGCTCTTCGAAGGGCGCCCGTGGGTGCTCACGCCGACCCCGGCGACCGACACCGAGGTGCTCAACCTCGCCCTCGAGCTGGTCGCCCTGTGCCGTGCGGTGCCGGTGGTGATGGACGCCGAGGCCCACGACCGGGCCGTCGCCCTGGTCTCCCACACCCCGCAGCTGCTCTCCAGCATGGTCGCCGCCCGCCTCCAGCACGCCGACGAGACCTCGGTGCGCCTGTGCGGCCAGGGGATACGGGATGTGACCCGGATCGCGGCCTCGGACGCGGCCATGTGGCTCGACATCCTCAACGCCAACCCCGGGCCCGTCGCCGACGTGCTCGCCGAGGTCGCCGCCGACCTCAACGAGACGGTGGACGCGCTGCGGGCCGTGCAGTCGGCCGACGTGACCAAGCGCCGCGAGGGGCTCGCCGGGATCGAGGACGTGCTGCGCCGCGGCAACGCCGGCCGCGACCGGGTCCCGGGCAAGCACGGCGCGGCCCCGGCGGCCTACGAGGTCGTGGTCGTCCTCATCGGCGACCGCCCCGGGGAGCTGGCCAGGGTCTTCGCGGACGCCGGTGCGGCCGGGGTCAACGTCGAGGACGTGCGCATCGAGCACTCCACCGGACAGCAGGCCGGCCTGGTGCAGCTCATGGTCGAGCCGCAGGCGGTGCCCGTGCTCACGGCGGCGCTGCGCGAACGGGGCTGGTCCATCCGCCAATGACCGGCCTCGGGTGACCGGCCTCCGGAGACCGGGGGCGTCGGGGACCGGCCGCCGGAGGAGGGGGCTGCCGATACTGCGGCACGGCATCACACGCGCGGCCGGTAACCTTGGTGGTTGGTGTCGACCGGCCCCCCGGCCCGCCGACGCGTGTCCCCCGCATCCCGTGCACGAGGAAGGCCCCAGCGCTGTGGAGAATCCGGTGATCGTCGCCATCGACGGCCCCTCGGGTACGGGCAAGTCGAGCACGTCGAAGGCGGTCGCCGCCAAGCTGGGCCTGAGCTACCTGGACACCGGGGCCCAGTACCGGGCGATCACCTGGTGGATGCTGAACAACGGCGTCAACGTCGACGACCCGGCCGAG
The DNA here is from genome assembly GCA_964398515.1 of uncultured Streptantibioticus sp. GTDB lineage: Bacteria > Actinomycetota > Actinomycetes > Streptomycetales > Streptomycetaceae > CAYNNX01. Next base: position 9,096 of record CAYNNX010000224.1, on the reverse strand, counting down.
GTCGCCCTTGCCGCGGCCAAGCCGGTCATCGTCTCCGGCACCGACCCGGCCGCGCCCACCATCACCGTCGACGGCCAGGACGCCTCCGGGCCGATCCGCACCCAGGAGGTCACGGCGGCGGTCAGCGCGGTCAGCGCCGTGCCCGAGGTGCGCGCCCGCCTGGTGGAGCTCCAGCGCACCGCGGCCGCCTCGGCGGAGCAGGGCATCGTGGTCGAAGGGCGCGACATCGGCACCACCGTGCTGCCCGACGCCACGCTGAAGGTCTTCCTCACCGCCTCCCCGGAGGCCCGCGCCACGCGGCGCAACGGCGAGCTCAAGGGCAAGGACGCGGTGACCCTGGAGGCGACCCGCGCGGCGCTCGTGCTGCGGGACTCGCTGGACTCCGGCCGCAGGACCTCGCCGCTGGCCAAGGCCGACGACGCGGTCGAGGTGGACACCACCGAACTAACCCTCGACCAGGTCATCGAGTGCGTCGTCACCCTGATCGAGGAGAAGCGAGCGGGTCGGTGACCTCTGCTGGATCCCATCCCCCCTCCGAGCGCGGAGCCGCCGTCGGCCGCCGGATCGGCATAGGCCTGATGAACGGCCTGTGGCGGCCGCGCGTGCTCGGCGACTGGCGCATGCCCGCCGCCGGCCCGGTCATCCTGGCGGGCAACCACGCGCACAACATAGACGGGCCGATGCTGATCGGCACCTCACCTCGCCCGGTGCACTTCCTGGTGAAGAAGGAGGCGTTCACCGGACCGCTCGACCCGTTCCTGCGCGGCATCGGCCAGGTGCCGGTCGACCGCGCGAGCACGGACCGTTCGGCGGTCACGGCGGCGCTGGAGGTGCTGCGCGCCGACGGCGTGCTGGGGATCTTCCCCGAAGGCACGCGCGGCGTCGGCGACTTCGCCCAGCTGCGTTCCGGGCTCGCCTACTTCGCGGTGCGCTCCGGCGCACCCGTGGTTCCCGTGGCGGTACTCGGCAGCGCCCGGCGCGGCAGGGCGATACCGGCGCTGCCGCCGCTGCGCAGCCGCATCGACGTGGTCTTCGGGGAGCCCTTCGAGGCGGCCGAGAACGGGGGACGGCGCACCCGTGCGGCGCTCGACGCGGCGACCACACGCATCCAGGAGCGGCTCACCGCGCACCTGCGGTACGCCAAGCGCGCCACCGGGCGCACCTGAACCAACCGACGGCCCTACGGCCGCACAGCTGCCGGACTTCCGGCGAACTTCCAGCGCAGAAGGACAGAGACTTCATGGACCACGAGAACGAGTACGGCGAGCACGGCGCGCTCGGCGACGCCGAGTACGCCGAGTTCATGGAGCTCGCCGCGGAAGAGGGCTTCGACCTGGAGGAGGTCGCGGGCGACGTCGCCTCGGCCGGGCACGGACCGCTGCCCGTGCTGGCCGTGGTGGGGCGCCCGAATGTCGGCAAGTCGACTCTGGTGAACCGCATCATCGGCCGGCGCGAGGCCGTCGTCGAGGACCGTCCGGGCGTCACCCGGGACCGCGTGACGTACGAGGCCGACTGGAACGGCCGCCGCTTCAAGATCGTGGACACCGGCGGCTGGGAGCAGGACGTCCTGGGCATCGACGCGGCCGTCGCCGCGCAGGCGGAGTTCGCCATCGAGGCCGCCGACGCGGTGGTCTTCGTGGTGGACGCCACCGTCGGCGCCACCGACACCGACGAGGCGGTCGTCAAGCTGCTGCGCCGGGCGGGCAAGCCCGTCGTGCTGTGCGCCAACAAGGTGGACGGTCCCAGCGGTGAGGCGGACGCGGCCATGCTGTGGTCGCTGGGGCTGGGCGAACCGTACCCGGTCTCCTCGCTGCACGGCCGCGGCACCGGCGATCTTCTCGACGCCATCCTGGAGGCGCTGCCCGAGGCCCCGGCGCAGACCTTCGGCCGGGGGGAGGGCGGACCCCGCCGCGTCGCGCTGATCGGCCGCCCCAACGTGGGCAAGTCGACGCTGTTCAACCGGCTGGTCGGGC
>CAYNNX010000224.1:0-7113 GCA_964398515.1 uncultured Streptantibioticus sp. | reverse complement strand
ACAAGGTGGTCGGCGAGGAGCGCGTGGTCGTCAACGAGCTCGCGGGCACCACCCGCGACCCGGTCGACGAGCTGGTCGAACTGGGCGGCAAGACCTGGAAGTTCGTGGACACCGCGGGCATCCGCCGCCGGGTCCACCTCGCCGAGGGCGCCGACTACTACGCCTCGCTGCGCACCGCGGCCGCGCTGGAGAAGGCGGAGGTCGCGGTCATCCTGATCGACGCCGGCGAGACCCTGTCCGTCCAGGACCAGCGCATCGTCACCATGGCCGTCGACGCGGGCCGGGCGCTGGTGCTCGCCATCAACAAGTGGGACACGCTCGACGAGGAGCGCCGCTACTACCTGGAGCGCGAGATCGAGCAGGACCTCGTGCAGGTGCAGTGGGCGCCCCGGGTGAACGTCTCGGCGCGTACCGGGCGCCACATGGAGAAGCTGGTCCCGGCGATCGAGACCGCGCTGGCGGGCTGGGAGACCCGGGTGCCCACCGGCAGGCTCAACGCCTTCCTCGGTGAACTGGTGGCGGCCCACCCGCACCCGATCCGCGGCGGCAAGCAGCCGCGCATCCTGTTCGGGACGCAGGCCGGTACCAGGCCGCCGCGGTTCGTGCTCTTCGCCTCCGGCTTCCTGGAGGCCGGTTACCGCCGCTTCATCGAACGGCGGCTGCGCGAGGAGTTCGGCTTCGAGGGCACCCCGATCCAGCTGTCCGTGCGGGTGCGGGAGAAGCGCAGCCGCAAGAAGTAGCGGCTTCGGCGCTCAGCGCCCGTGCATCCGGTTGTCGTAGGGGCCCTGGTGGTGCCCGGGCGCCCTGGTCGGCCCGGTCGGCCCCGGCGGCAGGGCCGCCCGGACGATGCCCCGGTGGCGCGCGTTGTACGGCTGCGGCGGGGATCCCGCGGGGGGCGCGGCCGGGCCGACCGGGCTGCGCTCGTACAGCCGCCAGGGGCGCAGGGCTTCGGAGTGCAGGTTCTCCTCGCCGGTGCGGTCACCCGGCAGGGCCCGGAAGAGCCTGCGGTACTCGGCGCACAGTGCGTCGAAAATCGGTGTGCCCGAGCCTGCGACGGAGTCGTGCGGGACGCGCATGGAGGGGATCTGGCTCTGGTACGGGGCTGAGGAAGAGGCGTCGTAGGTGTGCACGTATGTGGCAACGAGTACGACGCGTCCGGGATGCGGCCCGAATGGTCGAAATGACCAATGTCTTAACCGATTTCGCCGACCGGCCCGGTCCGGCCGCCCCGGTGGGCGCGACGGCCGCGGTTGCCCGGGGCCCGGTCGTCGCGCCGACGGGAGCGGTCAGGTCCCGGCGAGCGGCATGCGGGCCCCGACGAGCAGGCCCCCCGCGGCCGCCCGGTCCAGCGCCTCGCGCAGCAGGTCCTCCCTGGGCTGGCGGCCGATCGTGCCGACGGGAGCGGCGTAGACGAACACCTCGTTGGTGCGGTTGGCCGCGCCGCGCCAGCCGTCGCTGACCGGGAGCACCTGGTGCGCCTGCCACCAGGCGACGGCGTCCGCGCTGCTGGTGCCGCCCTGGAGCACGGCGTGCAGACGGCCGCCGACCAGCAGGACCGACCAGCCGGGCAGCGGGCCGGGCGGGGTCTCCAGCGAGGTGACGGGGTGGAACCCCTCATCGACGAGCAGTTCCAGGAACTCGTCCTCGGCGCTGCTCCCGGGCCGGCCCACGGCGCTGGTCGGCTCGATCACCAGGGCGGGGCGGAGGCGGCCCTGGCAGAGCATCAGGCCGCAGGTGATGCCGAGGACGGCCTGGCGCGGCACGTCGGTGCGGGTGCGGACGGCGGTGACGGCGGGCGCGGCGGCGGCCTCGGCCGGGACGGCTGCGGCATGGGCAGGGACGGCGGGGGGCGCCTGGTTCGCCGCCTCGGCCGCCGTGATGCTGCGGACGGCGCCCTGCAGTTGCTCCTCCGAGACCGGGACCACCTGCGAGGGGATGCAGGAGGCGTGGGCGAAGGCGAGCACCGCGGTCTCCTCGCCGAGGAACAGCACCGTGCTGGTGCGCTCCCTGGTGGTGTCGCCGGGGGTGCGGCAGGAGGTGCAGTCGTAGGGGCCGGGCGCGTTCTCGCCCGCCAGGAGGCGGTCGGCCTCCGTATCGCCGATCTCGGCGCGTACCTCGTCGCTGACATCGAGCATGGGCGGCACGGGATGACTCCTCGGGGGTGCGGTCACTGCGGGCCCGGGGCTTCCGGGCTCGCAGTGACAACGGACGACCTGTGGCAGGAGTCACGCGCGTAAGGGCTAAGGTTCCGGGGGTGTGCACGCATCGTGACGAACTGTGTCGAGATCGCTCACTCAGCGTCGAAGGGCCGGAGCGGCTGAGGCTTGTGAATGCGTGAAGAAACTCACAGGAATCTCTCGAACCGGCCTCGTATATCCGGATAAAACATCGTCAATCGCCTGATGAGATGGCGCGTTTACTGCCGGTAACGCCCAACTGGCCTGCCGATAAGAGCATTTGGTTGCCAACGGCGGCATCGGCTTCCTACATTCGGCGGCCGTGTGCAGACAGCACCGCCCGGGCAGTCCGCGAGCCCGAGCACCGGAGCGTCAAGCCGGGACTCGGCACCGCGGACGAGCGGGACGGGCACCGGGCGCGCCAAGAGCGCCCGGTGGACGTCCCGTCAGCACGACACGGGGAGCCCGGGTCCGTAGTGAATGGGGATCCATGTCCGGTCATCCGGAACGCCACGAGCCCGCCGCACCGGCCACCGCCAAGGGGTCGCGCCGCAGGACACGCGCCGCCGTCCTCGCCGGAGCCGCGGCCGTGGCACCACTGGCCGCCTTCTGGGCGGCCGGCCAGGCGCAGGCCGCCGACAGCGGTGTGTGGGACCGCATCGCGCAGTGCGAGAGCGGCGGCGACTGGCACATAGACACCGGCAACGGCTACTTCGGCGGCCTGCAGTTCACCGCGAGCACCTGGCGCGCCTACGGGGGCACGAAGTACGCGCCGACCGCCAGCGGCGCCAGCCGCGAGGAGCAGATCGCCGTCGCCAGCCGCGTCCAGGCCGACCAGGGCTGGGGAGCGTGGCCGGTCTGCTCGGGCCGCGCCAGTGCCTACGGCAGCGCGCCCGCCGCGACCGCGGAGGTGAAGACCTACAAGCCGGACACCGTCCGCCGCACCTCGGCCGCCCCGAAGTCGTCCGAGCGGGCCACCACCCACACCGACCGCGCTGCCCGCCCGGCCGCCGGCCACGGCGACTACACCGTCGCCGAGGGCGACACCCTCAGCGGCATCGCGGCCGCCCACGGCACCACGTGGCAGCGGCTGTACGCCGCCAACAGGCAGGTCATCGGCGACAACCCCGACCTGATCCTGCCGGGCCAGCGCCTCACCGTCTGAGCGTCTGTCACCCGTGCGGTCCCATCCGGGTACGCCACCCGGGTGGGACCTGCGCTGTTCGGGCGCGGCGCGGTCCGGCAGGGGGCAGGATGCGCTCTAGCGTGAGGCGATGCACCCACTTCGTACGACGAACACACAAGAAGGCGGTACCGTCGCCTGCGTCTCCGCCGCGGGACGGCCCCGCGCGGCAGGCGCGGTCGCCGTCCCGGTGACCGCGCTCCTCGCGGTGCTCGGCAGTGCGGCCGACGCCCTGGCGCAGGCGCCCTCGGGGCTGTGGGAGGCCATCGCGCAGTGCGAGAGCGGTGGCAACTGGCACACCAACTCCGGTAACGGCTACTACGGCGGGCTGCAGTTCTACCAGAGCACCTGGGAGGCGGCGGGCGGTCTCGTCTACGCCCCGAGAGCCGATCTGGCCACCCGTGAGCAGCAGATCGCGGTCGCCGAGAAGGTGCTGCGCATGCAGGGCTGGCAGGCCTGGCCGCAGTGCGCCAAGGGCGCCCGCCCGGCCCCGGGGCCCGTACGGGACGACACCGAGGAGGCCGCCGACCGCTCGATGCGCCGCCCGCCCGCCGGCCGGTTCTACGTCGTGCGCTCCGGCGACACCCTCAGCGACATCGCCGCCCGGTTCGGCGTAGCCGGCGGCTGGCAGGCGCTGTACCACGCCAACCAGACCGCGGTCGGGCCCGACGCCGACCAACTCGCCCCGGGCGTCACCCTCGTCCTCCCCGTCGTGGCGCAGCAGGCGCACCGCTGAGGACCCCGGTCCCGGCGTACCGCGGGAGCGCGGCGCCCGGCGCGTGGCCGAAGCCGTGTACGCCCCATGGCCGAAACGGGAGGCCGACAGTAGCGTGCGATCCGTCCGCACTTGCTCCAGGACCGCCCACAGGAGGCAGTCGCATGACGGTCTATCAGGCACCTGGCACCCCCGGCAGCGTGATCGACTTCCGCTCCCGGTACGAGAACTGGATCGGCGGCGAGTGGACCGCACCCGTCGAGGGCCGCTACTTCGCCAACCCCACCCCGGTGACCGGCGAGACCTTCACCGAGGTCGCCCGCTCCACGGCCGCCGACATCGAACTCGCCCTGGACGCCGCCCACGCCGCCGCACCCGCGTGGGCCCGCACCGCGCCCGCCGAACGGGCGGCCGTGCTGAACCGGATCGCCGACCGCGTCGAACAGCACCTGACCGAACTGGCCGTCGCCGAGGTCTGGGACAACGGCAAGCCGGTCCGGGAGGCGCTCGCCGCCGATCTGCCGCTCGCCGCCGACCACTTCCGGTACTTCGCGGGGGCGCTGCGGGCCCAGGAGGGCTCGATCGCGCAGATCGACGAGGACACGGTGGCCTACCACTTCCACGAACCGCTGGGCGTGGTCGGCCAGATCATCCCGTGGAACTTCCCCATCCTGATGGCCGTCTGGAAACTGGCCCCCGCGCTGGCGGCCGGAAACGCGGTCGTGCTCAAGCCCGCCGAGCAGACCCCGGTCTCGGTGCTGGTCCTCATCGAGCTCATCGCCGATCTGCTGCCGCCCGGCGTGGTCAACATCGTCAACGGCTTCGGCACGGAGGCGGGCAAGCCACTCGCCTCCTCACCCCGGGTCGCCAAGATCGCCTTCACCGGCGAGACCACGACCGGCCGGCTGATCATGCAGTACGCGAGCCAGAACATCATCCCCGTGACGCTGGAGCTCGGCGGGAAGAGCCCCAACATCTTCTTCGAGGACGTGGCGGCCGAGCGTGACGCCTTCTACGACAAGGCCCTCGAGGGCTTCACCATGTTCGCGCTGAACCAGGGCGAGGTGTGCACCTGCCCGTCCCGCGCGCTGCTCCAGGCCTCGATCTACGACCGGTTCCTCGGCGACGCCCTGGAGCGCACCCGGTCCGTACGGCAGGGCAACCCGCTCGACACCGACACCATGATCGGCGCGCAGGCCAGCAACGACCAGCTGGAGAAGATCCTCTCCTACATCGACATCGGCACCGCCGAAGGCGCGAAGATCCTCACCGGCGGCGAGCGCGTCGACCTCGGTGGCGCACTCTCCGGGGGCTACTACGTCGCCCCGACGGTCTTCGAGGGCGACAACAGCATGCGGATCTTCCAGGAGGAGATCTTCGGCCCGGTGGTCTCGGTGGCCCGCTTCGAGAACTTCGACGACGCGATCACCATCGCCAACGACACGCTCTACGGACTCGGCGCCGGCGTGTGGACCCGCGACATCCGGGCCGCCTACCACGCGGGCCGCGCCATCCAGGCCGGCCGGGTGTGGACCAACTGCTACCACGCCTACCCGGCGCACGCCGCCTTCGGCGGCTACAAGAACTCCGGCATCGGCCGCGAGACCCACAAGATGATGCTCGACCACTACCAGCAGACCAAGAACCTGCTGGTCTCCTACTCGCAGCAGGGGCTCGGGCTGTTCTAGGGACGCGGAAGGGCCCTCTGAGCTGGGGTAAGTCGGCTCCGAGGGCCCTTTGTTATCTCGGCGGTCGGCGTTCGCACAAGAATCGAAAAGGCGTCAATGTCTCAGGCTGTCTCGCCTGTTCCCCGCTGATGTTCAGTGGTTGCGGACCAGTCCCGGACCAGGTTGGCAGTAGCAATTCCAGCGCGGGGAACGGTTCCCGAGCATCGGCAGCGGCGGCGCGGCCAACGGACCACCCACGCTCGCGCGGGGACCAGGAGTCGTTCATGACCGGCATCGGCGTCGACCACGGACCACCCCCGCTCGGGCGGGGACCAGAAGGACAAGCTCGCCCCGGGCATGCACAAGATCGGACCACCCCCGCTCAGGCGGGGGTGTCCCGGTTCGGCCGAGGTCGCGGTATTCCTGAGCGGTTTACGTGACACGAGCGCGCCCGTCTGCGGCCACAGCCGTAGCACTGTTGAACCAGCGAGCGGCGGGAGGGGTGGCGCCGGGGCCGGGCGAGGTCGCCGGGCGAAAACGGCCGGCGGGGCTACCGCCGTACCGTCGCCGTCACGGATGCGGCAAGCGTGAGCGGACCAAACGCCCCGGCGATTGGCTGAGGGGGAGCAGCTGCTGCCGCGATGTGGCTTGGCCCGTCGTGGGCGCCCCGCTGGACACCCGCCGTCCTGGCCGAGCATGCGGCTGCCCCGAACGTCGCAAGGGGCTCAGAGCTTGGCCATTTTGCCGTACGGACTCATGATCCGGGCCTGTTGCGAACCGAAGTCGACAAGTACCGCGATCTCATCCTCGGTACCGATCACCCGGCCGAGGCCGTACTCATCGTGTGTGACCCGGTCGCCTATCGCGAACTGCTTGGGAGGTCGCGTGACCGGGGGCTTGAAGGGGCTGGACGGCAGATGGCGCCGGGCTACGGCAGGCTTCGTCATTACCATCAGTATGCGCCTGGCGAGCGAGCTGGCGCCTCCACGCGGGCTAACGCAACCAAGCCGAGATCTCCGTCGGCGGCCACTGCTCACCCAGCTTCGCCTCCACCAGCCCCCCGAAGCCACCGACGTACCACCAGCTTGGCGGGCTTGGGTCGCTTCACCCGCCGCCGTCCCGGCAGCCTCCGCCCCCTGAGCACCGCAAGCGGCCTGGGGCGTCGGGCCGGCCGACTATCAGCGGGGCGATGACGAGGCGCAGCTCGTCGGCGAGGCCTTGCTCCAGGAGCTGCGTGTGGACCTGCCCGCCGCCCTCGACCATCAGGTGCCGGAAGCCGCGGGCGTGAAGGTCCTCGAAGACCCGCTCCCAGACGAGTACCTGGCCGGTGGAGACCACGTCGGCGAGATCGCCGAATGCGGCGCGGGCCTG
>CAYNNX010000223.1:0-11896 GCA_964398515.1 uncultured Streptantibioticus sp. | reverse complement strand
AGCCGTACCGGCCCGAAGAGGTCCGCGAGGCCCTGCAGATCGGCCCGGAGACGCCGATCATCATCACCGACGCCCGCCAGCGGGCGGAGGCGAAGAGCGCGTTGATCACGCTTGTGGAGCACGCGCTGCTGGCCCGGCTCAAGTAGCCGCCGACCAGGGCGAGTTGTGCGATGGGGGCCGGCTGTGTCGTCCGACACGGTCGGCCCGCTCGTTCATAACGTTTCGACAGACAATCCCCACCGCGCGGCCACCGTTCGCGCACGGGTCGTTCCATACTGCTCACCTGAGCCCCGAATTTTGCTGCCGGATTTGGCTAATGCCCCTTTTGAGCAGCGGTCGATGGCGGTTCGGGAAGTTTTTCCAGACGTTTGGAAAGCACCCCTGTGACGTGCTGGAATTCGTTGAACCAGCGAGTAGATAACGCGGCACATCGGTGTGTCGGCGCCGAGAGGTTGTTGGTCGAGTGAGGAATACGACGCGGACACGGCCGGATCCGGTACAGCCGGCGCGGGGCAACTTCACCCCGCCCCGGGAACGGGACGCCGGTGTCCAGGCCGACTTCACCAAGCCCGCCGAGACCACCGGCGGCCGCTTGTCGCCGGCGAACTGGCGGGTGCGCACCCGGCTGAACGCGATCCTGCTGATCCCCGTCCTCGTGGCGCTGATCGTCGGCGGGTTCAACGTCAAGAGCAACATCGACCGGTGGAACCAGGCGGACGCCGCGTACCGGACGGCCAAGCTGGTGCGCGCGGCGGCCTCCTACGGCCACGCACTTATAAACGAACGCGACGTCAGTGCGGTTCCCCTGCTCAAGGGTGACACCAAGGACAAGACGGTCGCGGACGCCCGGGCCGCCACCGACCAGGCCGCGGCGCAGTTCAACGCGGCCGTGGCGCAGATGCCCGACGCCCCGGACCTCAAGCGCCGGCTGACCTCCTTCCGGCAGGTCGAGCCGAAGCTGACCGCGATCCGCCAGGCCGCCTACACCCCGAAGCTGCCGGGTGTGCAGACCGAGGAGGCCTACGTCGAGGTCCAGCACCCGCTGATGGGGTTCGCCAACGACCTCGGCTTCGGCACCGGCAACCAGACCTCCTACGGCCGCACCCTGTACGCGATGTCGCTCGCCAAGGCCGCGGAGTCGCTGACCCGTTCCATCGGCATGCACGTCCTGTCCGAGGGCGACGTCTCCGCCACCGAGCGCAAGACCCAGCTGACGGCGCTGGCCTCCTACGCGTACCTGGAGAACATCGCGCTGGAGGAGTACAAGAGCGGCGGCACCCCGCAGGACATGCAGCGGCTCCAGGACGCCAACGACGCCGCCCAGGAGCAGGGCGGGCGGCAGCTGGCCGACGCCAAGGCCAAGGCCCAGGCGGCCGGGCAGAAGTTCGTCGCCCCGCCGGACCGCGTGGCCATGGTCAAGACGATCGCCTCCGGCGCCTCCCCCTCCGCGCTGCGCTCCCAGGGCATCACACCGGAGACCTGGTGGGCCTCCGAGACGCTCGCCTTCGACGCCTACCGCAGCATCGAGTCGCAGCTGGCCGACCAGGCGGCCACCGACGCCTCCAACGTCGCCTCCGACGCCAAGACCAGCGCGATCATCAACTCGGTCGCCGTGCTCCTCGGTGTGTTCGCCGCGTTCGTGGTGGCGGCCCTGATGGCCCGCTCGATGAGCCTCAGCATGCGCAAGCTGCGCACCGCCGCCTTCGAGGTGGCCGAGCAGCGGCTCCCGGCGCTGGTCGACCAGTTGTCGCGGACCGACCCCGGCCGGGTCGACACCCGGGTGGCCCCGATCCCGATCACCAGCGCCGACGAGATCGGCGAGGTCGCCCGCGCCTTCGACCAGGTCCACCGCGAGGCGGTCCGGCTCGCCGCCGAGCAGGCGCTGCTGCGGGGCAACGTCAACGCGATCTTCACCAACCTCTCGCTGCGCAACCAGGGACTCATCCAGCGGCAGCTGGCGCTCATCACGGACCTGGAGAACAACGAGGCCGACCCGGACCAGCTGGAGAACCTCTTCCACCTGGACCACCTGGCCACCCGTATGCGCCGCAACGGTGAGAACCAGCTGGTCCTCGCCGGCGAGGAGCCGGGACGCCAGTGGAACCAGCCGGTCCCGCTGGTGGACGTGATCCGCGCCGCCTCCTCCGAGGTGGAGGACTACGAGCGCATCGACATCAGCGGCGTCCCGGAGACCGACATCCACGGCGCCGCCGTCACCGACCTGGTGCACCTGCTGGCCGAGCTGCTGGAGAACGCGACCTCGTTCTCCTCCCCGCAGACCAAGGTCAAGGTGACCGCGACCCGGCTGCCCGACGGCCGGGTCATGATCGAGATCCACGACAAGGGCATCGGGCTCACCCCCGAGGACTTCGCGGACATCAACCACAAGCTGGCCGAGCCCCCGACGGTCGACGCCTCGGTCTCCAAGCGCATGGGCCTGTTCGTGGTCGGCCGCCTCGCCGACCGGCACGGCATCCGCGTCCAGCTGCGGCCCTCGGGCGAGCAGGCGGGCACCACCTCGCTGGTGATGCTGCCCGAGCCGATCACCCACGGCGGCGGCGGCGAGGAGTTCGAGGACGACTTCACGGTCTCGCGCCGCATGCCCGAGCACCGCGGCCCCGACTTCCACAGCGGTGAACTGACCGCCGCGGAGCTGGGCTTCGACGAGCCCGTCTACGAAGTCCCCGACGACGCCCGCTCACTGGACCCGGTGGGCCGCTCGCTGATGCGCGAGGAGCGCCGTGCCGCCCTGGAGGCCGCCGCCGGCCAGCGGCAGCCGCAGGACGACCGCCCGCTCTTCCGCGACGAGGTCGCCGCGGAGCCGCAGGCGCCCGCCGAGCAGCCCTACGAGGCGTACGAGCAGCCCTACGAGCCCCGTTACGAGCACTCCTACGAGCAGCAGGAATTCGGTCAGGAGCCGTACGACCCGTCGCGGCGGGAGGACACCGGCGGGTACGGTATCCCGCACCAGGCGTCGTACGGCGCGACGAGCCTGCACCAGGGCCCGCAAGGACCGGAAACGGAATATGCTCCCGAGAGCTGGGAGCAGGGATACGCCCAGGACAACTGGTCCTCGTCCGTTCAACCGGAAGCTCCCTTCAGCGCCCCGGAGCGCGTAGGCTACGACGCGCCGGAAGCCGGGACGGACGACGGCCGCCCGTCGTCGCCGTTCGGTGGCCTCACCGACGCCGGACTGCCGCGTCGGGATCGAGGGCAGCCGTGGTCGCAGCCGGCGGCCGCGCCGCACCAGGACTCCCCCGCCGAGCCGCAGCGCCACGAGCAGGGAGGTCTGGGGGACACCGAGGAATGGCGTTCCACGAACGACGAGAACTGGCAGCGAGCCGAGCAGGCCCGCAAGCCCAAGGCGGGCGGAGTCACCCCCTCCGGCCTGCCCCGGCGGGTACCGCGGGCGAATCTCGTCCCCGGTGCCGCGCAGCACACCCCGCAGGGCGGCCCACAGGTCTCCCGCGCACCGGAGGACGTCCGCGGTCGGCTCAGCAATCTGCGCCGCGGCATCCAGCAGGGGCGCAACGCGGGTACCGACACACCGTCCTCCCCAACTGACAGCCAGGGCCACGGCCCCGACCACCAGGAGCGTTAGTTGAGTCCGATGAGCCAGGCGGCACAGAATCTGAACTGGTTGATCACCAACTTCGTGGACAACACCCCCGGTGTGTCCCACACGGTGGTGGTCTCCGCCGACGGTCTGCTGCTGGCCATGTCCGAGGGCTTCCCCCGCGACCGCGCCGACCAACTCGCCGCCGTCGCCTCCGGGTTGACCTCGCTGACCGCAGGAGCCTCCCGCATCTTCGAAGGCGGCAACGTCAACCAGACGGTCGTCGAGATGGAACGCGGCTTCATGTTCATCATGCAGATCTCCGACGGCTCCTCCCTCGCCGTGCTCGCCCACCCCGAGTGCGACATCGGCCTCGTCGGCTACGAGATGGCGCTCCTCGTCGACCGGGCGGGGAACGTCCTCACCCCGGATCTCCGGGCCGAGCTGCAAGGAAGCCTGCTCGGGTGAGCTGACCTGATCCCAACTCCCCCCACGCACGTTCCTGACAGCCTCTTCCGTCCGGAGGGACGACGCAGATGACCCCGCCACCCGCCTCATCCGACCCGTACGGCGTCTCCGACCACGCGCTGTACGAGGGTGAAGGCGACCAGCCGCTGGTGCGGCCGTACGCCATGACAGGCGGCCGCACCAGACCCAGATACCAGCTCGCCATCGAGGCGCTGGTCAGCACCTCCGCCGACCCCACGCAGTACCAGGGGCTGCTCCCCGAGCACCAGCGGATCTGCCACCTGTGCCGTGAGATCAAGTCGGTCGCGGAGATCTCGGCGCTGCTGGCGATCCCGCTGGGGGTGGCACGCATTCTGGTGGCGGACCTGGCCGAGGCCGGCATGGTGGCGATCCACCAGCCGAGCAGCGGCGAGGCCGGCGGACAGCCCGATGTGACTTTGCTGGAGAGGGTGCTCAGTGGACTTCGGAAGCTCTAGGCCGCAGGGGGCCGACCCGTACGCGACGTCGGTTCCGCAGAACCCGGCCTACGGGCAACAGGCCGCGCGCTCGACCACCTCGGCGAAGATCGTGGTGGCGGGCGGTTTCGGTGTGGGCAAGACCACATTCGTCGGCGCGGTCTCGGAGATCAATCCGCTGCGTACCGAGGCCGTGATGACGGCGGCGTCGGCGGGCATCGACGACCTGAGCAAGGTCGCCGACAAGACCACGACGACCGTGGCGATGGACTTCGGCCGCATCACGCTCGACGACGACCTGATCCTGTACCTGTTCGGCACGCCCGGCCAGGACCGGTTCTGGTTCATGTGGGACGACCTGGTCCGCGGCGCGATCGGTGCCGTGGTGCTGGTCGACACCCGGCGGCTCGCCGACTGCTTCCCGGCCGTCGACTACTTCGAGAACTCCGGCCTGCCGTTCGTCATCGCCCTCAACGGCTTCGACGGCCACCAGCCGTACCGGCCCGAAGAGGTCCGCGAGGCCCTGCAGATCGGCCCGGAGACGCCGATCATCATCACCGACGCCCGCCAGCGGGCGGAGGCGAAGAGCGCGTTGATCACGCTTGTGGAGCACGCGCTGCTGGCCCGGCTCAAGTAGCCGCCGACCAGGGCGAGTTGTGCGATGGGGGCCGGCTGTGTCGTCCGACACGGTCGGCCCGCTCGTTCATAACGTTTCGACAGACAATCCCCACCGCGCGGCCACCGTTCGCGCACGGGTCGTTCCATACTGCTCACCTGAGCCCCGAATTTTGCTGCCGGATTTGGCTAATGCCCCTTTTGAGCAGCGGTCGATGGCGGTTCGGGAAGTTTTTCCAGACGTTTGGAAAGCACCCCTGTGACGTGCTGGAATTCGTTGAACCAGCGAGTAGATAACGCGGCACATCGGTGTGTCGGCGCCGAGAGGTTGTTGGTCGAGTGAGGAATACGACGCGGACACGGCCGGATCCGGTACAGCCGGCGCGGGGCAACTTCACCCCGCCCCGGGAACGGGACGCCGGTGTCCAGGCCGACTTCACCAAGCCCGCCGAGACCACCGGCGGCCGCTTGTCGCCGGCGAACTGGCGGGTGCGCACCCGGCTGAACGCGATCCTGCTGATCCCCGTCCTCGTGGCGCTGATCGTCGGCGGGTTCAACGTCAAGAGCAACATCGACCGGTGGAACCAGGCGGACGCCGCGTACCGGACGGCCAAGCTGGTGCGCGCGGCGGCCTCCTACGGCCACGCACTTATAAACGAACGCGACGTCAGTGCGGTTCCCCTGCTCAAGGGTGACACCAAGGACAAGACGGTCGCGGACGCCCGGGCCGCCACCGACCAGGCCGCGGCGCAGTTCAACGCGGCCGTGGCGCAGATGCCCGACGCCCCGGACCTCAAGCGCCGGCTGACCTCCTTCCGGCAGGTCGAGCCGAAGCTGACCGCGATCCGCCAGGCCGCCTACACCCCGAAGCTGCCGGGTGTGCAGACCGAGGAGGCCTACGTCGAGGTCCAGCACCCGCTGATGGGGTTCGCCAACGACCTCGGCTTCGGCACCGGCAACCAGACCTCCTACGGCCGCACCCTGTACGCGATGTCGCTCGCCAAGGCCGCGGAGTCGCTGACCCGTTCCATCGGCATGCACGTCCTGTCCGAGGGCGACGTCTCCGCCACCGAGCGCAAGACCCAGCTGACGGCGCTGGCCTCCTACGCGTACCTGGAGAACATCGCGCTGGAGGAGTACAAGAGCGGCGGCACCCCGCAGGACATGCAGCGGCTCCAGGACGCCAACGACGCCGCCCAGGAGCAGGGCGGGCGGCAGCTGGCCGACGCCAAGGCCAAGGCCCAGGCGGCCGGGCAGAAGTTCGTCGCCCCGCCGGACCGCGTGGCCATGGTCAAGACGATCGCCTCCGGCGCCTCCCCCTCCGCGCTGCGCTCCCAGGGCATCACACCGGAGACCTGGTGGGCCTCCGAGACGCTCGCCTTCGACGCCTACCGCAGCATCGAGTCGCAGCTGGCCGACCAGGCGGCCACCGACGCCTCCAACGTCGCCTCCGACGCCAAGACCAGCGCGATCATCAACTCGGTCGCCGTGCTCCTCGGTGTGTTCGCCGCGTTCGTGGTGGCGGCCCTGATGGCCCGCTCGATGAGCCTCAGCATGCGCAAGCTGCGCACCGCCGCCTTCGAGGTGGCCGAGCAGCGGCTCCCGGCGCTGGTCGACCAGTTGTCGCGGACCGACCCCGGCCGGGTCGACACCCGGGTGGCCCCGATCCCGATCACCAGCGCCGACGAGATCGGCGAGGTCGCCCGCGCCTTCGACCAGGTCCACCGCGAGGCGGTCCGGCTCGCCGCCGAGCAGGCGCTGCTGCGGGGCAACGTCAACGCGATCTTCACCAACCTCTCGCTGCGCAACCAGGGACTCATCCAGCGGCAGCTGGCGCTCATCACGGACCTGGAGAACAACGAGGCCGACCCGGACCAGCTGGAGAACCTCTTCCACCTGGACCACCTGGCCACCCGTATGCGCCGCAACGGTGAGAACCAGCTGGTCCTCGCCGGCGAGGAGCCGGGACGCCAGTGGAACCAGCCGGTCCCGCTGGTGGACGTGATCCGCGCCGCCTCCTCCGAGGTGGAGGACTACGAGCGCATCGACATCAGCGGCGTCCCGGAGACCGACATCCACGGCGCCGCCGTCACCGACCTGGTGCACCTGCTGGCCGAGCTGCTGGAGAACGCGACCTCGTTCTCCTCCCCGCAGACCAAGGTCAAGGTGACCGCGACCCGGCTGCCCGACGGCCGGGTCATGATCGAGATCCACGACAAGGGCATCGGGCTCACCCCCGAGGACTTCGCGGACATCAACCACAAGCTGGCCGAGCCCCCGACGGTCGACGCCTCGGTCTCCAAGCGCATGGGCCTGTTCGTGGTCGGCCGCCTCGCCGACCGGCACGGCATCCGCGTCCAGCTGCGGCCCTCGGGCGAGCAGGCGGGCACCACCTCGCTGGTGATGCTGCCCGAGCCGATCACCCACGGCGGCGGCGGCGAGGAGTTCGAGGACGACTTCACGGTCTCGCGCCGCATGCCCGAGCACCGCGGCCCCGACTTCCACAGCGGTGAACTGACCGCCGCGGAGCTGGGCTTCGACGAGCCCGTCTACGAAGTCCCCGACGACGCCCGCTCACTGGACCCGGTGGGCCGCTCGCTGATGCGCGAGGAGCGCCGTGCCGCCCTGGAGGCCGCCGCCGGCCAGCGGCAGCCGCAGGACGACCGCCCGCTCTTCCGCGACGAGGTCGCCGCGGAGCCGCAGGCGCCCGCCGAGCAGCCCTACGAGGCGTACGAGCAGCCCTACGAGCCCCGTTACGAGCACTCCTACGAGCAGCAGGAATTCGGTCAGGAGCCGTACGACCCGTCGCGGCGGGAGGACACCGGCGGGTACGGTATCCCGCACCAGGCGTCGTACGGCGCGACGAGCCTGCACCAGGGCCCGCAAGGACCGGAAACGGAATATGCTCCCGAGAGCTGGGAGCAGGGATACGCCCAGGACAACTGGTCCTCGTCCGTTCAACCGGAAGCTCCCTTCAGCGCCCCGGAGCGCGTAGGCTACGACGCGCCGGAAGCCGGGACGGACGACGGCCGCCCGTCGTCGCCGTTCGGTGGCCTCACCGACGCCGGACTGCCGCGTCGGGATCGAGGGCAGCCGTGGTCGCAGCCGGCGGCCGCGCCGCACCAGGACTCCCCCGCCGAGCCGCAGCGCCACGAGCAGGGAGGTCTGGGGGACACCGAGGAATGGCGTTCCACGAACGACGAGAACTGGCAGCGAGCCGAGCAGGCCCGCAAGCCCAAGGCGGGCGGAGTCACCCCCTCCGGCCTGCCCCGGCGGGTACCGCGGGCGAATCTCGTCCCCGGTGCCGCGCAGCACACCCCGCAGGGCGGCCCACAGGTCTCCCGCGCACCGGAGGACGTCCGCGGTCGGCTCAGCAATCTGCGCCGCGGCATCCAGCAGGGGCGCAACGCGGGTACCGACACACCGTCCTCCCCAACTGACAGCCAGGGCCACGGCCCCGACCACCAGGAGCGTTAGTTGAGTCCGATGAGCCAGGCGGCACAGAATCTGAACTGGTTGATCACCAACTTCGTGGACAACACCCCCGGTGTGTCCCACACGGTGGTGGTCTCCGCCGACGGTCTGCTGCTGGCCATGTCCGAGGGCTTCCCCCGCGACCGCGCCGACCAACTCGCCGCCGTCGCCTCCGGGTTGACCTCGCTGACCGCAGGAGCCTCCCGCATCTTCGAAGGCGGCAACGTCAACCAGACGGTCGTCGAGATGGAACGCGGCTTCATGTTCATCATGCAGATCTCCGACGGCTCCTCCCTCGCCGTGCTCGCCCACCCCGAGTGCGACATCGGCCTCGTCGGCTACGAGATGGCGCTCCTCGTCGACCGGGCGGGGAACGTCCTCACCCCGGACCTGCGGGCCGAGCTGCAAGGAAGCCTGCTCGGCTGACGCCGACCGCGGGACAGGTGTGCGCCGATGCGCCGACGGACCGTAAGGTGCGTCAGGCGCATCGAGTTCTCGCAACACCCCCGACGGGCCCGACCGCGGGACGACGACCGGCGCCCGCAAAGCTGGAGGAGGAACCGTGGCAACGCCCCCAGGCGGACACCCGTATGGCAGTCCGCAGCAGCAGCCGCAGCCGCTGAAGCGCTTCAACTTCCCGTCCGCGCCCAGCCCCCAGGCCCACCCCGGGCAGCAGCCCGGACCCGGTGGGCCCGGCGAGGGCGGGCGGCAGGGATGGCAGCAGGAGCCTCGGCGCGCCGGTCCACCCGTCCAGCCGCACATGCCGCAGCCGCGCGGCACCCGCCGTCCCACGCCGGTCGGCTCCGACCAGCAGCCGCTGGTGCGGCCCTACGCGATGACCGGTGGCCGTACCCGGCCGCGCTACCAGCTGGCCATCGAGGCGCTGGTCAGCACCACGGCCTCGCCGGACCGGCTGCGCGGCCAGCTGCCGGAGCACCAGCGCATCTGCCATCTGTGCCGTGAGATCAAGTCGGTCGCGGAGGTCTCGGCACTTCTCACCATCCCCCTCGGCGTCGCCCGAATCCTCGTCGCCGACCTGGCGGAGGCGGGGCTCGTCGCCATCCACCAGCCCGGTGGCGACGAAGCCGCCGGCGGACAGCCAGACGTGACACTGCTCGAAAGGGTGCTCAGTGGACTTCGCAAGCTCTAGCGGTACACCCCGCTCCACCACCTCCGCGAAGATCGTGGTGGCGGGCGGCTTCGGCGTGGGCAAGACCACGTTCGTCGGTGCCGTATCGGAGATCAACCCGCTGCGTACCGAAGCCGTGATGACGTCCGCCTCCGCGGGCATCGACGACCTGACGCACGCACCGGACAAGACCACGACGACCGTGGCGATGGACTTCGGCCGCATCACGCTGGACGAGGACCTGATCCTGTACCTGTTCGGCACGCCCGGCCAGGACCGGTTCTGGTTCATGTGGGACGACCTGGTCCGCGGCGCGATCGGTGCCGTGGTGCTGGTCGACACCCGGCGGCTCGCCGACTGCTTCCCGGCCGTCGACTACTTCGAGAACTCCGGCCTGCCGTTCGTCATCGCCCTCAACGGCTTCGACGGCCACCAGCCGTACCGGCCCGAAGAGGTCCGCGAGGCCCTGCAGATCGGCCCGGAGACGCCCATCGTCATCACCGACGCCCGCCAGCGTTCCGAGGCCAAGAGCACCCTGATCACGCTCGTGGAGCACGCGCTCATGGCCCGCCTGCGCTAGGCCCGCCCCACGCAGAAAGGTCCCCGCACGGGTGGTGTGCGGGGACCTTCGCTTGTGCCGGAACTCGCCGGAATTCCGCCGACGTTACGCCACGGCCTGCCAGCTGTGCGGGACGTGACTCCAACCCCCGGGGGGCAACCCCCGGACCCCCGGCAGAGCGCGATCGTGACCCGAGGCTACGCCACGGCCTGCCAGCTGTGCGGGGCATGGAAACCGGGGCTGCGCTCCAGGCGGCGCCAGTGGGCCAGGACGCGCGTGTCGGGCTGGGGGGCGGCGGCCTGGCGGGCGGCGCGGGCGAGCAGCACCGCGGTGATCGCGGCGAGCTCCTCGGGCTCGGCGTGCCCGCGCTCGACGCGCACGATCGGATCGGCAGGAGTGCTCACAGGTGTTCTCCTTCGGAAGTTCGTGAGTCCGTGAAGTCCCCGGAACGCGTCGCCTACTGCGGCGGGTTGCCGTGCTTGCGGGACGGCAGGTCGGCGTGCTTGGTGCGCAGCATGGCGAGTGAGGAGATGAGGACCTGGCGGGTCTCGGCGGGGTCGATCACGTCGTCGACCAGGCCGCGTTCGGCGGCGTAGTACGGGTGCATCAGCTCGGCCTTGTACTCCTTGACCATGGCGGCGCGCATGGCGTCGGGGTCGTCGGCGTCGGCGATCTGCTTGCGGAAGATGACGTTTGCGGCGCCCTCGGCGCCCATCACCGCGATCTCGTTGGTCGGCCAGGCGTAGGTCAGGTCGGCGCCGATGGACTGGGAGTCCATCACGATGTACGCGCCGCCGTAGGCCTTGCGCAGGATCACCGAGATCCGCGGCACGGTGGCGTTGCAGTAGGCGTACAGGAGCTTGGCGCCGTGCCGGATGATGCCGCCGTGCTCCTGGTCGACGCCGGGCAGGAAGCCGGGCACGTCCAGCAGCGTGATCAGCGGGATGTTGAAGGCATCGCACATCTGGACGAAGCGGGCGGCCTTCTCCGACGCCTCGATGTCCAGCACGCCGGCCAGCGTCTGGGGCTGGTTGGCGATGATGCCCACGACCTTCCCGTCCAGCCGGGACAGGGCGCAGATGATGTTGGTGGCCCAGCGCTCGTGGATCTCCAGGTACTCGCCGTCGTCGACGATCTCCTCGATCACCTTGCGCATGTCGTAGGCCCGGTTGCCGTCGGCCGGGACCAGGTCGAGAAGCGCGTCGCCGCGCCGGTCGGCGGGGTCGCCGCACTCGATGGCCGGCGGGTTCTCCCGGTTGTTCTGCGGGAGCAGCGAGAGCAGGTAGCGGACCTCCTCCAGGCAGCTCTGCTCGTCGTCGTAGGCGAAGTGCGCCACGCCGGAGGTCCCGGCGTGCACGTCCGCGCCGCCGAGGCCGTTCTGGGTGACCTTCTCGCCGGTCACCGCCTGGACCACGTCCGGGCCGGTGATGAACATCTGGGAGGTCTCGCGGACCATGAAGACGAAGTCGGTGAGCGCCGGGCTGTAGGCGGCGCCGCCGGCGCACGGGCCCAGCATCACCGAGATCTGCGGGATCACCCCGGAGGCCTTGGTGTTGCGCTGGAAGATGCCGCCGTAGCCGGCCAGCGCGACGACGCCCTCCTGGATGCGGGCGCCCGCACCGTCGTTGAGGCCGACCAGC
>CAYNNX010000222.1:8582-11945 GCA_964398515.1 uncultured Streptantibioticus sp. | reverse complement strand
CGCGGGCGGGGGTGGTCCGCGCATCAACCGCACTCCGCTGTGGAAGGTGGAGTGGTCCCCGCGCAGGCGGGGGTGGTCCGGCCACGGTCTTCCGGAACATGGCCGGTACCGAGTGGTCCCCGCGCAGGCGGGGGTGGTTCGCATGTCCGTGTGGATGAGTTCGCCGAGGACGGGTGGTCGCAGGCGGGGCTTGCGGCCAACCTCCGGCCAGGGAGCAACTGCGATCGGGGAGCCTGCCTGCCGCGCCGCTGGTCAGAAGGGGTGCGCCACCTGTACCCGTGGCGGCCTTGAAAACTGTCGTGGCGGCAACGTCACCGTGGGTTCAAATCCCACACCCTCCGCAGGTTGAGCAGTGAGAACGGCCCCTGACCAGCGTGTTTGGTCGGGGGCCGTTCTGGTGCTTGCCGTCTTTTGTTGACCGCTGTTCCCCGTGGTTCCCCGCCTCTTCGGGCACGCGGCGGGCACGCGAGTGGAGTTGCTCAGCTCGGAGATGGAGCTGCGGGCCCGCCACTACCGGTCCGCCCTGGGGTGACGAGCGGTCTACCACTCCTTGCATCCAACTATGTGACCCCCGCCCGGAGAGCCCGAGCGGGGGTGTGTTCTTACGCTGGTCGCGCCTAGTAGGGCTCCGTTAGGTCGTTCTCGATCTTGAGGTTTGCCGTGTGGTGGGTAGGGGCTGGTGGCAGGTGGTGCAGGTGCCGGTCCAGCAGTTCAGCAGGTCTTGGATAGTGTCGAGGATCTTGTAGAGGGTGAGTCCGGTGTGTCGGCTTTTGGGGACAGCCGCTGCTCGGTGAGGAAGGCGTGGGCGGCGGTGACCAGGGTGGCGTGGTGGTGCCAGCCGTTCCAGGAACGGCCTTCGAAGTGGTCCAGGCCCAGGCCGTGCTTGAGTTCCCGGTAGTCGTG
This sequence comes from uncultured Streptantibioticus sp., assembly GCA_964398515.1. Taxonomy (GTDB): domain Bacteria; phylum Actinomycetota; class Actinomycetes; order Streptomycetales; family Streptomycetaceae; genus CAYNNX01. The sequence continues at coordinate 11,042 of CAYNNX010000222.1, read as the reverse complement.
CTCGATGCGCCAGCGGATCTTTGCCAGGCGGACCAGTTCGGCGATGGGGGTGTCGTCGGGCAGGTCGGACAGCCAGAACCGGGTCGGCTTGCTGTCGCCGTCGGGCCATTCGACTAGGAGCCACACATCGGGCAGGACGCCGTCCCACTGGCCGCCTTCGGCGACCGTGGCGGCTTGGGCCAGGCGGCGGGAGCGCACCCCGGCCGGCCGCACCCGCACTGCCAGGAAGCGGGAAGTCATGGGTCCGCGCGAGCCTTCCCGCCAGGTCACCTCGCTGAACGCCTCCGGCCCGGCATCGGCGGCCAGCTCCGCCACCGCTGCCGGCGGCTGCCGGTAGCGGCGCTGGGGTTTGCGGCCGTTGCCCGACCAGGGCGGGGCGGCGGGGGCCGCGTCATGCGGCTGGACGGTCAGGTCGCCACGGACGCCGACCACCCAGGGGATGTCCCGCTCGGCCAGCGCGTGGCGGAAGTCGGCGTTCTGCCCGTAGCCGGCGTCGGCCACCACAACCGGCGGCACCAGACCCCACGCGGCCAGCTCGTCCAGGACGTCCAGCACCAGGCGCCACTTCTCCCGGTGCCCGATCTCATCCGGCACCCCGGTGACCCGGCGCCGCTGGGTGTCCGCGTCCCATTCCTTCGGCAGGAACAGCCGCCACTGCAACGGGCACGACGCGGCGTCGGTGACCGCGTGCACGCTCACCGCGACCTGGCAGTTGGCCTGCTTGCCCAGCGCCCCGCAGTACTGATGGGCGACGGCGACCGACATCCGGCCGTCCTTGGGGAACGACACATCATCGACCGCCCAGGCATCCGGGCCGATCAGCGGCACCATCCGCTCCGCGATCCGCCGCCGCACCGGCACCGGATCCCACGGCGACTGGTTCACAAACTGCTGCAGGTTCTGCTCGTTGCCGTCCGGCAGCCGCTCCGCCATCGGCTGGATCGACTTGCGGCGACCGTCCAGCATCAGTCCCCGCAGGTAGCAGTCCCCCTTCGCCCGCTGGTCCCGCCGCGGCACCGATGCGAACACATCCGCCACGAACTCGGCCAACTCCGTCCGAAGCTCCTCCACTTGCCGCATGTCCATCCATCCACCCTGCGTCGGACGAACACAACCGACAAACACACCTAACGGAGCCCTACTAGGTTCTGTCCGCGCGATCATGAGCGGAGCCAGATGACCAGTGCGGCGACCGTGACCGTGCCGAGGAAGACGTAGACGCGCTTGTCGTATCTGGTCGCGACGGCGCGGAAGTTCTTCAGCTTGTTGATCGCGCGCTCGACGACGTTGCGCTTCTTGTAGCGCTCCTTGTCGAATCCTGGCGGTCGACCGCCGGCGCTTCCCCGCTTGCGGCGGTTGGCCGCCTGGTCGATCTTCTCGGGGATGACGTGCCGGATGGCCCGTCTCCGCAGGTAGCGGCGGGTCCGGCGGTTGCTGTACGCCTTGTCGGCGCTGACGCTGTCGGGCGCGGTGCGAGGTCGGCCGGTCGTCAGGCGGGGGACCCGGATCTTGTCCATGACGGGCTCGAACTGGGTGCAGTCGGCGCGTTGTCCCGGTGTGACGACCAGGGACAACGCCCGGCAGCGTCCTTCCGCGCTCAGGTGGATCTTGGTGGTGTGGCCGCCCCGGGGCCGCCCGAGGGCCTCGCCGGCCGCACCACCGCCACCAGGCAGTTGAACAGTTCCGTCCATATCTGGGCATTCCTGATCGCGTGCGCGGCGCCCCCTTTGAGGACCGGCGGCGCGTGGCGGGCTCCGGCCGCATGGTGGTGCGCGCGGACCGAGGTGGAGTCGACGGAGATGTCCCAGTCGATCCCGCCTGCGGCATCCGCCTCCGCCTGGACCCGCCGGAGCAGGCACTCCCACGTCCCGTCCGCCGACCAGCGGCGATGCCGCTCATGGACGGTCTTCCACGAACCGTAGCGCTCAGGAAGGTCGCGCCACGGCACGCCCGTCCGCGTCCGGTACAGGATGCCGTTGATGACCTGCCGATGGTCCCGCCACCTGCCACAACGCCCGTTGCTCACCGGCAGCAGCGGCCGAAGCCGCTCCCACTGCCCGTCAGTCAGATCACCCCTACTCCCCATAGTCGTATCAACGACTCAACTGATCGGCAGGACACGGCCTAGTGCTCGCTACCCGCGGATCCGGCGGCGCCGGCGCCGCTTCGCGGAACTGGCGTACCCCAGGGCGAGGATCGCGGCAGGATCGGTCAGGACTTCGTGGATCTGGGAGACCGGAACGTGCCGGATCGCGAGGATGATGACCACGGCGACGACCCCGACCACGACAGGCGGGTTTGACAGGACTGGCCTGTGCACCGTCACACTCATACCGTTGCCTCCTAAGTGGGCGTTCAAGTATGCCTCATGTCGGTATGCGAGTTCTGTCGCTGTGTCATTTTGAGGGCTTTCGCCGGATCAATGTGCTTCATCACCTCCAGACTTCCGGACTTGCCCAC
>CAYNNX010000222.1:0-8572 GCA_964398515.1 uncultured Streptantibioticus sp. | reverse complement strand
TCGGCATCTGTCGCTGCTGCCTTGCGCGACAGATCGAGGCTATCGCAAACGAAATCCGCGAGATCCTGGATTTCCGGCTTCTGATAATAATGAGCGAGGATGATCGCGTTTCGCTCGGCTTTGATCCTCGAAGTACGTCTGACGTAGAGATCGCACTGAACCGCCCAGTGATCAGTGGAACCGGATCTTCCGTCGTGCCCATGATCTCTCTGGGGCGTGAGCCAGCGGAAGCCGTACCCCAGCGACCTGTCCGACGCCCGATGGGCCCTGATCGAGCCGACATTTACGGCCTGGAGAAAGGCGCGTCTCGACCGCAGACCCACCGGAGAGCCGGCGAAGGTCGACCTGCGCGACGTATTCAACGCACTCCTCTACATCAACCGCACCGGAATCCCCTGGAAATACCTCCCACACGACTTCCCCAACCACGGCACCGTCTACGCCTACTACGCCGCCTGGCGCGACGAGGGAATCCTCGCCCAGCTCAACTACGACCTCACCGGGCTGGCCCGCGTGAAAGAGGGGCGCAAGCCCGAGCCGTCCGCGTCGGTGATCGACACCCAGAGCGTGAAGACCTCCACTAACGTGCCCCTGACCAGCCAGGGAACAGACGCCGCCAATTATCTGGGGCGTCAGTTATGGCGGGGCGGGTGGCTATGGCTGGCTGACGGTGGGCGGATTCGGAGAAGGACGTCATAACGGCGGTCCTGCGCGGTCTCCTTCGTAGAGGTTCTCGAAGGAGGCGCGCTCATGGTCAAAGCAGCGACAGATGGTCGGTATCCGGTGCGGGTGTCGGGGCCGCTGGCCCTGTCGGTTCATCCGTTCCGGTTGGAGTTGGTGCGGCGTGGGTTCACGCCGCGGTCCTCTCAGGATCACGCCTACGTACTGGCGGACCTGAGCCGCTGGTTGGAACACAAGGGGCTGGCTCCAGGGCAGTTGACCGCGGAGCGGGTGGGGGAGTTCGTCCAGGCACGGCGGGACGCCGGGCACCGACGGTGGCTGACGGATCGGTCGTTACAGCTGATGCTCGGCTTTCTGCGGGACGCCGGTGCCGTCCCGCCGCAGGAGCATGGCGTGGTCGAGAGCCCGGTCGAGGTCGTGCTGGAGGAGTACCGCAGCTATCTGCTGCGTGAGCGTCGGCTCGGCGAGCGTACGGTTCGCGGACGTGTCGACGTCGCCCGCAAGTTCCTGGCCGCGCAGCTCGTCGAGGACCGGCTTCAGCTGGACCGGCTGGGCCCGGAGTCGGTGGCCGGTTTCATCCTGGACACCTCGAAGCGGTACGCGACCGGGTCGATGAAGGTGATGACGTCGAGTCTGCGGGCACTGCTGCGGTTCTTGTTCGTGACCGCGGCCCTTGACCGGGACTTGTCCACGGCGGTGCCGTCGGTCGCCGGATGGCGGCTGAGCCGGCTGCCGTCCGGCACGGACGCGGTGCCGGTCCTGCTGGAAAGCTGCGATCGGACCACCGCATCGGGACGGCGGGACTTCGCGATTCTGCTGCTGATGGCACGGCTGGGCCTGCGGGCGGTCGAGGTGACGCGGCTGTGCTTGGAAGACCTGGACTGGCGCGGCGGCGAGCTGGTGGTCCGGGGCAAGGGCGGACGGGTCGACCGGATGCCGCTGCCCGCGGATGTCGGTGCCGCGCTGGCCGACTGGCTGCGGCACGGCCGGCGGCCGTCAGTGTTCCGCGAGGTGTTTCTGCGCACCGTCGGCCCGGACGCGCCGATGGCACGGCAGTCCGTGGTCATGGTGCCGCGCTGTGCTTCGCGCCGCGCCGGCATACCTGTCGTCGCTGCGCACCAACTGCGACACCGCGCTGCCTGCCAGGTGCTGGCCGGCGGCGGAACCCTCGGCGAGGCCGCCCAGCTGCTGCGTCACCACGGCGAGGACACCACGGCGATCTATGCGAAGGTCGACATGGCGGCGCTGGCACCGGTCGTGCGTCCCTGGCCGACTGCGAGCGAGCGGTGAACGGCATCCGAGAGCACGCCGAACGCTATCTGGCGATCCGCCGGAGTCTGGGCTACAAGCTCAAGGTCGAGGCCCGGATGCTCGGCCAGTTCGTCGACTTCCTGGAGGAGCGCGGCCACTCGCGCCTGACGGTCCAGGCCGCACTGGAGTGGGCCGTGCTGCCGGACGGCGCCGATCCGGCCTGGTGGGCGGCCAGGCTGACGGTGATCCGCGAATTCGCTCGCTTCCTGGCGACTTTCGATGAGCTCACCGAGATCCCGCCGCCGGGCCTGCTGCCCCGCCGCGCCGGGCGGACGACGCCGCCGTATCTGTATTCGCAGGCGGAGATCACCGCGCTGATCCACGCGGCCCGGCACCTGGCCCACCCACTTCGCGCGGCGACGTTCGAGTCCTTCATCGGGCTGATGGCCGCGACCGGGATCCGCACCGGAGAGGCGATGGGACTGGACCGGGCCGACCCGGATCTGGACCGCGGTGTCCTGCTGGTGCGGGGGACCAAGTTCGGCAAGTCCCGGCTGGTCCCCCTGCACCCCACCACCGTCGAGCAACTCGCTGACTACCAGCGCCGACGCGACGAACTGTGTCCGCGCCCGTCCACCGAGGCGTTCTTCCTCTCCGGAGCCGGGACCCGGCTCAACCACACCAACGCGAGCAAGACCTTCAACCGGCTGCTGAAGGCCGTCGACGTCACGGCCCCGCCCGGCGCGGGCAAGCCGCGCCTCTACGACCTGCGCCACACGTTCGCCGTGACCACCTTGGTGAACTGGTACGCCACCGACGCGGACGTCGCCCACCGGCTCCCGGCGCTATCGACCTACCTCGGACACGTCAGCCCGGCAACGACCTACTGGCACCTGCATGCCTGCCCACAGCTGATGACAGCCGCGGCCGAACGCCTCGACCGGACCTGGAAGGAATCACCGTGACCACTCTGGCCGCTGTCATGCAGGGCTTCTTCACCGAGCGGCTGGCCCAGCGCCGGGTCAGTGCCCACACCGTCGCGGCTTACCGCGACACGTTCCGCATCCTGCTGGAGTACGCCCGCCGTCAACTCGGCCGCCCGCCGTCGGCGCTGGAGCTGACCGACATCGACGCCGTGTTCGTCGGCGGCTTCCTGGACCATCTCGAACACGATCGGAACAACAGCGTGACCACCCGAAACGCCAGACTGGCCGCGATCCACTCGCTGTTCGCCTATGCCGCCTACCGCTGCCCGGAACACGCCCTGCTGATCCAGCGCGTCCTGGCTATCCCGCAAAAGCGCCGCGACTGCACACTCGTGTGCTTCCTCAGCCACGAGGAGACCGAGGCTCTGCTGGCGGTCCCGGACCAGTCGACCCTCCTGGGCCGACGTGACCACCTCCTGCTGCTGGTGGCGACGCAAAGCGGACTGCGCGTCTCGGAACTGACCGCACTCACCTGCGCCGACGCCGAACTCGGCACCGGCGCCCACCTGCGCTGCACCGGCAAAGGCCGCAAACAGCGCTGCACCCCACTGACGAAACCCACCGCCCGCCTGCTCCAGCGATGGATCACCGCCCGCGACGCAGCCCCGGACGACCCACTGTTCCCCAACCGCGTCGGCGGACACCTCAGCCGCGATGCCGTTGCCGACATCCTCCGCAAGTACCTCCCCACGGCCGCCAAGCGATGCCCTGCCCTGGCCAGCAAGAACGTCACCCCGCACACACTTCGCCACACGGCGGCCATGGCACTGCTGACCGCCGGCGTCGACACCTCCACCATCGCGCTCTGGCTCGGACACGCAAGCACCAAGGCCACCGACGTCTACCTGCACGCCGACCTGGCGATGAAGGAACGCGCCCTGGCCCGCACCGCACCTCGCGACACCGCCACCAAACGCTACCGGCCCACCGACAGCCTGCTCACCTTCCTGGAGAACCTGTAGTTATCACCGGCCTCAGCCCCTGCACTGCCATCCACCAGCGCTGATCGGCCCGACCCGCCATAACCGACGCCCCCAGATAATTGCCCTTATCCCGGTGCCGGGATAACGGTAAGAAGATCGTCGGGCGGAAGCGAGGCATCCTCACCGACACAATCGGCCTCATCCTCGCCGTGACCGTCACCGCCGCCAGCCTGTCCGAGAACGCCGTCGGAATCCGACTCCTCGACCAGGCCAAGAAGACCTACCCCACCATCGCCAAGAGCTGGATCGACACCGGCTTCAAGAACGCCGTCATCGAGCACGGCGCACGTCTCGGAATCGACGTCGAAGTGGTCAACAGAAACCCCGGAGTTCGCGGCTTTCACGTTGTTAAAAGGCGCTGGGTAGTCGAGCGAAGTCTGGGTTGGCTTATGTTGCACCGGCGCCTTTCTCGCGATTACGAGACCCTTCCCGCCAGCTCCGAGGCCATGATCCACATCGCCTCGATCGACAACCTCGCCAAGCGCATAACGGACGAGACAACACCAACCTGGCGAGGGACCTACTAGGACAGAAAGGGAAATTCACCTAGATCAAATGCCCTCTTAGCGGGCTTCCTGTGCTTTTGCTAGGTCATCGTTCAGGGCAGTGGCACCATCTGGCGGGATGCGCGACCGTGCCCGCAGCGGTCGATGAAGGTTTCGGCGAGGGCACGCCTCGGTCCAACAACTACGGACTCTCGGCGTGGAGGGTTCGGCTCGTCCACTCATGCTCCAGGATCGCGTGGACGACCGAGTCACGCCACTTCCCGCCCTTTTCGATGTGCTCGCGGATGCGGCCCTCCTCGACCATGCCGGCCTTGAGCATCGTCTTGGCCGAGGCTTCGTTCAGCGGCGAGCGGGCGCCCCAGACTCGATGGAGACTCAGTTCCTCGAAGCCGAGTCCCAGCAGAAGCTCGATGGTCTCGACGCCGTAGCCGACTCCCCAAGCGGCCGGGCGTAGCGCGAAGCCGACGGTGGCCGCGCGTTGCTGGTGGGGGTCCATGGCGAGTCTTCCGTACCCGATCAGTTCGTCGGTGTCGCGCTCGATGACCGCCACCGCGTACTCACTGCGCGGTGTGGCTGTGGCCGAAGCGATCGAGCGCGCGACGATCTGTCCTACTTGCTCGCGTGAGCGTGGCTCAAAGCTGAGATGCTCGGTTGCCTCAGGGCTCCCGTAGATGGCCAGAACGGCGTCAACGTCGTCGATGGCGATTTCGCGGAGCTTCAGGCGCTGGCTGCGACGGCTGACCGGGTACATGGCAGCGGACTTTACCGGCCGGGGTTATCGGGGGAGGGCCGGCCGGGGAGGCTCGTACATGTCGATCTCTGCGCGCAGGTCGCGCGCCACCACTGCGTCGTGGACGGTGCCGCGTGTGAGGGCGGCCCGAACGCGTTGGGCGGAGACCACGATGCCGTTGTTCCGCAGAGTGGGCGCCAGATCAAGGACTGGCCTGACGGCCGCAGCGGCGCCATCGAGGTCGCCGGAGTACAGGCGGACGAGTGCCAGGTTGCACTGAGAGCCGGCGAGATCGCCGAAGGCCCACGCCGGGTCGTTGGGGTCGGTGAAGCCGTGCACGGCCTGTTCGGCCTGGGCGGCGATCTGCGCGTCACCGTGGCCGAGGAGCACTTCGGATTCGACTGTGTAGTACAGCTGCTTGATCTCCGGATAGGTCAGAAGGCCGCCGAGCCCGTCGAGGTCGTCGGGCACCACTTGATCGCGCAGGCTTTCGGCCCGCTGATTCGCCGAGCGGACGCTCTCCTCGTCACCAAGCAGGGCGGCGGCACGGGCTTCCAGGCCCGGCAGCCACACGCTCACCGTGCCCCGCACTCCGGGAGATTCGGCTGCTGCCTGCCGGGCGTAGTGCAGCGCGTCTTCGGGCTTGCTCGCCCAGTACGCGATCAGCGACTTCAGCCCGTCGACCAGGGCGATCAGTCCCTTGTGCTCGGCCTGCCGGGCGCAGAATCCAGCGGCACGGGCCTGCTGCATGGCCACCTTGGAGTCGCCCATGTCGTGAGAGCCCTTGGCCATGAAGAACGACAGCACCGTGGCCATGAAATACAGGTCGCGGGAGTGCGAGGGCCGCGTCCGGCCACTTTCCAGGAGCCGGAATGCGTCGTCCTGGGCCTTGGCCAAGTCCGGCCAGATCTCCGACAGCGGCACCCGTGGGTACTCCTCGGCGATCCGTTTCACCTCATCACTGAGGAAGCCGAGCGTCTCGTCGCCCACCTGCTCTCGTTCGGCCCCCAGAGCGAAATCCATTGCGCGTCGTGCGGCCATTGCGCCCGCCCTTCTCATCTCGTGGAGATCCACGCCGCCTTCGGCATGGACATCGCTGTGTGGCGCGCCGAGCAAGGGGACGGGATGTGGGGTGGCTCCATCGGGGACCTCACTCCACAGCTGCTCGATGCTGTAGCCGAACATGTGGACCAGCACTCGGCGAGCATCACGCTGCGGCTGGCGCTGCCCGTAATACCACGCCTCGAAGGTGGTCCTCGCCGGAGCCAGCGTCGCCAAGGACGGCTTCGCCTCGAACTCTGCCAACTCCCGAGCAGCCTGACGGAAATGCGGCAGAAAGGCGTCGTGGTCGCGCAGCTCCCGCTGGTCGAGCAGGTACCGGAGCAGTGTTCGCATGACGCTCCCTCATCCCGTGTCCCAGCACGTCACTACCCCTGACGGTAGAGCGCCTACCCCCTCAACATCCCCCGAACAGACGGCATTTTCGAAGGCCGGGGCAAATCCGAGGACAAGCCGAGGAACCTCGCCGATCCGGGATTCAGACCCGAGGTCGAAACGAGGGTGGATGTGCAGCACCGGGGGTTGTCAGGCTCATACGAGTCCTCGCAGAGAGTGCCGGCCTGATCACTCTCGAAGATCGAGGGCGCCTCATCGACAGCCGCCGTCCCGTACACACTCTTGGAGACGCGCTCATGGAACCCCCCACGGATGCAGCAAACATCCGCACCCGGCCGCACCGGGAGCCGAACGCCTCTTTGACCACAAGGCGCACACCGGTCCCCAAGGCAGATCTGCCCTGGGGTGTCCCCGAGCTCCAGCGAGCGGTGGCAGGGACGCACACCTATGAGACTGCGGAGCGGCCCTGGCACCGCGAACGCGGCATCATCGAAGGCACCGCGCGGGATGCGACGCGAAGGCCTGCGGGGTTCAACCCGGCCCGCGTGCGCCGGTACATCGAGATCGCCAGGGGTCTGAGCCTCGGCGCGATGGTCCCACGGCACGACGAGGTGGAGGACGCGAGGCGCACGCTGTGCGGGTTCGTTGCGTCGATGGCTCCGTACGCCGAAGTGCGCGCGATGGCCCTGACGCACGGCAGCCCTGAGTGGCAGCGGTGCCGGGAGGCGATCGATCGCGCCCAGCGCGTCAGCACCGCCGGCGCCGGGGACGGGCTTCGCGCGGCTGCCGACCACGCCGTCGTACTGGCCAGCGCCGTCGAGGACCTGCTGCATCACGCGGAGCTGTACGCGCAGGAGATGCACGCCGATGGGTAGGCACCATGCCCAGGTACCGGCTGGCCCTTCACGAAGGCAGGCCCGCCGACGGGCAGGGCAGATCCGCCGCCATCCAGGGCTGCTTGCCCTGATCCTCGTGATCTCGCTTCCCACGCTCTACGGCTTCGGCCTGCTGGCCCACCACCTGTCCACATAAGCCCCGCGACCCCGGTTGGCGGCCGTCGCCCCCCGCTTCCCGCAGCCGGGCCTGCGGACCAATCCTTCAGGGAGAGACACCCTGTCCAGGCACACCTTCGCCATCGTGACCTCCACCGCCGCGGTGTTGGTGATGTTCGTGGCCGTACTCCTGCAATCCCACCGCTGACAACCGTGCCCAGCCCGGCCGCGCCCGTTCCAGGGTCTCCAAGCCCTCGAAGACCGCTGGGCAGCCGGACAAGCCGCTGGATTCGACGCTCCGGATCGGTGACCGTTCCCGACTTCAGGGCATTCTGCGGCTTGGCTGGCGAGGACGGTCGAGGAGGAGAGACTCAGGGACCGGCCTTCCCGAGCAGATGGTCTCCCCAGCCGCACGTTCGGCTCTCTGACTCCTGGCCTTGATGGCATGTTCGCCCGAGGCCAGGTCTGCAAGTGCACATCCGTCTCCGACTGGAGGAACTCAGATGGCAACGAACATCAAGGGAAGAGCAACGATCGACCGTGCCTCTGTACAGACCGAGCTGGACGGCTTCGACCTGGACATCACGCTGCTGGAGGTGGCTGACCCGGCAGGCCTGACCAACCTGACCGACGACAACTGCGGCACCACCTGCGGCGCCTGCACCACCAACGTCGCCTGATCCAAGAGGCGTTGAGCTGCTCTCCCAGTCGGTGCCGTTGCGCCCTCAATGGTGCGGCGGCACCGACCGCCCGTCCCTTACCTGTGGAGGTAGTGGTGGCTGCTCCAACCCAAGCCTTCCGAAGCGGCACGACCGCTCTCCTACGCGCGGTCGCCCGGCCGATGATGCCGGTTCCGACGTGCCCTGACCTCGACGACCGTTCCCCACAAGGGTCAGCTGCCCGTATCGGGTGGCTGCGCCGGGTGTGGGCGAAAGGGGACATCACCGAGGCCCTGCAGCACGCCAGCCCGGTCCTCGCCGCGCAGGTGCATGCCGTGTGTGCGGCCGAGACGCCCCCGGAGCGCGACGTGCGGCGCGCTGCACTCTCT
>CAYNNX010000221.1:1861-11958 GCA_964398515.1 uncultured Streptantibioticus sp. | reverse complement strand
GCTGCTGGTAGATCGACTCGGCGATGTTGTTGTTGCCGCGCCAGTCGGTGGCCCGCTCGGCGTAGGTGAACTGGTCCATGTAGTGGCCGCCGGTCTCGGCGGCGAGGCGCGCGGCGGCCTCGTAGACCTCACAGGGGTTGTCCACCAGGTGGCAGCGCCCGCCCTGGAACTCGATCAGCTCGATCTTGGCGCGGCTGGTGGAACGGGCCATCACCGCGATGAACGGCACCCCGATGAGCCGTGCGAAGTACGCCTCCGAGACGGCCGTGGAACCGCTCGACGCCTCGACGACCGGACGGCCCGGGCGGATCCACCCGTTGCACAGCGCGTACAGGAAGAGGGATCGCGCGAGGCGGTGTTTGAGGGAGCCGGTGGGGTGGGTCGACTCGTCCTTGAGGTAGAGGTCGATGCCCCACGCCGGCGGGAGGGGGACCGGCAGCAGATGGGTGTCGGCGGACCGGTTGGCGTCGGCCTGGACCTTGGCCACGGCCTCCCTCAGCCAGGCCCGGTAGGCCGGGGCGTACCGGTTGACGTCCTGTTCCAGGCCGCTTTCCAGGCCGCTCTCCGGGCCGCGGTCCCGATCGCGGTCCTCGCCGCAGTCCTGGTCGGGGCCCTGCTCACGGCCCTCGCCGCGCTCCTCGTCGCTGTCCGATTCCTGCTTCACACTCATGAGCGGTGTTATAGCTTCCACCTCACCCCAAAGGATTACTTGGGGTAAGGCGCGGGGCCGCCTTTGGGGGCGGCCCCGCCACCGCTCAGTGCTCCTGCACCGCGTGGATCTGCTCCCAGGACTTCGGCTGCTCGATCACCGCGGACGGGCGGAGCCCCGCCCGCTTGGCCGCCGCGGCCGCCGGGCGGGCGGGCGTGAACAGCCAGGTGGTGAAGAAGTCGCCGAGCTTGCGGCCGGAGACCTTCTCCGCCAGCTGCTGGAAGTCCGCGAAGTTCGCGTTGCCGTAGGCGTGGCCCGCCGTCCAGCCCTTCAGGATGCCGAAGAACGCCTTGTCGCCGACGGTCCTGCGCAGCGCCTGCAGCGCCGCCGCGCCCCGGTCGTAGATCGCCTCGTCGAACTGCTTGGCCGGACCGGGGTCACCCGGCTTGACGGTCCAGAAGGGGTCGTTCGCCGGGTGCGAGGCGTAGACGTAGTCGGCGAGCTGCTGCGCGGTTCCCTCGCCCTCGTGCTCGGACCACAGCCACTGGGCGTACGTGGCGAAGCCCTCGTTGAGCCAGATGTCCTTCCAGCGCTCCAGGGAGACGCTGTCGCCGAACCACTGGTGGGCCAGCTCGTGCACGATCACCGAGACGTTGGAGCCCTTGGCGAACTGCGCGGGGCTGTAGAACGGCCGGGTCTGGGTCTCCAGGGCGTAGTGCGTCGTGGTGTTCGGCACGTAGCCGCCGACGGCGCCGAACGGATACGGCCCGAAGATCCCGCTCTCCCAGTCGATGACCTCGCCGGTGCGCTCGACGCTGGCGCGCGCCGCGTCGGCGTTGTCGCCCAGGTCCTTGCTGTAGGCGTTGATGACGGGCAGGCCGCCCGCGGTGGTGCCCGTGGTGATGTCGAACCTGCCGACGGCGAGGGTGGTGAGGTAGGTCGTCTGCGGCTTGGTCTCCCGCCAGCTGTAGCGCGTCCACCCGGCCTGGGACCGCTGGCCGGTGGGCACGCCGTTGCTGATCGCCTGCGTGCCGTCGGGTACGGCCACCGACACGTCGTAGGTGGCCTTGTCCAGCGGGTGGTCGTTGCTGGGGAACCACCACCAGGCCGCCTCGGGCTCGTCGGCCGCGACGGCGCCGTCCGGGGTGCGGTGCCAGGCGGTGAAACCGTTGACGACGACCTTCGACGGGACGCCGGAGTAGCGCACGACCACGGTGGTCTCGCCCCCCTTGGCCAGCGGCGCGGCGGGCGTGATCTGCAGCTTGTGGGCCGCGGAGTCCTCGGTGAAGGCCGCCTTGCGGCCGTCGACCCGCACGTCCTGGACGTCCAGGGAGAAGTCCAGGTCGAAGCGGGACAGGTCCTGCGTGGTGCGGGCCAGCAGCGTCGCCGTGCCGCGCAGGAAGTCCGTCTTGGGCTGGTACGTCAGGCGGAGGTCGTAGTGGGAGACGTGGTAGCCCCCGTTGCCGTACGTGGGGTAGTACGGGTCGCCGATGCTCGGGGCTCCGGGCGTCGGGGTGGTGGCTGCTGCCGGGATCGCCAGCAGCAGCGTGAGCGCGGACGCGGCCGAGGCGATCGCTCTTTTGCGCATCTTGCGCACGGGTCCTCCAACTAGGTGGTCGGGCTAGGTGGGGAGATCGGCCCAACGGTGCGGAATGTCGGGACGGTTGGACCCTATGCATGACCTGAGCACGACTGCCACCGCTTCGTTCCCGGCCGTCACGCAAGCTTCATGCGACGCAACATGATCGCGCCAAACAGCAATGCGCCCGAATGGGAACTTGCCTGACGCGACGGTGTCTGACACGCCCTCGGGACGTCAGCGGCCCAGCGCCGCCTGCATCATCGCCTTGGCGATCGGCCCGGCCGAGCCGTTGCCGCTGATCTCCGAGCGCACCCCGTTCGGGTCGTCGACCATGACGGCCACCGCGACCTGCTTGCCCGCACTGTTCTTGGCGTAGGAGACGAACCAGGCATACGGGTTGCCGCTGTTGTCCACGCCGTGCTGGGCGGTGCCGGTCTTGCCGCCGACCTCGAGTCCGGGTATCTGCGCGTTGGTGCCGGTGCCCTGCTGCACGACGCTCACCATCGCCGACTGCAGCTGCCGTGCGGTGTTCGCGCTGATCGGACGGGACTTGGTGCTCGGGCCGAAGGACTGCAGCGTCCCGCCGCCGGAGTCGGTCACCCTGGAGACCATGTGCGGGCTCATCAGCGTCCCGCCGTTGGCGATCGCGGCGGCGACCATCGACATCTGCAACGGGGTGGCCCGCACGTCGAACTGGCCGATGCCGGTCTGCGCGGTGGACGACGGCGGCATCCTCGACGGGTACACGCTCTGCGTGACACCGACCGGTATGCGCAAGGCGCTGTCGTCGAAGCCGAACTTGTCGGCCATCGCCTTCACCTTGTCCTGGCCCAGGTCGACCGCCATCTTGGCGAACACCGTGTTGCACGAGTACTCCAGGGCCACGCGGATGGAGGCGTTCTCGCACGGCGCCGCCGTGTTCTCGTTGGTCAGGTCGGTGACCGTGCCGGGCAGGCGGTACGGGTTGGGGCTGCTGGTGGGCTGGTCGACTGAGGTGTACAGGCCGTCCTCCAGCGCCGCCGCCGCGACGACCAGCTTGAAGGTCGAGCCCGGCGGGTAGGTCTGGCGCAGCGCCCGGTTGACCATCGGCTGGTTCTTGTCGGTGGTGTACTGCTGCCAGGCCCGGGCGTCCGCCGAGGAGCCGCCAGCGATCTTCCCCGGGTCGTACGACGGTGTGCTGGCCAGGGCGAGCACGGCACCGGTCGCGGGGTCGACGGCGACGGCGGCGCCGTTCTTCCCGCCGAGCCCGTCGTAGGCCGCCTTCTGCACGGCGGGGTCGATGGTGGTCAGCACGTCACCGGGTTTGCCCCTTTCGCCGGTGAGCACGGCGTACAGGCCCTTGGTCCGGCTGTCCGTGCCGTCCAGCACCTTCTGGTAGATGCCTTCGAGCTGGGTCGAGCCGTAGACCTGCGAGCTGAAGCCGGTGACCGACGCGTACAGCGGGCCGTCGGTGTAGGTGCGCTTGTACGCGAAGTCGCCGCCGCTCGTGCGGACCGAGCCGGTGACCGGGTGTCCGGCGACGACGATGTCGCCGAACGGGTTCGCGTACTGCGCGATCGCGTTCCGCCGGTTGTGCGGGTCGTCGGCGAGTGTCTGCGCTCTGACCTCCTGCACCCAGCTCGCCCGCGCCAGGACGGCGATGATCAGGAGGAGGCAGAAGACCGATGTGCGCCTGATCGTCTTGTTCATCCCAATGGAATACGTACGGAAGGGGCCGCCGGTTCCCCAGAGTGACGGGCGCCTCATTGCCGTCAACCGATATGTTCGGAATGTGAGGAGCAGCGGAACCATCCGTGCGCTGGAGGCGCTGGGCACCCGGCTCGCGGCCCGCCAGGGCATGGCCATCCCCCTGCTGGCGGTGGTGGCCGTCGCCGCCGCCGACCTGGCCGCCGGGCCCCGCCACTTCCTCGCCCCGATGATGGTCACGGCCCCCGCCCTGGCCGTGGCCACCACCACCTGGCGCCGCACCCTCCTCGTCGGCCTGATCGGCGGAGCGGTGGAGGCGGCGCTGCTGCCCTTCGACGGGACGCTGACGGTCAGCGCCCACGACCGGCGGTTCTTCGTCGGGATCATCACCGGCTATCTGACGGTCGTGCTCTTCAGCGCCTACGGGGCGTGGTGGCGCGAGCTGCGCTCCCGGCAGTTCCAGGCGGTCGTCACGGTCGCCGAGGCGGCCCAGCGCGCGCTGCTGCCCCCGCCGTGCCCCGAGGTCGGCTGTGTGCGCATGGCGGTGCGCTACGCCTCGGCCGCCGACGCCGCGCAGATCGGCGGCGACCTGTACGCGGTCCTGGACACCCCGCACGGCGTGCGGGCGGTCGTGGGCGACGTGCGCGGCAAGGGACTGGAGGCGGTGCAGACCTCCGCGGTGATCCTGGGGGCCTTCCGCGAGGCCGCCTACGACGAGGGCGGCCTGGCCCGGGTCGCCGAACGGGTGGACGCCAGCGTGCGGCGCCATGTGATGGACGGCGAGTTCACCACCGCGCTCTTCGCCGAGTTCGTCGACCCCGGCGAGGTGGAGCTGCTGCACTACGGGCACGTTCCGGCCCTGAAGGTCTCCCCGGACGCCACCGTGACCACGCTCGATCCCCCCGACCCGTGGGTGCCGCTGGGTCTGACGCCGTATGTGCCGGGCGCACCGACGCCGTGGCGGGTGGGGCTCGGCCCGAGGGACGTGCTCGTGCTGTGCACGGACGGCGTGGTGGAGGCCCGGCAGCGCCCCGGAGGCGACTTCTACCCGCTGGCGGAACGCGTCGGACCGCTGGTCGCCGGCGCCGCGCACGACCTGGAGGGCGCGGTGGGCCGGCTCTACGCCGACCTGCTGGACCACGCCGGCGGCACGCTGGGCGACGACTCGGTGCTGTTGCTGCTGGCCCGGCCGCTCTGACGGGTCACGGCCGGGCGTTGCGGGCGAGCTCCAGCGCGTACTCGGGCCACCACTGCCCGGCCGGGGGGCCGCCCTTGCAGGGGCCGTCGGACTCGCCGGGGGGCTTGATCCACAGGTAGGCGTCGAGGACCTTGGCGCCGGTGCGGGTGGTGGGCGGCACGCCCAGGGCGCGGCCGGGCGGGTTGCACCACGCCTCGTGCGGATCGTGCCCGGCCAGTGGCCCGTTGCCGTTGCGGCCGGTGTCGATCACGAAGTGCTTGCCGCCGAGGAGCTCGGACAGCTGCAGCCCGTAGGCCGTCGAGGCACGCAGCGTCTGGAAGTTGGAGGTGTTGAGGGCGAACCCGTCGGCCCGGGCGACCCCGGCGCGGCGCAGCGGGTCCGCCATCCGGGAGGGGTCGGTGATCCAGCCGGAGTTGCCCGCGTCCAGGTACACGGTCGTGTGCGGCTGGGCCTTGAGCCTGGTGACCGCGTACGTCAGCAGGGCGTACCGCTCGTCCTGGAACCGGTCCGGGGTGCAGCCGTCGGCCATGTGCGCGACGGCGTCGGGTTCGAGCACCACGATCGCCCGGCCGGCGCCGATCCCGGTGGCGAGCCGGTCCACCCACGTCCGGTACGCCGTGGCGTCGGCGGCTCCCCCGCCCGAGTAGCGCCCGCAGTCGCGGTGCGGGATGTCGTAGGCGACCAGCACGGGGGTGCGGCCCGCGGCCTCCGCCTGCCGGGTGTAGTCCCGTGCCGCCTCCTGCGGGTCGCCGCCGCTGATCCACTTGGCGACGGGCTGGCGGGCGATCCGGTCCAGCAGCGCCGCCTCGGCCGCTCGTCCCTCCTGGCGCCACTGGCTCTCCTGCCGGGCGGCCGGGCTGTCGGGGTCGGCCCAGAAGGGTGCGCCGGGCATCGCCCGGGCGGTCGGCGTGAGGCTGGGGCGGGCCGGACCTCGGCCGCCGGCGCACCCCGCGAGCAGCACCGCCGCCGCGGTGGTCAGGACGGCGGCGCGGACGGCGCGGGCTGCAGGGTTTCCGGACATCCGCTCCCCGTTCGGCAGCGACTGGACGGCGGCAAGGGCTGGCAAGGCGACCGGGCGGGACGAAGGCACCGGTCGGCGACCATGCTCACACGGCACCGGCGTCCCGGCCGCGCGCGGGCCGGCGGTGGGCGCGTCGCGGCCGCCGCCTCGGCGCACCCGGGAGGGGTCGCGATACGTGGCCGTCACATGACTTGGCGTCAACTCGCCCTGTACGTAGGGCCGATGCCTAATCTACGGTGAGACGTGCGGCCCAGACCCCGGCAGACGGCCGTCGGCCTGAGCGACGGAACTCCGTGAACCTCTCCCGGCCCCGGCCGGTACTCTCCCGCAACCGGCCGACCGGGGTGAGGGCCGCCCGGTCGGCGGTTCCGGGGGGAGCGGGCCGCCGACCGCGCGCCGACCGCCTTCGCCGGCGCCTTGCGGGCGTCAGACGAGGTCGACCAGGTCCGCGATCGAGTCGACCACCTGGGACGCCCGGTACGGGTAGCGGTCGATGTCGGCCGGGCCGGTGAGGCCGGTGAGCACCAGGAAGGTCGCCATCCCGGCCTCCAGGCCGGCCAGGACGTCGGTGTCCATCCGGTCGCCGATCATCGCGGAGCTCTCGGAGTGCGCCCCGATGGCGTTGAGCCCCGAGCGCATCATCAGCGGGTTGGGCTTGCCGACGAAGTAGGGCGTCTTGCCGGTCGCCTTGGTGATCAGCGCGGCCACCGAGCCGCAGGCGGGCAGGGCGCCCTCGGCGGAGGGGCCGACGTTGTCCGGGTTGGTGGCGATGAAGCGGGCCCCGGCGTTGATCAGCCGAATGGCCTTGGTCAGCGCCTCGAAGCTGTAGGTGCGGGTCTCGCCGAGCACCACGTAGTCCGGGTCGACGTCGGTCAGCACGTAGCCGATGTCGTGCAGCGCCGTGGTCAGCCCCGCCTCGCCGATGACGTAGGCGGTGCCGCCGGGCCGCTGGTCGTCGAGGAACTGCGCGGTGGCCAGCGCCGAGGTCCAGATCGACTCGGCCGGCACGTCCAGACCGATCCTGGAGAGCCGGGCGTGCAGGTCGCGCGGGGTGTAGATGGAGTTGTTGGTGAGCACGAGGAAGGGCTTGCCGGAGCTCCGCAGCCGCTTGATGAACTCTTCCGCGCCGGGCACGGGGGTGCCCTCGTGGACCAGCACCCCGTCCATGTCGGTGAGCCAGGACTCGATCGGCTTGCGCTCTGACACTGGACGACTCCTTGACGACTCCGCTGGCGGAACAGGGGTGCTGCGACCAGCGTAGCGGGACTCCGGCCGCCCTGATCAGCCGCTCAGCTGCCGGTGGCCCGCACCCAGGCGGCGACGTAGCCGGCGAGTCCGCTGTCGATCTTTGACCAGTCGGGCCGGAAGACCTCGACCCCGGACATGATCTTCTTCAGCGCGTCGGCGTTCTTGTCGGTCGCGGCGACGTCGGTACGGGGTGAGAAGCCGCCGCCGAGCGCGGAGACCTCCTCCTGCCGTTCCCGGTGTGCGGGGCGTTCTTCACCAGCCCGGCGGCGTACGGCAGCGCGAAGGTGGTCGGCTTGGCTCCGGTCGAGCCGGGCGAGTTCGGCGAGCATGCCGGAGCGCAGCCGGGTGTCGAGGGCGGAGAGCGGTTCGTCGAGCAGCGGCACCGGCGGCCGGACGGCCAGTGCGCGGGCGATGGCGACGCGCTGCTGCCGGCCTCCGGAGAGCTCGCGCGGATACCTGCGCGCGTAGCGGCCCATGCCGGTCATATCCAGCGCCTGCGCGACGCGTTCGGCGCTCTCGCGCCGAGGAGTGCCCCGCGCCCTGAGCCCGAAGGCCACCCCGATCCTCGCAGAACCCGCACGCGCGGCCGCACCCGCACCCGGGGCCGTCCGGCGGCGGCGCGGCGTCAGCGGCGGCGCCAGCGGGAGCCGACCACCAGGGCGGCGCCCATGGCCAGCAGGGCGCAGGCGGCGGCGAGGGGGCGGGCAGCGCGCGGGCCGGTCGCGGCAAGCTCGGGCGGCGCCGGGAGCACGTCGAAGGCGAAGTGGTTGGACTCCCCCACCCACATCCCTCGCGCGCCGCGCCGCTGCATCATCGTCGCGGAGGCGACCACCCGGTCGGGCGCGGTCGCGCCGGGCGCGAGCCGCATACGCATCCGCAGGGTCACGCTGCCGTGGGCGGGCACGGTGACGCCCGGGCCGTCCTCCCCGCCGGGCAGGCCGACGTTCTCGGCGTGGTCGGTGCCCTCCAGGGCCACCGGCCGCCAGGCCCGGTCCCGCGGTCCGCGCCAGGCCAGCTCGATCTGATCAGGCGTCAACTTCCGGTCGCGGTCGACCAGGACCACCACCGGGTGGATCTGCTCGCACGCCACCGCCGCGTCGTTGCTCAGCGTCAGGAGGAACTGCCGAGGGTGCCCGTCCGCGACGTACGCGGCCGAGCCGCCGTCGAGGCGGGGGCGGATGGGGAAGGCGGCCGCCGACGGATCACCGCATGCGGGCGGTGCGGCCGCGCGGTCCGCCGGCGGAGCGGGGTCGGGGTGCGGGTCGGCCTGCGCCGCGGCCGCCACCGGGGG
Organism: uncultured Streptantibioticus sp.; assembly: GCA_964398515.1. Classification (GTDB taxonomy): domain Bacteria; phylum Actinomycetota; class Actinomycetes; order Streptomycetales; family Streptomycetaceae; genus CAYNNX01. The sequence continues at coordinate 3,283 of CAYNNX010000221.1, read as the reverse complement.
CAGGAACCACGCCATCGCGAACGGGACGATCGCGGCGGCCGGGGCGAGGTGGACACTGCGCAACTGCATGACGGGGACCTTTGCTGTGTCGCGGCTTCTCGCGGTGCAGGCGCATCACGCGTTGACTCGGGTGGAGCGGTGCGGGGTCGGTGCCGTGCGGGTTGTTTTCGGCGGGTCGGTAGGGGGACGGGGGCGGTGCTGACGCGGCGCCGGGGGATCGGTCGGGTGCGGGCCGATCAGGTGCGGTGCTGACGCGGTGCCGTCGGCTCACCCGGCCACCCGGTTCTCCCGGGACACCCCATCTCCCGCGCTCACGCGGGCGAGCGGGCGCCCGTGGCCCCGGTCGGCGCCGGTTCGCTGTGCACTGTCGCACGCCTCGCGCGGGCCGGCGGGAGCGACGCGGCCCGCCCGCGCCGGATGACCCCGGGGGCCCAGCGCATGCCCCCGTACGGCCGATGACTTCACCCGCTCACGCCTCACCCGGGCGGAAGACCGGGCCGAGGATGAGCAGCGCCGCGCCCTGCGCGGTCGTACGGTCGCCGCCGGGGGCGACCGTGACGGGCACCGGGTGGCCCGCCCGGCGGGTCATCTCGGCGGCGACCTCCGCGGTGAACACCCGCTCGGCGGCGAGCACCGCCCTTCCGCCCAGCACCACGTGGTCGATGTCGAGCAGCGCGACCAGGTTGGCCGCCCCCACGCCCAGCAGCCGGGCCGCCTGCCGTACCTCGCCGCGTCCGAGGGCCGCCAGGCACAGCGCCTCCAGGCAGCCGCGGCTGCCGCACTCGCACACCGCGCCGTCCACCTGCACGCTCTGGTGCCCGAACTCCCCGGCCCCGGTGCGCGCCCCCCGGTACAGCGAGCCGCCGAGCACCAGCCCGGCGCCGAGCCCGGTCCCCAGGTGGAGATAGGCGAACGACGGCGCCGTCCGCGGCACGTCGGGGCCCGCCCCCAGCACCGCCAGCGCGGCGGCGTTGGTGTCCTTGTCGAGGGCGACGGGCAGCCCGAGGCGAGCCGCGAGGGCGGCGCGCAGCGGGAAGCCGTCCCACTGGGGGAACCCGGTGACGCGGTGCAGGACCCCGGCGGCGTGGTCGAGCGGGCCGGGGGCGGCGACGCCGGCGCCGAGGAGCACCCGCTGCGCGCCCGGCACGGCGGCGACCACCCGGCGGACCTGTCCGGCCACCGCGTCGAGTACCGCGTCCGGCCCGGCGCCCAGGTCGAAGGGGGCGGTGCGGGCGGCGACCGGGCGGCCCGTGAGGTCGGCGAGGACGGCGGTGGCCTCGTCCCGGTCCAGATGGACCCCGACCGCGTAGCGGGCTTCGGGGACCAGGCGCAGCAGCGTGCGCGGCTTGCCGCCGGTGGACGGGCCGCGCCCCGCCTCGTCCACCAGGCCTTCGTCCCGCAGCCGTGCCACGATCTTGCTGA
>CAYNNX010000221.1:0-1851 GCA_964398515.1 uncultured Streptantibioticus sp. | reverse complement strand
TGCGGGGTGAGCCCGGTGCTCTCGGCGAGCTCGACACGGCTGACGCCGGGCGCGCCGGACAGGGCCGCGGAGCGCAGCAGATCGAGCAGGACAGCGGTGTTGTGCCCGCGCAGCACGGGCAGGTTGGCGCCGGATCGCCCCGTCCCGACGGACTTGTTCACGCTCTGTTCCGCCTCTCCGGTGAGTCACCGGCAATCGTTCCACATCGCCGCGGTCGCGTGCTTGCACTTTAGCAACACTGTTGCTTTAGTGGCGGTCATGAGTGACTCCCCCGGCACCCCGCTCCGCGTCGGCCTGATCGGCTACGGCCTGGCCGGCTCCGTCTTCCACGCCCCGCTGATCGCCTCAACCGACGGCCTGCAGCTCGACACCGTCGTCACCTCCAACCCCGAACGGCAGGCCCAGGCCGCCGCCGAGTACCCCGGAGTGCGCACGCTCGCCTCGGCCGACGCGCTGTGGGACCGCAGCGACGAGCTGGACCTCGTGGTCATCGCCTCGCCGAACCGCACCCATGCCCCGCTGGCCACCCGCGCCCTGGAGGCCGGACTGCCGGCGGTGGTGGACAAGCCCGCCGCCGGGACCGCCGCCGAGGCCGCGGCGCTCGACGAGCTCGCCCGGGAGCGCGGCCTGCTGCTGTCGGTGTTCCACAACCGCCGCTGGGACAACGACTTCCTCACGCTGCGCGCCCTGATCGCCGACGGCCGGCTGGGCGAGGTCCGCCGCTTCGAGTCCCGCTTCGAACGCTGGCGGCCCGAACCCAAGGGCGGCTGGCGCGAGTCCGGCGACCCGGCCGAGTACGGCGGTCTCCTGTACGACCTGGGCAGCCACCTCGTCGACCAGGCGCTCGTCCTGTTCGGCCCGGTGCGCACCGTCTACGCCGAGTCCGACGTGCGGCGGCCGGGCGCCGAGGCCGACGACGACTCCTTCATCGCCCTGGAGCACGCGAACGGCGTCCGCTCCCACCTGTGGATGAGCGCGGTCACCCCGCTGCTGGGCGCCCGGCTTCGGGTGATGGGCTCCGTCGCCGGCTACGTCAAGCACGGGCTCGACCCGCAGGAGGCCGCGCTGCGCGACGGGAAGCGCCCGGGGCCGGGCTGGGGCGAGGAGCCCAGGTCGGCGTGGGGCATGCTGGGCGCCGGAACCGCGCCGCGGGCCGGCGGAGGCGAGCTCGTACCGACGCTCCCCGGGGACTACCCCGCCTACTACGCGGGGGTCGTCGCGGCCCTGCGGGACGGCACCCCTCCGCCGGTGACCATGCGGGAGGCCGTCGCCACCCTTGAGGTGCTGGAGGCGGCCCGGCGCTCGGCCCGCGAGCGCCGCACGGTCGAGCCGGAGGCGACGGCATGACGGCCACCGATCCCGCGGCCCTCGCGGCCGAACTGGAAGACCAGGAACGCCGCCTGGTCCTGGACCGGTTCACCCATGACGACGCCTGGCGGCTCGGCACCCTGCTGCGGCACCTGGCGGTCGGGCGGCAGGCCCCGGTGGCCGTGGACATCACCCGCGGCGCGCAGCGGCTCTTCCACTGCGCCCTGCCGGGCTCCAGCGCCGACAACGACGACTGGATCGAACGCAAGCGCCGCGTCGTGGAGCGTTACGCGGCCAGCTCCTACCTGGTCGGCACCCGCTTCCGGGCCAAGGGCACGACGTTCGAGGCCTCGTCTCGGCTGGACCCCGCCCGGTTCGCCGCGCACGGCGGCTCGTTCCCGATCCGGGTGATCGACGTCGGTGTCGTGGGCACGGTCACCGTCTCCGGCCTGCCTCAGGCCGAGGACCACGCCATGGTGGTCGCCGCCCTGGAAGCCCTGGTGCGGGAGCAGGCGCAGGAGGATCCCGACGCGGCGGCGGAGG
>CAYNNX010000220.1:4903-12013 GCA_964398515.1 uncultured Streptantibioticus sp. | reverse complement strand
TTGTGCCGGTACCAGATCCACGCCTCGGGGTTGATCGGCTCGCCGACCGATCCGAGGACGCGCAGGCTCGACAGGTCGTACCGGGCGGGGATGTCGTCGCCCCACTTCATGAAGGTGCGGATCGCCGTGGGCGCCGTGTAGAGCGTCGTGACCTTGTACTTGTCGACGATCTCCCAGAAGCGGCCCTGGTGCGGGGTGTCCGGGGTGCCCTCGTAGATCACCTGGGTGGCGCCGTTGGCCAGCGGCCCGTAGACGATGTACGAGTGTCCCGTCACCCAGCCGATGTCGGCGGTGCACCAGTACACGTCCGTCTCGGGCTTGAGGTCGAAGACGGCGAGGTGGGTGTAGGCCGCCTGGGTGAGGTAGCCGCCGGAGGTGTGCAGGATGCCCTTGGGCTTTCCGGTGGTGCCGGAGGTGTAGAGGATGAACAGCGGGTGCTCCGCGTCGAACGCCTGCGGGGTGTGCTCGGCGCTCTGGCGGTCCACGACCTCGTGCCACCACACGTCGCGGCCCTCGGTGAACTCCACGGGCTGGCCGGTACGCCGCACCACCAGCACGTGGCGGACGCGGTCGGTGCGCCCGACGGCCTCGTCGACCGCGGGCTTGAGGGCGGCGGGCTTGCCGCGCCGGTAGCCGCCGTCCGCGGTGATCACGACCCGGGCGTCGGCGTCGGCGATGCGGGTGGCGAGGGCGTCGGCGGAGAAGCCGCCGAAGACCACCGAGTGGGGTGCGCCGATACGGGCGCAGGCCAGCATCGCGACGACGGCCTCGGGGATCATGGGCAGGTAGATCGCGACGCGGTCGCCGGCCCGGACGCCCAGCTCGGTCAGGGCGTTGGCGGCCCGGCTGACCTCGTCCTGGAGTTCGGCGTAGGTGATGGCACGGCTGTCGCCGGGTTCGCCCTCGAAGTGGATGGCCACGCGGTCGCCCAGGCCCGCCTCGACGTGCCGGTCGACGCAGTTGTAGGCCACGTTGAGCTTGCCGTCGGCGAACCACTTGGCGAACGGCGGGTTGGACCAGTCCAGCACCTCGGTCGGCTCGGTGGACCAGGTCAGCCGCCGGGCCTGCTCGGCCCAGAAACCCAGCCGGTCGGTCGCGGCCTTCTCGTACGCCTCGGCGGTGACGTTGGCGGTCGCGGCCAGCTCCTCCGGAGGCTCGAACCGCCGCTCCTCCCTCAGCAGGTTGGCCAGGCTTTCGTTGCTGCTCACGCCATCTCCCTCTGTGCGCTCGGCTGCGGGGCGTTCCGGGGTGTTCCTGGACGCCCTGACCGTTCCAGATGTTCCGGGATGTTCCTGGATATGTCCCTGGATGTTCCCGGACGCTCCTGGGCGTTCCCGGATACTTTGCTGGGACCGGGAATGTGCCATGTGTCCCAGGGCATAGCTCATCAGTCCCGCAGGCGTGCTGACAAGGGTTCCACGCCAAAATTGGTTTAGACCTGTCCGGGCATGCCGGGATGGGTCTCCGGGTGCACGGGTGCGAACCGGCCCGACGCGGGGTCGAGCAGGTAGGCCTGTGCCTCGGCGACGTGGAAGTACATCCCGTACAGCCGCAGCCTGCCCTGCGCCATGCGGCGCGACACGCAGGTGTGGGCCATCAGGTGGTCGAGCTGCTGCACGATGTTGACGAGGCAGAGCCGCTCGACCTCGTCGGCCACGGCACGGTGCGTCAGCAGCTCGCGCTCGGCCGTGGCCAGCCGTTCCACGCTGGGCCGGCCGTGCCGCAGCCAGCGGCTGAGGGAGGTGCCGGCCGCGGCGCTCCCCGCCTGAGCCGGGGACGGAACCGGAGCCGGGGTCGGAGTCGGAGCCGGGATCGCGCGGAGCAGCGCCTGCATCGCACCGCAGCCCGAATGGCCGCACACCGTGATGGCGCCGACCTCCAGCACCTCGACCGCGTACTCGATCGCGGCGGCCACCGACTCGCAGGCCGCCTCCTTCCCCGGGGGAGGGACGAGGTTGCCGACGTTGCGCACGGTGAACAGGTCGCCCGGACCGCTCGTGGTGATCATGCTGGTGACCAGCCGGGAGTCGGCGCAGGTGAGGAAGAGCTGCGTGGGCCGCTGCCCCTCGCGGGCGAGCCGCGCCAGTTCGTCGCGGATGAGCGGCGCCGTATGCCGCTGGAACGCGCTGATGCCGCCCAGGAGCTGGCTCACGCCGTGCGGCACCGGGCGCGGGCGGGCGCAGTGGTGGTTGCGCCAGGGCGTCCAGGGCCGGCAGGTGTGGCGCCCGCGGCCGCCCGTCGCCCGCGTCCGGGGCGCCGGGCACGCGTTCCGTGGCCGCCGCAGAACGGCCACCGCCGACAGAAGCAGGCCGACCTCGACGGGCACGGCGAGCAGATGGATGAGGACCGAGGCGGACACGTCGGGGAGGTTCGGCATGCGCGTCTCCTGGGGCGGTGCCGTCGATGCGGCGGTCGGAAGCCCGGGGGCGGGCTGGTCAGGGAGCCTGGGCGGCGGTCAGGTGGGCGTCGCCGGCGCCCAGGGGCGCACCGGCGACCGGCTGTTCGCGGAGGGTGAACTCGGGGTCGACCTGGGCGGCCAGGTCCGCGCCCGTCTTGGCGTTGCCCCAGCTCTCCGCGTTCCTGAGGTGGAAGTGCACCATCTGGCGGGTGTAGCGGCTCCAGTCGCGCCGCGCGTAGGAGGCGTCCACGGCCTCCTGAAGGGCGTGCAGCGTGTGCCGGTTGGGCTCCTCCAGCGACTCGAACGGCGCCGGGCGCCCCTTCTCCATCGCGCGCACCCAGTCGGAGTGGCCGACGACGGCGATGAGGTCGTCACCGACCTCGTCGCGCAGGAACGCCACGTCGTCCGGGCTCTGCACCTTGTTGCCCACGACCCGCAGCGCCACGTCGTAGTCCTGTGCGTACTCGCGGTACTGCCGGTAGACCGCGATGCCCTTGCGGGTGGGCTCCGCCACCAGGAACGTCATGTCGAAGCGGGTGAACATCCCCGAGGCGAACGAGTCGCTGCCCGCCGTCATGTCGACCACGAGGTACTCGCCCTCGCCGTCGACCAGGTGGTTCAGGCACAGCTCCACCGCGCCGACCTTCGAGTGGTAGCAGGCGACCCCGAGGTCGGACTCCGTGAACGGCCCGGTCACCATCAGCCGCACCGGGCCCCCGTCCAGCTCCACCGTCCGGGCGCAGGTCGCGTAGACCGGGTTCTCCTCGGTGATCCGCAGCAGGCGCGAGCCCCGGCCGGGCGGGGTCGTCTTGATCATCGTGGCGGCGGAGGCGATCCGCGGATTGGCGCCGCGCAGGTACTCCTTGATCTCCGGCAGATGCGCACCCATCGCGGGCAGCGCCGACGCCTCCTCCTCCGCCAGGCCGAGGGCCGGACCGAGGTGCTGGTTGATGTCGGCGTCCACAGCGATGACCGGTCGGCGGGCGGCGGCGAGGTGGCGGATGAAGAGCGAGGAGAGCGTGGTCTTGCCGCTGCCGCCCTTACCAACGAATGCGATCTTCATGTTCAGTAAGGTAGTGCGCGCACCTGCGCGACTGCCCACCTCGCGCGAAGAAGACCACTCGATCGAGGGGCTCGGGGAGTGGGTGCGTAGGGTCGTACCCATGGGTACGAATGCCGATCCGCTCGCCGTACTGGGCTCGCTGCCCGGAGTTCCCGCCGCTGTCGAATCCGTCCGGGAGGCGGTGGACCGGGTCTACGGGCACCGGGTGATGCGGCGCCGCTCCAACGAGATCGCCTCGGAGGCCGCCCTGCGCGGGGCACGCGGCTCCGCGGCGCTGGCCGGTGCCGACTGGCCGCTGGAGGAGGTCCGGCGCCGCAGCGACTTCGGCGCCGACCCCGAGGCCCGTACGGTCGGCGCGGCGCTGCGCCTGACGGCGGAGTCCGGCCAACTGCTCAGCGTCTGGCGGCAGTCGCCGATCCAGGTGCTGGCGCGGCTCCACCTGGTGGCGGCCGGGGGAAGGCCCGGGAGCGACCAGGGCTCCGGAGCCGGCGAGCGCGGCGAGGCTGCCGCCGAGGCGGCGGGGGACCCGGGCACGGGGAGGCAGGCGGACCGGATCGGACGGCCTCGGCTCGCCGGAGAATCCGTGGACGAGGACCTGCTCATCGCGTTGCCGCTGCCGGACGCCTCGGAGGTCGCCGCCCGCCTCGACGGCCTCGCGGACCTGCTGCTCGCCGGGACGCAGGCACCGGCGCTCGTGGTGTCCGCCGTGGTGCACGGCGAACTGCTCGCCCTGCGCCCCTTCGGCTCCTGCAACGGCCTGGTGGCCCGGGCCGCGCAGCGCATCGTCCTGGTCGGCAGCGGCCTTGACCCCAAGTCGATCTGCCCCGCCGAGGTCGGCCACGCCGAACTGGGCCGCGCCGAGTACGCCAAGGCCCTGGAGGCCTACGCCTCCGGAACCCCCGAGGGCATGGCCCACTGGATCGGCCACTGCGCGGAGGCACTCAAGCTGGGGGTGCGGGAGAGCACGGCGGTCTGCGAGGCGCTCCAGCGGGGCGCGGCGTAGGGGGCACGCGGGGTACGCGGTGGGGTTTCGCGATTCGCGAGGTCTCGCCGGGTTCGGGCCGGGCTGTTTCGCGGTTCCCGGGGTCGGCGCCTGGTGGGGTGGGGGCTTCGGGCCTGGTGGGGTGCGCGTTCGCGCCGGCCGGTTTTGCGGTTCCCTCGGGTTCGCGCTGGGCGGGTTCGGGGCTGGCGGGTGCGCGGGTGAGGGGCTTCGCGGTTGGCGGGTTTGGCGCCGGGTTGTTTCGCGGTTCCCGGGGTCGGCGCTTGGTGGGTGGGGGCTTCGGGCCCGGTGGGGTGCGTGGCTGCTGGGCTTTGTGGTTTGCCGGGTTCGCGGCTTGGGGCTGCGTCCTCGTGGGTTTCGTGCCCGGCAGGCTTGTCGGCTGGCGGGGTTCGGGGCTGGCGGGCTGCGCTGTTTCGCGGGTTTCGCTTCTGGCGAATTTCGCGGTTCGCCGCGGTCTCGCGGTCTTCCGGGGCTCGGGGCTGCCCGTCCGCGCTGGCTCACCGCGGGGCGCGGGCGTGACCGCCAGGCGAGAGCCGTCGGCAGGCGTTCGCCGCTCGCGGCGTTCCGTGGCCTGAGGGGTGCGCCGTCAGTGGGGGCTCGCTCGCGGTCAGCGCAGAGTTCTCTCGGAGGGCGTTCGCCGATGCGCCGCCTCGCGGGGCGCGCCGATGGCGCGCTTCGCCGCTCGCGGGGTCTGCGGGGCATCGCTGTTCGGGTGTTCGCGTGTTCGGGCGTTCGGGTGTTCTCGGATTCTGCGGATGTCACGGTCGGCGCGATTCGCGTGGTTCGCACGAATCCCGGTCGGACGATCCGGGAAAGGGTCGCACTTTGCGCACGTAAATGCGGCGGTACCCCCAGGGGTACCGCCGCTGGCACGGACGACGAGTGACCATGCGTGCACTATGTGGCCCATCAGGTCGGGATCTTCTGCCCGTCTCCTGGTGTGGCTGACCCGGTCAGCGGGCAGGCTTCGCGTGGGTGCCCACCGTTCGTGCATCGGTCCGTGGGGCCTTCTGCGACGGGGTTCCTCTCGGATGTCCGTGGTCTCGCGGGCCGCAATTCCTTTGTACTCCGCGCTTCTGACAAGCGGAAGGCCTCATCGCAGTTCTTTACTTTCGCCTGTAATCAGCCACTATCGATCAATAACACGCCAATTGAGGCATTTGCTCTACGGGCACCCGCTTGCGCAGGGCATGCAGAGGCGCTGTGTCGGCGGAGAAGTGCTCAAACCAGCGGGAGCCTTCTCCGCTTCGACGCGTACCAGAACAGCCCGGCCATGGCGGCGGCCGCACCCGCCGCGGCGACCGCCACCAGCACCGGCCGACTGGGCATGGTGGGGACGCGTTCGCGCAGCCGTACCGGCCGGTTGAAGCTGAGCACCGGCCATCCGCGGGCCGCCGCCTCGCGCCGCAGTGCCCGGTCGGGGTTGATCGCGAAGGGGTGGCCCACCGACTCCAGCATCGGTACGTCGGTGGCCGAGTCGCTGTAGGCGTAGCAGCGCGTCAGGTCGTACCCCTGCGACTCGGCGAGCTCGGCGATCGCCTTCGCCTTGGTCTCGCCGTACGCGTAGTACTCCACCTCGCCGGTGTAGCAGCCGTGCTCGACCACCATCCGTGTGGCGACGACGTGGTCCGCGCCGAGCATCTCACCGATGGGCTCGACGACCTCCGCGCCCGAGGTGCTCACGATCACCACGTCCCGGCCCGCTGCGTGATGCTCCTCGATGAGCGAGGCCGCCTCGGCGTAGATGAGCGGATGGATCAGCTCGTGCAGGGTCTCGGCCACGATCTCCCGGACCTGCTGCACGTTCCAGCCCCGGCAGAGCGCCGACAGGTACTCGCGCATGCGCTCCATCTGGTCGTGGTCGGCACCTCCGAGCAGGTAGACGAACTGCGCATATGCGGTACGCAGCACGGCACGTCGGTTGATCAGACCACCGTGATAGAACGACTTGCTGAAGGCCAGCGTGCTCGACTTCGCGATGACGGTCTTGTCGAGATCGAAGAAGGCGGCGGTGCGCGGCAAGGAGTGGTTTTCCACGGGATGAGCATAGGCACCCACCATTCGGCGTAAGCTCAGGCGCGTGGGTTTGCCTGAGAAGGCTCTCGGGTACACCATGGAAGTCACGGATCGTTCGCGACCGTGCTAACCCGGTCCGGCTCCTCCCCCCCCGAGTCGGCCGTGGGGACGACCCCCGCTCTCCCCCCCGGCGGGGGTCGTCGCATGTCCGGACACATTTCCGGCTCTTCGCCCGGTTCTTCGCCGCGCGCTCCTTGATCATTTCTCCAGGCTCCTTCCTGCCCACTGACACATACGACGTGTGACCGTATGTAATCGTTGCGCAATCGGCGGGAAGTCGCCCATAAGGGTGGCGCAGTTATCCACAAGAGCCGAGTTATCCCCTGTTTTGAACCAAGATCCCCACGATTCCACGGCTGCCTTCACCGTGAAGACCCGCGAGATACGCGAGGTCAGGAACGGCAAGCGAGGCGGTCATGAACGAATCCCACACAACCGGTCCTTCCGGCCCACCCGGCACAGACACGCGCCCGGGCGCAGGCTTGGACACGCGCAAGAAGCTGAACGCGTCGGACACGGCGGCGGCGTGGAACGCGGCCGGGCGGCCGGGTGCGGACGGCGAGCCGGGTGCGG
>CAYNNX010000220.1:0-4803 GCA_964398515.1 uncultured Streptantibioticus sp. | reverse complement strand
CGAGCCGGGTGCGGCTGGCGCGGGCGAGGCTCCGGGCCCCTGCCCGACGGACGATGGCCCGGGCGATGTGCCGGGCGGCCCGCGGTCCCGGAGCAGGCACCGGGCACCGAGCGCACCGCCGAGAGACGAACGGTCGAAGGCCTCCGAGCCGGGTCCCGCCGCCGGCACGGGAGCGTCGGGCGGTCGCGGCGGCTCGCGCACCGCGGGCCCGCGAGGGAGGTACGACGAGCCGCCTCCGGCGCGACCGGTACGCCGTCCGCAGGTCCCGGTGCCGGGCGGCCCGCTGATCGTCACCGAGGACGAGGACCTGCTGGACGATCTGCTGCGGTTGTGCGCGGCCGCCGGCGCCGAGCCCGAGGTCTCCTTCGGCCCGCCCGCGCGGCCCGGTCGCTGGGAGAGCGCTCCGCTCGTCCTCGTTGGCGACGACTGCGCATCCCGGCTGCGCGGTGTGGCGCGCCGCCAGAGCGTCCTGCTCATCGGGCGTGACCTGGACGATCAGGACGTCTGGCGGCACGCGGTGGACCTCGGCGCCGACCACGTGCTCTTCCTGCCGGACGCCGAGCCGTGGCTGGTGGACCGGATCGCCGACGCGGCGGAGGGCGTCGCCGAGACCGCGCTGACTATCGGCGTGGTCGGCGGCCGCGGCGGCGCGGGAGCGAGCACGCTGGCGTGCGCCCTCGCGGTGACCGCGGCCCGGGAAGGGCGCCGCACGATGCTCGTCGACGGGGATCCGCTAGGTGGGGGTCTCGACGTGCTGCTCGGCGGTGAACGGGCGGGCGGCCTGCGCTGGCCCGACCTCGCGGAGTCGCAGGGCCGGGTCAGCAGCGGCGCACTGGAGGAGTCCCTGCCTCGCCTGCACGACCTGAGCGTGCTCAGCTGGGATCGCGGCGACTCGGTGGTCATCGGCCCGGAGGCGATGCGCTCGGTACTGGGCGCCGCCCGGCGACGCGGTGGCGTAGTGGTCGTCGACCTGCCGCGGCGGGTGGACGAGGGCGTGATCGAGGCGCTCTCCCAGATCGACGTGGGGCTGCTTGTGGTGCCCGCCGAGCTGCGCGCGGTGGCCGCCGCCGACCGGGTGGCGTCACGGATGGGCATGGTCCTGTCCGACCTGCGGGTGGTGGCGCGCGGGCCGTTCCCGGCCGGCCTGGACGACGAGGAGATCGCCCGGCTGCTCGGGCTTCCGCTGGCCGGGCAACTGCCGCCGGAGCGGGGGCTGCGCGAGGCCGTGGACGGCGGTGAGCCGCCCGGCGGCAGCGGACGCGGCCCGCTCGCCGCCTTCTGCTCGGCCTTCCTCGCCGAGGCCCTGCCCAGTGGCGGGAGCGTGACCGCATGAAGGCCACCGGATCGGCCGGTCCCTACGCGAGGTGGTCGGCGGACACCGCGGACGGCACCGCACTGCTGGATGCCGTACGGCTGAGGCTCGCGGAGGCCGGACACGAGCCCACACCGGCCCGGGTCGCCGCGGCCCTGCGCTCGCAGGGCCGCCTGCTGGGGGACACAGCCGTGCTCGGCGTCGTGCGGGCGCTGCGCTCGGAGTTGGTGGGGGCCGGACCGCTGGAGCCGCTACTTGCGGAGCCCGGCGTCACCGACGTCCTGGTGAACGGGCCGACCGAGGTGTGGGTGGACCGCGGCGCCGGACTGGAGCGCACCGGGATCCGCTTCCGCGACGCGGCGGCCGTGCGCCGGCTGGCCCAGCGCCTCGCCACGGCGGCCGGCCGACGCCTCGACGACGCCCGCCCCTGGGTCGACGCCCGCCTCCCCGACGGCACCCGGCTGCACGCGGTCCTGCCGCCTGTCGCGGTCGGCGCCCCCTGCCTGTCACTGCGGGTGGTCCGGATGAGGGCGTTCACCCTGGACGAGCTCATCGCCGCAGGCACCGTGGACGCCGAAGCGGCACGGCTGCTGCGGGCGGTGGTCGACGCCCGGCTGTCCTTCCTGGTCAGCGGCGGTACCGGCAGTGGCAAGACCACCTTGCTGAGCACCCTGCTCGGCCTGGTCGGCCCGGACGAGCGGATCGTGCTCGCCGAGGACTCCGCCGAGCTGCGCCCCGCCCACCCGCACGTGGTGCGCCTGGAGACCCGTCCGGCCAACCAGGAGGGCGTGGGCCGGGTGACGCTGCGGGACCTCGTGCGGCAGGCCCTGCGGATGCGGCCGGACCGGCTGGTGGTCGGCGAGGTGCGCGGGCCCGAGGTGCTGGACCTGCTGTCGGCGCTCAACACCGGCCACGAGGGCGGCTGCGGCACCGTCCACGCCAACGCGGCCTGCGACGTGCCGGCCCGGCTGGAGGCGCTCGGCTCGACCGCGGGACTCGAGCGCGCCGCCCTGCACAGCCAGCTCGCGGCGGGCGTCTCGGTCGTGGTCCACCTGGACCGCGACCGCGGCGGACAGCGACGGCTCGCCGAGATCCACGTCCTGGAACGGGACGCCGCCGGGCTCGTCGTCCCCGTCCCCGCGGTCGTGCGCGCCGCCGACGGCCGTTACGGGCGTGAGCAGGGGTGGCAGCGGTTCGCGGCGCTGTGCGAGCGGGGTGCGGCATGAGGGGGACTCAGGCGGTCGCCGCATGGTGCATGGCGCTCTGCGCCGCGGCCGCCGTGGTGCTGCTGCGGCGCCAGGAAGAGGTGCTGCGGCGGGCCAGGCTGCTGCTGGCGGACGGTGCGGGACCCTCGGGGCCCCAGGCGTTCACCGGTCATGCACGGGCCGTTCTGCGGCGCGGCCGGGGGCGCCTGGAGGAAAGGCTGCGGCTGCGGCTCGGTCCCGAGATGTGGTGCGTCCCGGCCGGCCTTGCGCTGGCGTTCGCGGGCCACTCGCCGCTCCCCGCGGTGGCCGGCTGTCTCATCACCCCATATCTCGCACGGGTGTTGAGACGGCGGAGGCGGAGGCTGGCGGTACAGCGGTGGCAGGAAGCGGTCGCGGAGCTCTGCTCGGAGATCGCCGGTGAACTGCGGGCTGGCCGTCCGCCGGGCATCGCCCTCGCCGACGCCGTCCAACGCCTGCGCGGACCGAGCGGACCGGGATCCGCGGAGTGGGCCACGCCGCTGCTGGCGGCGGCCAGGTTCGGCGGGGACGTGCCGAGGGCGCTGCGGCTGGCGGCCCGGCGTCCGGGCGCCGAGGGGCTGGCCGGGGCCGCAGCGTGCTGGGAGGTCGCGGTGGACGGTGGCGCCGGGCTCGCGGACGGCCTCGACCGCGTGGCGGTCACTGTACGGGCTGAACGCGACCAACGCGAGGAACTGCGCGCCCAGTTGGCGGGTCCACGCTCGACCGCGGCGATGCTCGCCCTGCTGCCGGCGTTCGGCGTCCTGCTCGGCTGCGCACTTGGCGCGGATCCCCTCCGCGTGCTGCTGCGCACTCCCGCCGGGCTCACATGCCTGGCGCTGGGAGGACTGCTGGAGTGGGCCGGGCTGGCGTGGACCGCCCGGATCGTCCGAACGGCCGAGGAGGCGGCATGACCGGGGGCGCGAGTGTGCCGACGGGACGGACGGAGCCGACCGGGCCGGGGGCGCGCCATGAGCGGTGAAGTTATCCACAGGCTGGGGATTGTGTCGGTGGTGGCCGCCGTGCTTGGTGCCGCGGGTGCTGCGCGCTCCGCCCGCCGAGCGCGCGCCGCACGCCGCCGGCTGGAGCAACTGCTCGGCGTCCAGCGTCGCGGAGACAGGCGATGGCCGAGGGTGCTGTCCTCGCACCGTGCGGCGGTACGCGACTGGGCTGCGGCGGGCGCCGCCGGGATCGTCGTGGGGCTGCTCGTCGGCGGTCTCGCGGGCGCGGTCGTGGCCGTGGCCGTGACGCAGGGCGTGCGTTACCTGCGGCGGCGTACCGCGGACCGGGCGTCCCGCGAACCGGCCCCGGCGAACCGGCGGCTGCCGTTCGCCGCGGATCTGCTGGCGGCCTGCCTCGCGGCGGGCGCGGCCCCGGGGCAGGCAGCCGACGCCGTGGGCCGGACGCTCGACGGGCCGCTGGGTGAGGCGTTGCGGCAGGTGGCGGCGGAGTTGCGGCTCGGTGGTGACCCGGCGCAGTCCTGGGCCCGGCTGGCCGCCGTGCCGGGCGCGGAAGGGCTCGCACGCTGGATGGTCCGTGCCGCGACCACGGGTGTGCCGCCGGTTGCCGCGGTCTCCCGCCTCGCCGCCGAGTGCCGCTCCGCCCGCGCCCGTTCGGCGAGTGCCGCGGCACGCAAGGCCGCGGTCCTGGCCACCGCTCCGCTGGGGTTGTGCTTCCTGCCCGCGTTCCTGGCTGTCGGTGTCGTCCCGGTGGTCGTCGGACTGGCGGCGGTGATGACGCGGGGGTGATGACAGGGGCGATCCGACCGAACTGACGCAACACCAGAAATTCAACTGACGCAACATCAGAAACTGTGCAATCAAGGCGCAAGACGATCTCACATGACTCACGTAGAGGAGAGCGACATGCTGAAGTGGATGCGGCGGCGCTGGAGCGCGGTACGAGGTGCGGCGGCCGACGCGGGGATGAGTACCGCGGAGTACGCGGTGGGAACGCTGGCGGCCTGTGCCTTCGCCGCCGTGCTCTACAAGGTCGTGACCAGCTCGACCATCACCTCGGCGCTCAGTTCGATGATCAAGAAGGCGCTCGATGTGGCGTTCTGACAACTCGCGGTCAGGCGTGTCGTGTTCCGAGGCGTCACGCCCGGACGCGTCGCCTTCCGGGACCGGGTCGCCGGGCAGGGCGCTCCGGGGGTCGGACGCCGGTTACGTGACGGCCGAGGCGGCAGTGGTCGTGCCGGTCCTGGTGGTCCTCACCGCGATGCTGCTGTGGGGGCTGACGGCGGCGGCCGCGCAGATCCGCTGCGTTGAC
>CAYNNX010000219.1:0-12068 GCA_964398515.1 uncultured Streptantibioticus sp. | reverse complement strand
TCGACAGGTCGTCGAAGACGATCAGGACGTGCTTGCCCTGGTACATCCAGTGCTGCCCGATGGCGGAGCCGGTGTAGGGGGCGAGGAACTTGAAGCCCGCCGGGTCGGAAGCCGGAGCGGCGACGATCGTCGTGTACTCCAGGGCGCCGGCCTCCTCCAGCGCGGCGCGCACGCCGGCGATGGTGGAGCCCTTCTGGCCGATGGCGACGTAGATGCAGCGGACCTGCTTGTTCGGGTCGCCGGAGCGCCAGTTGTCGCGCTGGTTGATGATCGTGTCGATGGTCAGCGCGGTCTTGCCGGTCTGCCGGTCGCCGATGATCAGCTGGCGCTGGCCGCGGCCGATCGGGGTCATGGAGTCGACGGCCTTCAGGCCGGTCTGCAGCGGCTCGTGCACCGACTTGCGCTGCATGACCGTGGGGGCCTGCAGCTCGAGGGCGCGGCGCCCCTCGGTCTCGATCTCGCCGAGGCCGTCGACCGGGTTGCCCAGCGGGTCGACGACGCGGCCGAGGTAGCCGTCGCCGACGGCCACGGACAGCACCTCGCCGGTGCGGCGGACGGTCTGCCCCTCCTCGATGCCTGCAAACTCACCGAGGACGACGGCGCCGATCTCCCGCTCCTCGAGGTTGAGGGCGAGACCCAGCGTCCCGTCCTCGAACTGCAGCAGTTCGTTCGCCATGGCCGAGGGCAGCCCCTCGACCTTCGCGATGCCGTCGCCGGCAACGCTGACCGTACCGACCTCCTCGCGCGAGGCCGCGTCCGGCTTGTACGACTGGACGAAGTTCTCCAGCGCGTCCCGGATCTCCTCCGGCCGGATCGTGAGCTCCGCCATCTGGGTTCCCTGCTCTCCTTGTTGGGCCCGAAATCTCTTGGGGGTCTGGGGGTCGCCCCCAGAAGGCTCTGTCGGCCCAACCCGGGCCGCTTCAGTGCTTTTTAGGTTGGTGTCGGTGGCTGTCAGCCGGCCAACCGCCGGGCCGCCTCCTCAAGGCGGCTCGCGACCGTTCCGTCGATCACCTCGTCGCCCACCCGCACGCTGACCCCGCCGAGGACCGCCGGGTCCACATCGAGGTTCAGGTGCACCTGGCGGCCGTACAGCCTGGTCAGCGCCGTTTGGAGGCGCTGCTTCTGCTGGTCGGACAACGGGATCGCGGCCCGGACCACGGCGACCACCCGGCCGCGGCGGGCCGCAGCCAGCTTGGAGAGGGCGTCGAGCCCCGCTTCCAGGCTACGTCCCCGCGGATGCGTCACAAGACGCGCGACGAGACGGACGGTGATCGGGTTCGCCTTGCCATCGAGCAGCCGCACGACGAGATCGCGCTTGGTGCCCGCGTCGGCGGCGGTGTCGGTGAGCGCCGCGCGCAGCTCGCTGGAGCCCTCGATGATCCGCCCGATGCGGAACACCTCGTCCTCCACGTCGTCGAGCACGCCCGAACGCTCGGCGGCGATCAGCTCGGCGATCTCCGCGAGCTCCTCGATCGCGTCCACCAGGTCGCGCGACGCGGACCAGCGGGAGCGGACCATGCCGGAGACCAGGTCGACGGTCTCGCCGCCGACCTGCCCGCTCAGCAGGCGCTGCACCAGCTCCGCCTTGGCCTCGCCGGGCTGCGCCGGGTCGGTCAGGAGCCGGCGCAGCGACACCTCGCGGTCGAGCAGCCCCGTCACGGCAGCCAGTTCCTCGGCGAGCGCGACGGCGTCGACGGCGGTGTTGTCCGTCAGCGCGTCCAGTCGCTCCCGGGCGGCGGCCAGTGCCTCGCGGCTTGCTCCAATCATCGGGCAGCCTCGGCCTTCTCATCGAGTTCGTCGAGGAAGCGGTCGATGACGCGGCTCTGCCGGGCGTGGTCCTCGAGGGACTCGCCGACGAGCTTGGCGGCCAGTTCGGTGGCGAGCCTGCCCACGTCCTGGCGGAGCGTGGTCGCGGCCTGCTTGCGCTCCGCCTCGATCTGGGCGTGGCCGGCGGCGATGATCTCCTCGCGCTGACGCTGCCCCTCGGCGCGCATCTCCGCGATGAGGGCGGCGCCCTGCTCCTGCGCCTCCTGACGCAGACGCGCGGCCTCGTGCCGGGCCTCGGCGAGCTGCGCGCGGTACTGCTCCAGCGTCGCCTGCGCCTCGGCCTGAGCGGCCTCGGCCTTCTCGATGCCGCCCTCGATGGCCTCGCGGCGCTCGTCCAGAACCCGGTTGATGTTCGGGAGGAGCTTCTTTGCGAGGTAGGCGAAGACGATCGCGAAGGCGATCAGGCCGATGATGAGCTCTGGGATCGGCGGGATGAGCGGGTTCTCCCCGCTACCCTCCGCCAGCTGAACCAGGGCAGTCACATCAGTGCCTTTCGTCGAATAGGGCTGTCAGGAATGCCGGATCAGGTGCCGTACACGAACGGCATGACGATGCCGATCAGGGCCAGCGCCTCGCAGAAGGCGAAACCGAGGATCTGGTTGGCGCGGATCAGGCCGGCCGCCTCGGGCTGGCGGGCGAGGGCCTGGGTGCCGTTGCCGAAGATGATGCCGACGCCGACGCCGGGGCCGACGGCCGCGAGGCCGTAGCCGATGGCGGCGATGGAGCCGTGGACGCCGGTAGCAGCAGCGGCGAGGTTCGCGAGAGCGGACATGCGCTTTCTTCCTTCTTCTGCACGGACCGGTGGGGGTTGGCCACCGGACGACTGGGGGTCTTGGGGGCGGGGCTCAGTGGTGCTCGGCGAGCGCGCCCTGGATGTAGGTGGCGGTCAGCAGGACGAAGACGTACGCCTGGACGGCCTGGATGAACAGCTCGAAGGCGGTCATCCCGATGGTCATCACGAAGGAGACGCCCGCGTACGCGATGCCGATGCCGTTCAGCAGGTACCAGCTGGCGATGGTGAACATCAGCAGCAGCAGGTGGCCGGCGAACATGTTCGCGAAGAGACGGATCGCGTGCGTGAACGGGCGGACGAGGACGTTGGAGAAGAACTCCAGCACGACGATGAGCGGCAGGATCGCGCCGAGCGACTTGTCGTAGCCGGTGAGGTTCTTCAGGCCGCCGACGAAGCCGTGGCGCTTGAAGGTCAGGGTCATCCACGTGATGTAGACGACCGCCGCGAGGCCCGCCGGGAAGGCGATGATCGACGTGACCGGGAACTGGGCGACCGGGATGATCGACCACAGGTTCATGATCCAGACGAAGAAGAACAGCGAGACGATGAGGGGGACGTACTTCTCGCCCTCCTTCTTGCCGAGCGTCTCGTAGACGACCCCGCGGCGCACGAAGTCGTAGCCCGCCTCGCCGATCATCTGCAGCTTGCCGGGGACCAGCTTCGGCTTGCGGAAGGCCGCCCAGAAGAAGCCGACGACCACCACGGTGCTCAACAGCGCAAGCAGCATCGGCTTGTTGAAGTGGAAGCCGCCAATGCTGAAGATCGGCTTGAAGACGAAGGAGTGCAGGCCGGGAGCCGGGAAGCCGCACCCGGTGAAGAGGTGGCAGCTGGTCTCGGAGGCGAGCATCTGGTCAGCACTCACCGCGAGCTCCTTCAACATGGCGCATGGGTACGGCAACCTCGATGTGTCGGCGCGGCGCACGGCCGCGGAACGGCACTGGACTGGTCTTGCGGATTGGGGGGCGGCCGGTCGGCGCTGAGCCGAGTGACCGATGGGGCGTCAGCTGCATGGGCTGCCGATCCGCTCCGGTCGACCGCTTCGATTGAGTTGATCGGGGGAGCTCGGCCGCCTGCGCCCGCTGTGCCGCAGTTGGCACCGGACGATAGCAGGACGCGGAGCGCACCCTTATCCCGGCCCTACTCGTCATGACGACGAATTCGCGGGCTCGGGCTTCTTCGCCGCGTCGGGGTGCGATGGCTCCGGCTCCACGTAGAGGATCTTGGCCTTCATGTGGGAACGCCCCTGTGCGGCGATCCACACCAGCGACGCGGCGAGCACCGTGAAGGCGAAGGCCTTGAGGTTGAACAGCGTCGTGTGTTTGAAGAGCGCGAGCACGATCGCCAGCAGCAGCAGCTGGCAGGTGTAGAGCATCAGTCCCATCGCCTGGAACAGCTGGGGCAGGGACTTGGCGGTCCGCTCCAGCACGACCAGGCCGATCCCCATGAACGCCATCACGATCAGGGTCCCGACCGCGGCGCCGGTCGCTCCCTTGCCGCCGGCGACCACGCCGCTGACAACGATGGCCGCGGCGCCCGCGATGGCGGTGGGCACGGCACATGTGAGCAGGGTTCGGACGTCGTTGGACATGGGGGCGGCTCCGGCTGGAGTCGGGGGCGGGGTGTCGGGCGAGCGTACCGCCGGTCGAAAGGCAGGCCTACGACCGGAAGACCGTCTCACGGGGGTCTCTCGGCGCTTGTCCCTGTACTCGTGAACCGTATCACAAACTATTTGATGAGGTCTTTACCTGGTTCGTGTGCTCACTATCACACTACCGGGCTACAGATGAGCGCGAACGATTGACGGCAGCGCGATGTCCGGGCAGGCACCCTTACGAGCGGTTTGCGGCATGCGGTTCCGCGCGTGTCACCCCGCGCTGCTGACCCGGCGGCGCTCCGGCAGATGCGAGCGGTCGCCGATCGCGGTGGCGCCGTGCAGCCCCGCGGCCGGGGAGGGGGCCTGCACCCGGGCGGCCTCCGCCTCCACTGTCGCCTCGGCCTCGGCCAGCGCCCGGCGGCGGCTGTGCCGGTAGCGGGGCGGGACGAACGACTCCGCCCAGCGCGGTGCCCGCGGCTTGAAGCGCGGCAGCAGCAGCACCACCAGCCCGACCGCGCTGAGCGCCACCACGACGAGCACGATCCACAGGCTGGACGAGCGGGCCGAGAAGGCCACCGTGCCGAAGGCGATCAGCGCCGACCAGAAGTACATGATCAGCACGGCCCGGCTGTGCGAGTGGCCGATCTCCAGCAGCCGGTGGTGCAGGTGGCCGCGGTCGGCGGCGAACGGCGACTGGCCGTTCCAGGTGCGCCGCACGATCGCCAGCACCAGGTCGGCGGCGGGGATCGCGATGAGGGTGAGCGGCAGCAGCAGCGGCATGTAGACCGGCACCATCTCGTGCACGGTGTTGCGGATCGACCCGGTGGTGTTGGTGATGACGTCTGGGTCGACCTGGCCGGTGACGGAGATCGCGGAGGCGGCCATCACCAGGCCGATGAGCATCGAGCCGGAGTCGCCCATGAAGATGCGCGCGGGGTGGATGTTGTGCGGCAGGAAGCCGAGGCACATGCCGACCAGGATCGCGCTGAACAGCGTCGCCGGGGCGGCCTGTTCGACGCCGTAGCCGTACCAGAGGCGGTAGGCGTACATGAAGAACGCGATCGCGGCGATGCACACCATGCCGGAGGCGAGTCCGTCGAGGCCGTCGACGAAGTTGACCGCGTTGATGGTGATGACCACCAGGGCCACGGTCAGCAGCGTGCCCTGCATCGGGCTGAGCGCGACCGGGCCGAAGCCGGGGACCGGCAGCCACAGGATGGTCAGCCCCTGCATGACCATCACGCCGGCGGCGATCATCTGGCCGCCGAGCTTGATCAGCGCGTCCACGCCCCACTTGTCGTCGAGCACGCCGAGCAGCCAGATCAGCCCGGCGCCGGAGAGCAGGGCGCGCGGCTCGTTCGACAGGGTGAAGACGTCGCCGAGGTTGGTCAGCCGCGAGGCGACCAGCAGCCCGGCGCACAGCCCCCCGAACATCGCGATCCCGCCGAGTCGCGGGGTCGGCTCGCGGTGCACGTCGCGGGCCCGGATCTCCGGCATCGCGCCCGCGGCGATGGCGAACTTCCGCACCGGGCCGGTCAGCAGATACGTGACGGCCGCTGCGACGCACAGTGTCAGCAGGTATTCGCGCACAGCGTCACACCTTATTCGCCTCCGAGGGGGGAGCGTGAATGAAGTGGAAGACACACAGAACGCGCGATCGGTTCCACACGGCCTTCACACACGCGGGTACGGGGGGAACTCCGCGACGAGGGCGGTGACGTCCGGCCCGGTCGTGGTGTCCTCCCGGATCGCCCGGACCACCAGGCCGGCGATCCGCGCCATCTCCGCCTCCCGCATGCCCTGCGTGGTCACCGCCGCGGTGCCCACCCGGATGCCGGAGCAGGCACCCGCCGTGACCGAGTCGTGTGGCAGAGCGCACTTGTCCAGGGTGATCCGGGCGGCGGCGCACCGGCCCCGGGCCTGCGGGCCGCCGACGCCGAGCGCGGTGACGTCGGCGGTGATCAGGTGGGTGTCGGTGCCGCCGGTCTGCGGTTCGATCCCCTCGGCGGCGAGGGCGGCGGCCAGGGCGCGGGCGTTGGCCACGACCTGGCGGGCGTAGGCGGCGTACTCGGAGGTGGCGGCCTCGCCCAGGGCGATCGCGGTGGCCGCGATCGTGTGCATCTGCGGCCCGCCCTGGGTGAAGGGGAAGACCGCGCGGTCGATGCGGCGCGCCAGCTCCCCGCCGCACAGGATGAGCCCGCCCCGCGGACCCCGCAGGGTCTTGTGCGTGGTGGCGCAGACCACGTCCGCGTAGGGCACCGGGCTGGGGGCGGCGCCGCCGGCCACCAGCCCGAGGGTGTGCGCGGCGTCGGCGATCAGGTAGGCGTCGACCTGGTCGGCGATCTCGCGCATGGCGGCCCAGTCGACGTGCCGGGGGTAGGAGATGGCGCCGGCGACGATCGCCTTGGGGCGTCTGGCGTGGGCGAGGTCACGCAGTTCGTCGTAGTCGATCAGGCCGGTGTCCTCGCGCACTCCGTAGCCGGCGAAGTCGAACCAGCGGCCGGAGAAGTTGGCGGGGCTGCCGTGGGTGAGGTGGCCGCCGTGCGGCAGGGACATGGCCAGAACCGTGTCACCGGGCACGAGAAGGGCCGCGTAAGCCGCCAGGACGGCCATGGAGCCGGAGTAGGGCTGGACGTTGGCGTGCTCGCTGCCGAAGAGCGCACAGGCCCGTTCCACGGCCAACCGCTCGGCCATGTCGACGAGTTCGCAGCCGCCGTGGTGGCGCTGGCCGGGGTAGCCCTCGGCGTACTTGTTGACCAGCGGCGAGCCGAGGGCGGCCAGGACCGCGGACGAGGTGAAGTTCTCGGCGGCGCTCAGCTGCAGCTGCGTCGACTGGCGTTCGAACTCGGCCAGCAGCACACCGGCGAGCTCGGGGTCCCGCCGGCGCAGCGCTTCCGTGTCGACGGTCCAGGGCGCGGTGTGCGCGACCGTGTGTGAGCTTGCTCCGGCAACCGTCATGGCGCCCGCTCCCGGCATCGTGGGAAACCTGCTTCCCACTGTAGGTGCGCGGGGCGCGTGGCGCCCTGCGGTGTTGCGCCGAGTCAGTGGGGCGCGGGGACCCCGGTGAGCGCGGTGACCACCGGGTCCAGGGCGCTGTGGATCTCGGCGCCGATGTGCCGGAAGACGGTCACCGGCGCGCCGTAGGGGTCGTAGACCTCGTCGGCCTCGGCGCTGGGCGCCAGCAGCCACCCCCGCAGCGCGGCGGCGGCCCGCACCAGCGCACGGGCGCGGTCGACGACGGAGCCGTCGGGCAGGGTGGCGGGGTCTATGGCCCGCACCAGCCGGGTGAACTCCTTGAGCGTGAAGGTCCGAAGACCTGCGGCGTGGCCCATCGAGATGACCTGGGCGCGGTGGTCGCGGGTGGCGGTGAGCACCAGGTCGGCCTCGATGACGTGCTCGTCGAGGAGCTCGCGGCCGTGGAAGTCGTCGGGGTCGGCGCCGTACTCGGCGAGCACGGTGGCGGCGTGCGCCTCCATGGGCGCGCCCACGTGCCCCCACGTGCCCGCGCTGCCCACGACGATCTGCGCGGCGCCGGGGCCGAGCC
This sequence comes from uncultured Streptantibioticus sp., assembly GCA_964398515.1. Lineage (GTDB taxonomy): Bacteria > Actinomycetota > Actinomycetes > Streptomycetales > Streptomycetaceae > CAYNNX01. The sequence goes on along the minus strand of CAYNNX010000219.1, from coordinate 4,310 downwards.
TGCGGCTCAGTTCCAGGCGGGTGAGCCGCTCGGCGATGGGTGAGCGGCAGACGCTTCCGGTGCACACGTACAGGACGCGGAACCGGTCCTGTCCACCGGTGCTCTCCGCGTCCTGTATGCCCCGACCGTCGGGGCCGGTCAATTCTGCTCCCGCAGGTCCGGTACGACCTTCCGCAGCTCCTCGGCGCTGATCGCACCGGCCCGCAGCAGGACCGGGGTCTTGCCGGTGACGTCCACGATCGAGGAGGGCACGGCGGCCGGGGTCGGCCCCCCGTCGAGGTAGACGGAGACCGAGTCGCCGAGCATGCCCTGCGCGGCGTCGCAGTCCTGCGGTGAGGGGTGGCCGGTGAGGTTGGCGCTGGAGACCGCCATCGGACCGGTCTCGGTGAGCAGCTCGATGGCGACCGGGTGCAGCGGCATGCGCACCGCGACCGTGCCGCGGCTGTCGCCGAGGTCCCACTGGAGCGAGGGCTGGTGGCGGGCGACCAGGGTCAGCGCGCCGGGCCAGAACGCGTCGACGAGCTCCCAGGCCGTCTCCGTGAAGTCGGTGACCAGGCCGTGCAGGGTGTTCGGGGAGCCGACGAGGACCGGTGAGGGCATGTTGCGGCCGCGCCCCTTGGCCTGGAGCAGGTCGCCGACGGCCTCGGCGTTGAAGGCGTCGGCGCCGATGCCGTACACGGTGTCGGTGGGCAGCACCACGAGCTCGCCGCGCCGGACCGCCGAGGCGGCCTCGCGCAGCCCGGTGGCGCGGTCGGACGCGTCGGAGCAGTCGTAACGCCGTGCCATGTATCCAACCTCCGTGGGAACAGCTTGCGGTGTCGTCGGTTCGGCCGTGCCGGGGTGGCCGGAGGGCGCCCCGGGTGGCCGGCCCTGGGAGCCCCGGACGCTCACGGCACCGCCTTGCGCGCGCTGGTGAAGCGCGGGCGGTTGTTGAGGTCCCGGTGGTCGGCGGCGTCGGTCCAGCCGGTCTCCTCGTTGAAGATCCACGGGACCTGGCCGCCCTGGGTGTCCGCGTGCTCCACCACCACGACGCCGCCCGGGCGCAGCAGCCGGTGCGCGGCGCGTTCGATGCCGCGGATGGTGTCCAGGCCGTCCTCGCCGGAGAAGAGCGCGAGCTGCGGGTCGTGGTCGCGCGCCTCCGGCGCCACGTACTCCCACTCGGTCAGCGGGATGTACGGGGGGTTGCTGACCACCAGGTCGACCTGGCCGTTCAGCTCGGGCAGCGCGGTGAGCGCGTCGCCCTGATGGAGAACGACGCGGGAGCCGTCGACGTTCTTGCGGGTCCAGTACAACGCGCCCTCGTCGAGCTCGACGGCGTGCACGCGCGAGCGCGGCACCTCCTGTGCCAGGGCGAGCGCGATCGCGCCGGAGCCGGTGCACAGGTCCACCACGAGCGGCTCGGCGACGTCCATGGCGCGGACCGCGTCTATCGCCCAGCCGACGACGGACTCGGTCTCCGGCCGCGGCACGAAGACCCCGGGCCCGACCTGGAGCTCCAGGAAGCGGAAGAACGCGCGGCCGGTGATGTGCTGCAGCGGCTCGCGGTTCTCGCGGCGGGCGACCGCCTCCCAGTACCGGGCGTCGAAGTCGGCGTCGGCGACGGTGTGCAGTTCGCCGCGCTTGACGCCGTGCACGTAGGCGGCGAGCTCCTCCGCGTCGAAGCGCGGGGACGGCACGCCGGCGTCGGCCAGCCGCTGGGTGGCCTGCGCCACCTCGGCAAGCAGCAGTGACCGGGGGTAGGGCCCACGGCTGGGTCGCTGGGGGTCACTGTGCCCCCCGGGGGACGGCAGCACCGATAGCTCCTCTTACTGGGCCGCGGCGAGCTTGGCCGCGGAGTCGGCGTCGACGCACGCCTGGATGACGGCGTCGAGGTCTCCGTCGAGCACCTGGTCCAAGTTGTACGCCTTGAAGCCGACCCGGTGGTCCGAGATCCGGTTCTCGGGGAAGTTGTAGGTCCTGATGCGCTCGGACCGGTCCACGGTACGCACCTGGCTGCGGCGGGCGTCGGACGCCTCCCGCTCGGCCTCCTCCTGCGCGGCGGCCAGCAGCCGGGAGCGCAGGATGCGCATGGCCTGCTCCTTGTTCTGCAGCTGGCTCTTCTCGTTCTGGCAGGAGACCACGATGCCGGTGGGCAGGTGGGTGATGCGCACGGCGGAGTCGGTGGTGTTGACCGACTGGCCGCCGGGCCCGGAGGAGCGGTAGACGTCGATCCGCAGGTCGTTCGCGTTGATCTCGACCTCGACCTCCTCGGCCTCGGGCGTGACGAGCACACCGGCCGCCGAGGTGTGGATGCGCCCCTGCGACTCGGTGGCGGGCACCCGCTGCACACGGTGCACCCCGCCCTCGTACTTCAGCCGGGCCCACACGCCCTGGCCGGGCTCGACGACCCCGCGGGCCTTGACGGCGACGGAGACGTCCTTGTAGCCGCCGAGGTCGGAGGCGTTGGCGTCGAGGATCTCGGTCTTCCACCCGAGGCGCTCGGCGTAGCGCAGGTACATGCGCAGCAGGTCGCCCGCGAACAGGGCCGACTCCTCGCCGCCCTCGCCCGCCTTGACCTCCAGGATCACGTCCTTGTCGTCGCTGGGGTCGCGCGGCACGAGCAGCAGCCGCAGCCGCTCGGTGAGTTCCTCGCGCTGCTTCTCCAGCTCCTTCAGCTCGGCGGCGAAGTCCGGGTCGTCGGCGGCGAGTTCACGTGCGGTGACGATGTCGTCGCCGGTCTGCTTCCACACCCGGTACGTGCCGACGATCGGCGTCAACTCGGCGTAGCGCTTGTTGAGCCTGCGCGCCTCGGACTGGTCGGCGTGGACCGCCGGGTCGGCAAGCCGCTTTTCGAGGTCGGCGTGTTCGCCGATCAGTTCCTCGACCGCCTCGAACATCTTCGGTTCCCTCGGTACGTACGGGACTGCTGGGGTGCGGGACGACAAACGCCGGTCCGGTCGCCCCCGCACGGGAGCGACCGAGGACCGGCGTGACGACCGCTACTTCTTGCCGGAAACCGGCTTCTTGCCGAAGCGGGCCTCGAAGCGGGCGACACGGCCGCCGGTGTCGAGGATCTTCTGCTTGCCGGTGTAGAAGGGGTGGCAGGCCGAGCACATGTCGGCACGGATCGTGCCGTCGGTCTTGGTGCTCCGAGTCGTGAACGAGTTGCCGCAGGTGCAGGTGACCTGGGTCTCCACGTACTCCGGGTGGATGTCGCGCTTCAAGGTCTTCTCCTAGGTTCGGGAGGGCTCCGGGTCGCACCGCTGATTGCGGGACGTGAACCGGGGCCGACGGACCAGTCTGCCAGGACCGGCCGCAGTGTCCAAAACGGGGGGCGGTACCGGGATATTCCCGGCGCCCGGCCCGGCGCGCCGCCACCGCCCGGGCCTGGCCGGCGTCGCCGACCGAGCCCCCTGGCGGCGCCCGCCGTGACCGGCTTGTCCGCCTTGTGCGCGGCCCGCACCAGCCGGTCCCGGGCGGCCATCGGCAGCACACGGTCCGGGTCGGCGGGTCGTACGCGGCGAGGGTCCAGGCGGTGGCGCGCTAAGGGGTGCGGCGGCCGCGGCCGCGCCTCGGCCTCGCGTCCGGTCCCGGGCTGCGAGGCCTCGGTCGACCATGGCGGAGGGACGGGGGCCTGCCGTCCACGCGGCGGGAAATCACCCGTACAGGCGAGCGCAGCGCCACCGGTCCCCCGCATCACGGGGGTGATCAGGGGAGCGGTCACCCCGGCGGCCGGCGCGGAGAACGGCGCAGAACGGGGAACGCCGCCGCCCCCGGCGCCGTGGCGGCGACGGGGGCGGCGGTGAAGCAGGGCCTGGCGGGCGGTCAGTCGTTGGAACCGTTGCCCGGGGTGGTCTTGGCGATCTGCATCAGGAACTCGGCGTTGGACTTCGTCTGCTTCATCTTGTCCAGCAGCAGCTCCATGGCCTGCTGGGAGTCGAGCGCGTGCAGCACCCGGCGCAGCTTCCAGACGATGCCCAGCTCCTCCGGCGCCAGCAGGATCTCCTCCTTGCGGGTACCGGACGCGTCGACGTCGACGGCCGGGAAGATCCGCTTGTCGGAGAGCTTGCGGTCCAGGCGCAGCTCCATGTTGCCGGTGCCCTTGAACTCCTCGAAGATCACCTCGTCCATCCGCGAGCCGGTCTCGACCAGGGCGGTGGCCAGGATGGTGAGCGAGCCGCCCTCCTCGATGTTGCGCGCGGCGCCGAAGAACCGCTTCGGCGGGTAGAGCGCGGTCGAGTCGACACCACCGGACAGGATCCGGCCGGAGGCGGGCGCCGCCAGGTTGTACGCGCGGCCGAGCCGGGTGATCGAGTCCAGCAGTACGACCA
>CAYNNX010000218.1:0-12090 GCA_964398515.1 uncultured Streptantibioticus sp. | reverse complement strand
GTCCCCGGGGTCCGGCTCGCCACGCCCAACGCGGCCGAGGCCCGGGGCTTCGCCGACGAGGGCGACGGGGAGGGCCTGCGCGGCCACGCGGCACGCGGTGCCCGGCTCGCCGCCCGCTGGCAGGCCGCCGCAGTCGCCGTCACCCTCGGTGAACGCGGGGCGCTGCTCACCCGGGCGGCCGGTGACAGCCCGATGCTCGTACCGGCCCCCGCCGCCGTCGACGGCGACCCGTGCGGCGCCGGCGACTGCTTCGCCGCGACCGCCGCCGCGGCCCTCGCCGACGGAGCGCTGCCGGAGGAGGCGGTGCAACGGGCGGTCGCCGCCGCCACCGCGTACATCGCGGCCGGCGAGGTCCCCGAGGAGGACGAAGTGCCGTCGGCCGCCGACGCCTTCGCCCTCGCGCGGGAGGTCCGCTCGCGCGGCGGAACCGTCGTCGCCACCGGAGGCTGCTTCGACCTGCTGCACGCCGGCCACGTCGGCCTGCTGCAAAGCGCCCGCCGCATCGGCGACTGCCTGGTGGTCTGCCTGAACTCCGACGACTCCGTCGCCCGGCTGAAGGGCCCGGGCCGCCCGGTCACGCCGCAGGCCGACCGCGCCCGCGTACTGCTCGGCCTGGGCTGCGTCGACAGCGTCGCGGTCTTCGAGGAGGACACCCCCGCCCGACTGCTGCGGCGGCTGCGGCCCGACGTATGGGTCAAAGGCGGCGACTACACCGCCGACACCCTCCCGGAAGCGGCCACACTGCGCGAGTGGGGCGGCCAGACCGTGGTCCTGCCCTACCTCGCCGGCCGCTCCACCACCGACCTGGCCCGCCGCGCGGCCCATGCGGCGAGCCGAGAGGTGACGCCATGACCCGAGCGCGAGGCCGTCCACCGACGGCGCCACGGCAGGCCGCCGAAACGGTACCCGGACACGGCGAGCCGGTACGCATCGCGCGCCCCGCGGAGGCGTCGGGTGTGCCTGGCGGGTTGCGGCGCCTCCCGGGGCTGTCGGCCGCCCCCGGCGAGCCGGTGCGTATCGCCCCCGGCGGCAGCCGGGTCCCTCGCGTGCTCGTGCTGCGGGCGCTGGGGCTCGGCGATCTGCTCACCGCGCTCCCGGCGCTGCGGGCGCTGCGACGGGCGTACCCCGCCCACGAGTTGGTGCTCGCCGCGCCCGGGCGGCTCGCGGACGCCGTGCGGGCGACCGGCGCTGCGGACACGCTGCTGCCCGCCGAAGCGCCCGGCAGGTGCGTCCCGCGCTCGCTCGACTGGTCCGGGCCCGGCCCCGACCTCGCCGTCGACCTGCACGGCAGCGGACCCGAAAGCCGCGAGCCGCTCGCCGCGTTGCGGCCGGCGCGGCTGATCGCCTACGCGCAGCACGGCGCGCCGCCGTGGCGGGCGGACGAGCACGAACGCCGCCGCTGGTGCCGCCTGCTGGCCCCCTACGGCATCCCCGCCGACCCGGACGACCTGCTGCTGCCCACACCCGATATCCCGTCGGACGAGCCGTGCGCGACCGTCGTCCACCCGGGCGCCGACGCGGGCGCGAGACGGTGGCCCCCCGAGCGGTTCGCGCTCGTGGCGCGCTCGCTGCACGCCGCCGGCCACCACGTCGTGGTCACCGCGGGCGCCGGCGAGGGGCCGCTGGCCCGGCAGGTCGTCGAACTCGCGGGGCTGCCCGGCCACAGCGTGGTCGGCGGGGCGGCCGACATCCCCTTCGACCGGCTCGCGGCCCTGATCGCCCGAGCCCGGGCCGTCGTCGTCGGGGACACCGGGCTCGCCCATCTCGCCACCGCCTACGGCACCCCGTCCGTCGTCCTGTTCGGGCCGGTCTCCCCCCGGTTGTGGGGGCCGCCGACCGGCCCGGGCCACCAGGTGCTGTGGCACCCCGGCGTCCACGAAGACCCCGTACGCCCCGGCGACGCCCACGCGGCGCGGCCGGATCCGCGGCTGCTGCGCATCACCCCGGCCGAAGTCCTCGCCGCCGTCGAGCGGTTGCCCGTCTCCGTGGGGGCGCCATGACAGCACCCATAGGCATCGTCGTCATCACCCGGAACCGGCGGCAGCGGCTGCTGGCCGCATTGGACCGGCTCGCCGCGCTGCCGGGACGGCCGCCCGTCGTCGTGGTCGACAACGCCTCCCGCGACGGCACGGCCGACGCCGTACGCATCCGTCATCCGCAGGTGCGGCTGCTCACCCCCGGGCGCAACCTCGGCGCCTGCGGCCGCAACCTGGGCGCGGCCGCCCTGGACACCCCCTACCTGGCGTTCTGCGACGACGACTCGTGGTGGGAGCCGGGCGCACCGGCCCGCATGGCCGAGCTGTTCGACACGCACCCGCGGCTCGGCCTGATCGCGGCCGGCATCCGGGTCGAGCCGCTGGGCCTGCCCGATCCGGTCGAGGAGGCGCTCGCCGCCGCACCGCTGGGCACCGAACCCGATCTGCCCGGCCCCTCCGCCCTGGGCTTCCTCGCCTGCGCCTGCGCCGTGCGCCGCAAGGCGTTCGAGTGGGCGGGCGGCTTCCACCCGCTGCTGCACTTCGGCGGCGAGGAGGCACTGCTCGCCCTGGACCTGGCGGCCGGCGGCTGGGGACTGGCCTACTGCCCCGAGGTGATCGCCCACCACGACCCCGATCCGGCGCCGCGCGGCGGCCGGTCCGTCCGGCTGCGCCGCAACGAACTGCTCACCGCCTGGCTGCGCCGCCCGCTGCCGCTGGCCCTGCGCGCCACCGGCCGGCTCGCACGCCAGGCCCTCACCGAACCGGACGCCCGCCGGGCGCTGGCCGCCGCGGCCGTACGGCTGCCCGCCGCGCTGCGCTGCCGGGAGCAGCTGCCCCCTTCAGTGGAGGCTCGCGCCCGCGCGCTGGAAGGGGTGCCATGAGCGATCCACGCACCACCGTCGTGCTGATCACCCGCGACCGGCGCGACGAACTGCTGCGCACACTGGGCGAGTTGGAGCGGCTTCCCGAGCGGCCGCGGGTCCTCGTGGTGGACAACGGCTCCTCGGACGGCACGGCCGACGCGGTGCGCGGCTGCCACCCCGCCGTGCGGCTGCTCACCCCGGGGCGCAACCTCGGCGCGTGCGGCCGCAACCTCGCCGCACGCGAGGTGCGCACCCCCTACCTCGCATTCTGCGACGACGACTCCTGGTGGGAACCGGGCTCCCTGGCGGCCGCCGCCGACCTGCTCGACGCGCACCCGAAGGTCGCCACCGTCACCGCCCGCATCGTCGTCCACCCGGTCTCGCCGGGCCTGCACCGCGGCGCGCACGGTCCGGCCGCGGTGCCGTACGAGGACCCGATCGTGCCGGAGCTGCGCGACTCGCCGCTGCCGTCGCCGGACTGGCTGCCCGGCCCCGCCCTGGGGTCGTTCCTGGCCGCCGCCACCGTGATGCGCACCGCCGTCTTCCGCGCCGCGGGCGGCTTCTCGACCCGCCTGTGGCTCGGCGGCGAGGAGGAGTTGCTCGCCGCCGACCTCGCCGCCGCCGGCTGGTGGCTGCTGTACGCCGATCACCTGACGGTCCATCACCAGCCGTCGGCGCTGCGGGACTCCACCGCCCGCCGCGGACACGGCATCCGCAACACCCTGTGGACCACCTGGTTGCGCCGATCGGTCCCCTCCGCCGTGCGCCGCACGGCCCGGCTCGCCGCCTCGGTGCCCAAGGACCGGGTCTCGGCCCGCGCCTTCGCCCAGGCCGCCGCCGGTCTCCCCTGGGTGCTGCGCGAACGCCGACCGCTGCCACCCGTGATCGAGCACCGGATGCGGCTGCTGGACGCGCCCCAGCACGCCTCGACCGCCCGCCGCTACGTCGGCTGACCGAGGGAGGACCACGTTGCGCGTACTGATCACGGGCTGGTTCAGCTTCACCGACGGCGAGGCAACCGCCGGCGACGTGCTGGCCGCCGAGGCCGTCGCCGTCGCCCTCGACGACGCCGGGATCGCCCACGACACCGCCTGGTCACCGGTGTTCCGGCCGGGTGCGCTCCACCTGGACGACGCCGACCCGGCCGACTACACCCATCTGGTCTTCGCCTGCGGCCCGATCCACTCCCTCGCCCCGAAACCTGGGGCCACCCCACCGCTGCTGTGGCTCCACGAGCGGTTCGCGCGGTGCCGGCGGATCGCGGTGGGCGTCTCGCTGCCCGACCCGTGGGATCCGGCGGCCGTCGGGTTCGACGTGATCCTGCCGCGCGACGGGCCGGGCGTCCAACCCGCCCAGGACCTCTCGCTGAACGCGCCCCCCACCGCGTCCGTTCCGCGCATCGGCGTGATCACCGTCCGCGATCAGGGCGAGTACGGGCCGAGCCGGCGCCATGACGAGGCGGACGACGTGCTCGGCGACTGGCTGCTCGGGCTGGACGCGGCCCGGCTGCCGCTGGACACCCGGCTCGATCCCCGGGACTGGCGGCTGCCCGCCACCCCCGGACAGCTGGAGGCGGTCATCGGGTCTTTGGACACCGTGGTCACCACCAGGCTGCACGGCCTGGTCCTCGCGCTGCGCTCGGGGGTCCCGGCGCTCGCCGTCGACCCCGTCGAGGGCGGCGCCAAGGTCACCGCCCAGGCGCTGGCGCTGGGGTGGCCCGCCGTGCTGCCCGTCGAACGCCTCTGCCCGAAGGAGCTCGACCGCTGCCTGTCCTGGTGCCTGTCCGAACAGGGCAGGCAGCGGGCGCGCGAACGCTGGCCCACCCCCGGCGCCGACCTGCTGGCCGCCCTGCGCGAACAGCTCCAGGGCGGCTGACCGGCGCGCGCGGTGCGGCCCACGGCGTGCAGAGCACCGCGTGAAGGCTCACAGCGTGGCGCGCAGCCACCGCTCCACGCCGGCGATGTGCACGGTCGCCCAGGAACGCGCCGCCTCCGTGTCCCGGTCGCGCAACGCACCCAGGATCGCCCGGTGTTCGTCCAGGGTGCGCCGGACGGCGTCCTGCTGCGTCAGCCCGCGCCAGATCCGGGCGCGGGTGGTCGGCCCGGACAACCCGTCGAGCAGCGAACACAGCACCGAGTTGCCGGCCGCCTGCCCGATCCGCCGGTGGAACTCCAGGTCGCAGGCGACCAGCCGCTCCACCGGTGGCTGCTCCCCGAGCGCCTCCAACTGCTCGCCGAGCGTGTCGATCTCCGCGTCGCTGATCCGCTCGCACGCCATCGCGGTCGCCGCGGGCTCCAGGATCCGCCGTACCGCCAGGAACTCCAGCACCGAATCGTCCCGGTGGAGGTCCACGACGAAGCCGAGCGCCTCCAGCAGCAGTTGCGGATCGAGGCTGGTGACGTAGGTGCCGTCGCCCTGCCGGACGTCGAGGATCCGGATGAGCGACAGCGCGCGCACCGCCTCGCGCAACGAGTTGCGGGAGAGCCCGAGTCCGGCGGCGAGCTCGCTCTCCTTGGGCAGCCGGTCACCGGGGCGCAGCGCGCCGGAGACGATCATCCCCTTGATCATCTCGATCGCCTCGTCGGTGACCGCCATCAGCGACCTCCCCGTACCCGGCCCACATCTGCACGCCAGAGCTCCGACGTATCGGCTCATTATGCACGGTCGCCCGGGCGTTACGGGGCGGCCGCGGGGGCTGCCGGTCCGCCGCCCGGGACCGCGGCCGGCAGCTCCCGCGGGCAAGGGTTGCGAGGGCGCCGCCAACACCTCGTCCGCCGGTCCGGAGTCCACCATGCGCCCGCCGAGTGGGCGTGGCCCGCAGCGCCACACCGCCGCCCACGGCCACCGCCGGCAGCAGCGCACGCAGGTCGGTTGCGCGGTGGCGGGCAGCGCCTCGGCCACCATCCGGGTCACCGCCTCGCCGCCGCGCACCGACGAGCCGAAGCCGCCCTGGACGGCATGGCGCAGAAGGGTGCCGGGTGGTGACGGTACGTCAGGCCCGGCAGATCGCGCTGGAGACGCGGTGCAGATCGATGTGGCGGCGGGCGGTGGGACCGGGCTCGATCAGCCAGGTCGCCATCGCCGGTCCCCCCTCCGCCTCGCGACGCAAACGTGTCCGTGCACGCCGGCAGCCGCAACGGCCGTGTGAGAAGGGCGACTTCCCACACGGCCGTATCGGGCGGAACGGTGTCAGCCGCGCTGCTCCAGCAGGCCGCCCACCCGGGCCCGCACCTCGTCGGTGTCGAGCCCGCGCACGGTCAGCGTGGTGCGGCGGCGCAGCACGTCGTCCACGGTCGCCGCCCACTCGTGGTCGCGCGCGTAGACCACCTGGGCCCAGATCTCCGGGCCGTCCGGGTGGATGCGCTCTCCCAGCGCCGGGTCCTCGTTGACCAGCCGGGCTATGTCGAAGGAGAGCGCACCGTAGTGCGTGGCGAGGTGACGCGCCGTCAGGGGATCGAGTCGCGCGCCCGGATCGCGGTCGACCAGCAGCCGGTGCGCGACCGCGTTGGGGTTGGCGACCCCCGGCAGCGGCACCCGGCGCACCAGGGCGCCGACCGGCTCCATGTCCTCGCCCAGCGGGCTGCCCGGCAGCTGGGCGAGCTTGGCCATGACGGTGCGGCCGATGTGCCGGTAGGTGGTCCACTTGCCGCCGGCGACCGACAGCATGCCGCCCCTGCCCTCGGTGACGACCGTCTCCCGCTTGGCCTGCGCCACGTCCCCCGGGCCGCCGGGCAGCACCCGCAGGCCCGCGAAGGCGTACGTCATCAGCGAGCGGTCGAGGTCGGCGTCGCGGATGGAGAACGCGGCCTCGTCCAGGATCTGCGCGATGTCGGACTCGGTGGCCTTGACGTCCGCCGGGTCGCCCTCGTACCCCTCGTCGGTGGTGCCGAGCAGCAGCTGGTCCTCCCAGGGGAGGGCGAAGGTGATGCGGTACTTGTCGATCGGGGTGGCCATCGCGGCCCGCCACGGCGACTTGCGCTTCATCACGATGTGCGCGCCCTTGGACAGCCGGATGCTGGGGTCCGCCCCGGAGTCCTCCATCTTGCGCAGGTGGTCCACCCACGGGCCGGTGGCGTTGAGCACCACGCGCGCGTCGACGCCGAACTCGGTGCCGTCCAGACGGTCCTTGAGCTCCGCGCCGCTGACCCGGCCGCGGGTGAAGCGAAGGCCGGTCACCTCGGCGTGGTTGAGCACCACGGCGCCCGACTCCACCGCCGCGCGCACCGTCATCACGGCCACCCGCGAGTCGTTCATCTGGTGGTCGTAGTAGACCGCGACGGCCTTGAGGTTCTCCGTGCGCAGCGCCGGGTTGGCCGCCTGGGCCTTCGCCGGGGCGATCACCTTGCCGACGCCGTCGCCGAAGGCGGACAGCGCCGAGTAGGCGAAGACGCCCGCGCCCAGCTTGGCCGCGCCGACCGGCCCGCCCTTGTACACCGGCAGGTAGAACGTGAGCGGGTTGACCAGGTGCGGAGCCACGTCCTTGGCCAGCACCCGCCGCTCGTGGTGGTTCTCCGCGACCAGCTTGACCGCGCCGGTCTGCAGGTAGCGCAGGCCGCCGTGGACGAGCTTGGAGGAGGCGGAGGAGGTGGCGCCGGCGAAGTCGCCGGCGTCCACCATCGCGACCCGCAGCCCGGCCTGGGCCGCGTGCCAGGCCACCGAGGTTCCCAGGATGCCTCCGCCGATCACCAGCAGGTCGTAGGTGGCGCGGCTCAGCAGTTCCCGGGTCTCGTCACGGCCCGGATTGCGGCCGGTGGCCGGATGCGTCCCGAGGGACGGGACGCTCTGCAGGGTGCTCATGTGTCTCAGTGCTCCTCTTCGATCCAGCCCATGGTCCGCTCGACGGCCTTGAGCCAGTTCTTGTACTCGCGGTCACGATCGGCCGCGTCCATACGGGGGGTCCATTCGGCCGCACGACGCCAGTTGGCGCGCAGCTCGTCGGTGTCCTGCCAGAAGCCGACGGCGAGGCCCGCCGCGTAGGCGGCGCCCAGGCAGGTGGTCTCGGCGACCATCGGGCGGACCACGGGGGCGTCCACGAAGTCGGCGATGGTCTGCATCAGCAGGTTGTTGGAGGTCATGCCGCCGTCGACCTTGAGCGCGGTCAGGTCGACACCGGAGTCCTTGTTCATCGCGTCGACGATCTCCCGCGTCTGCCAGGCGGTCGCCTCCAGCACGGCACGGGCGATGTGCGCCTTGGTGACGTAGCGGGTGAGTCCCGCGATCACGCCGCGCGCGTCGGAGCGCCAGTAGGGGGCGAACAGGCCGGAGAACGCGGGCACGAAGTAGGTGCCGCCGTTGTCCTCCACCGAGCTGGCCAGCGTCTCGATCTCCGCGGCGCTCTTGATCAGGCCCATCTGGTCGCGCATCCACTGCACCAGCGAACCGGTGACCGCGATCGAGCCCTCCAGCGCGTAGACCGGCGCCTCGTCCCCGATCCGGTAGCCGACCGTCGTCAGCAGGCCGTTGTAGGAGTTGACCGGGGTGTCACCGGTGTTGAGCAGCAGGAAGGTGCCGGTGCCGTAGGTGGACTTCGCCTCGCCCTTGGAGAAGCAGGTCTGACCGAAGAGCGCGGCCTGCTGGTCGCCGAGCGCGGAGGCGACCGGCACGCCCTCCAGGGCGCCCCTGGCGGTGCCGTACACCTCGGCGGAGGAGCGGATCTCCGGCAGCACGGCCGCCGGGATCTCCATCGAGGACAGGATCCGCTCGTCCCAGTCCATGGTGTGCAGGTTCATCAGCAGGGTGCGCGAGGCGTTGGTGACGTCGGTGACGTGCACGCCGCCCTGCGGGCCGCCGGTGAGGTTCCAGATGACCCAGCTGTCCATGGTGCCGAAGAGGATCTCGCCGCGTTCGGCGCGCTCTCGCAGCCCCTCGACGTTGTCGAGCATCCAGCGGATCTTCGGCCCGGCGAAGTAGCTGGCCAGCGGCAGCCCGGTCTCCCGGCGGAACCGGTCCTGGCCGACGTTGCGGCCCAGCTCCTTGCAGAGGGCGTCGGTGCGGGTGTCCTGCCAGACGATGGCGTTGTGCACCGGCTCGCCGGTGGCCTTGTCCCACAGCACGGTCGTCTCGCGCTGGTTGGTGATGCCGAGCGCCTTGACGTCGTCCTTGCCGATCCCGGCCTTGGCCAGGGCTCCGGCGACGACCTCCTGGACGTTGGCCCAGATCTCGGTCGCGTCATGTTCGACCCAGCCCGGCTTGGGGAAGATCTGCTCGTGCTCCTTCTGGTCGACGGAGACGATGCGGCCGTCCCGGTCGAAGACGATGCAGCGCGAAGAGGTGGTGCCCTGGTCGATGGCCGCGATGAACGGTCCTTGGCCGTGGGAGGAGGCGGCTGCGTGGGTGTCGGTCACGGGGTGCTCCTGAAAGTCCGTAGGGGGTGGTGGCAGCGAACGGCTTAGGCGAAGGCGAGCTGGTAGATCCCGCCGGCGATGGCACCGCCGACGAGCGGACCGACCACCGGTATCCAGGCGTAGCCCCAGTCGGAGCCCCCCTTGTTGGGCAGCGGCAGCAGTGCGTGCACGATCCGCGGACCCAGGTCGCGCGCCGGGTTGATCGCATAGCCGGTGGGCCCGCCCAGGGACAGGCCGATGCCGACGACGAGCAGGGCGACCAGCAGGATGCCCAGGCCGTTGAGGGAGAGCCCGTTCGTCATGCCCTCGGTGAGGATGAACAGCACCAGGACGGCGGTGCCGATGATCTCGGTGGCGAGGTTCTGGGCGACGTTGCGGATCTCCGGGCCGGTGGAGAAGATCCCGAGCACCGGCCCGGCGGGGGCCGACTGCCGCTCGGCCACCGCGGTGGCCTGGGCGCCGGGACCGCCGGTGATCTCCGCGTCGGCCAGGTGGGCCTGGAACTGCCCGTAGTACGCGAGCCACACCAGAGCGGCGCCGATCATCGCGCCGAGGAACTGGCCCGCCAGGTAGACCGGCACCTTGCTCCAGTCGCCGGTCTTGATCGCGACGCCGAGCGTGACGGCCGGGTTGAGGTGTGCGCCGGACAGGCCGTTGGAGATGTAGGCCCCCGCGAGCACGGCGAAGCCCCACCCGAAGGTGATCGCGACCCAGCCGGCGCCCTGCGCCTTGGACTTCTTGAGGGTTACGGCCGCGCAGACGCCGCCACCGAGAAGGATGAGCACGGCGGTGCCGATGGTCTCGCCGATGAAGATATGGCCGCTGGACATCGCGACTCCCTTGCTTCCTGACCTGAGTGGCGGACCGGGTCCCGTCCGGTGTTCGACATTGTCGACCGCCGAACGGCAGTTTTATCCTCCGTGAATAGAGCGTCAAGGGGTGGGCGACCGAGGACTCCAATCTGTGACCCGGGGGCTGGGAAGCCTGTGACGCGAGGCTCCCGAGCGCCCGCGGGACGTTAGAAACGCCCGCCTCCGATGTCGCGCGAGACCGCGCGGGCGCAGTCGCGCACCGCGGCCACCAGACGCGCCTGGATCTCCCCCGTCTCGCAGATGCGTTCGACCGCGCCGGTGATGCCGACCGCGCCCACCGGCATCCGCCGCCGGTCGTGGATGGGGGCGGCCACCGACGCCACGCCCTCCCAGGTCTCCTCCAGATCGGCCGCCCAGCCGCGCGCCCGGGCCATGTCGAGCACCGCCTCGAAGGCGCGCGTCTCCACCACCGTGCGCGGGGTGAACGCCTCACGCGCGGCCTCCAGGGCCTCGCTGTGCGCCACCGGGTCGAAGGCTGCGAGCACCTTGCCCAGGGCCGTGCTGTGCAGCGGGTGCATCGCGCCGACCTCCAGCACCTGGCGGCTGTCGTCGGGGCGGAAGACGTGGTGCACGATGAGGACGCCCTGCTGGTGCAGCACGCCCAGATAGACGCTCTCCCCGCTGGCCCGGGCCAGGTCGTCGGTCCACACCAGGGCGCGGGCGCGCAGTTCGTGCACGTCCAGATAGCTGTTGCCCAGCCGCAGCAGCTCCGCGCCGAGCTGGTACTTGCCCGAGGTGCCGTCCTGCTCGACGAAGCCCTCCTGCTGGAGGGTGCGCAGGATCCCGTGCGCGGTGCCCTTGGCCAGCCCCAGGGCGGAGGCGACGTCGGTCAGGCCCAGTCTGCGCTCGCCCCCGGCCAGCAGACGCAGGACCGCAGCCGCGCGCTCCACCGACTGGATGCTTCCTGCCATCGGGCAACCTCCGTCTGCCGTACAACCCCGTGGTCGACAATGCTGAACACCAGTGGGCGATGCCGACCATCCATCGTAGGCATGAGTTTGCCAAGCGACACCGGTCGCGCGCACATCACCCCGCCCGAAGCGCGGGGCGGGCCCGTCGGCGGGGCGTCCACTCCTCGGAACATCCAGCGGCAATCCAGACGCAGACGGCTACGCTGGCCGAGTGCGGCCCGCTACCGCCGGGTCCCGCATAGCCGACAGTCGTCGCACCCCAGGGAGCACCTCCATGGCCTCGCCGTCTCAGCAGACCGCCCAGCAGTCCCGAGCCCGCGCACTGCGCGAAGCCCTGGCCACCCGTGTCGTGGTGGCCGACGGAGCGATGGGCACGATGCTCCAGGCACAGGAGCCCACCCTGGACTGCGTGGAGACCAACACCTTCGGCGCCAACCACGCGGCCCTCGGCGAGTACGGCATCGCCGAGCGCATCCACGAGCTGTCGGAGGCGGGCGCCCGCATCGCCCGCGAGGTGGCCGACTCCTACGCCACCGCCGACCGCCCGCGCTGGGTGCTGGGCTCGGTCGGCCCCGGCACCAAGCTGCCCACCCTGGGCCACGCGCCCTACCCCGTGCTGCGGGACGCCTACCGCACCGAGGTGGCCGGGCTGATCGACGGCGGCGTCGACGCCGTGCTCGTGGAGACCACCCAGGACCTGCTGCAGACCAAGGCCGCACTCATCGGA
This sequence comes from uncultured Streptantibioticus sp., assembly GCA_964398515.1. Lineage (GTDB taxonomy): Bacteria > Actinomycetota > Actinomycetes > Streptomycetales > Streptomycetaceae > CAYNNX01. The sequence goes on along the minus strand of CAYNNX010000218.1, from coordinate 397 downwards.
GCCCGCCAGGCCCTCGACGCGGCCGGGATCGACCTGCCCCTGCTGTGCCAGGTGACCGTCGAGACCACCGGCACCATGCTCCTCGGCTCCGAGATCGGCGCCGCGCTCACCGCGCTGGAGCCGCTCGGCATCGACATGATCGGCCTGAACTGCGCCACCGGCCCGGCCGAGATGAGCGAGCACCTGCGCTACCTCGCCCGCAACGCCCGCATCGGCGTGTCGGCCATGCCCAACGCCGGCCTGCCGGTGCTCGGCAAGGACGGCGCCCACTACCCGCTGAGCCCGGCCGAACTCGCCGACGCGCAGGAGGTCTTCGTCCGCGAGTACGGCCTGTCGCTGGTGGGCGGCTGCTGCGGCACCACCCCCGAGCACCTGCGCCAGGTCGTGGAGAGGGTGC
>CAYNNX010000217.1:2420-12091 GCA_964398515.1 uncultured Streptantibioticus sp. | reverse complement strand
GGCTACGGCGCCTGCCCCGACCTGGAGGACCGCGCCAAGATCGCCGCACTGCTGGAGCCCGAGCGGATCGGGGTGCGGCTGTCGGAGGAGTTCCAGCTCCACCCGGAGCAGTCCACCGACGCGATCGTGATCCACCACCCGGAGGCGAAGTACTTCAACGCACGGTGAGGGCCTGACGACGGCCGGCGAGCACCCCGCCGCGCGCTTGATCGGGCGACGACGTACACTGGACGGTCCGGTGGAGGCCGGTCGCCCGCCGCGTGGCGCCACGCACGCGCGGCGGACGACCGGCCTCTTCATCCCCCACGGAGGTGCAACCCGGATGACCAGCAGCATCCCCGCCGTCGAATCGCCGCTCGCCGAGGGCTCCGCCCTGCAGGCCGTGCTGCTCGACATGGACGGCACCCTGGTGGACACCGAGGGCTTCTGGTGGGAGGCGGAGTCCGAGGTCTTCGCCGAGCTCGGCCACGTCCTGCACGAGGAGCACCGCCAGATCGTGATAGGCGGTCCGATGACCCGCAGCGTCGCGCACCTGATCGAGGTCACCGGCGTCGCCCTCACCATGGAGGAGCTGGCCCCCAGGATCAACGCGCGCTTCGTGGAACTCGTCGGCAGGGGAGTGCCGTTGATGCCCGGCGCGCACCGGCTGCTCGCCGAACTCGCCGCCCACGAGGTGCCCACGGCGCTGGTCTCCGCCTCGCACCGGCACATCATCGACACCGTGCTGCGCTCCCTCGGCCCCGAGTACTTCGCCCTCTCCGTGGCCGGGGACGAGGTGGCCCGCACCAAGCCGTACCCCGACCCCTACCTGCTCGCCGCCGACCGGCTGGGCGTCGATGCGGCCCGCTGCGTGGTCGTGGAGGACACCCCGACCGGCGTCGCCTCGGCGGAGGCGGCCGGCTGCCGGGTGGTGGCGGTGCCCTCGCTCGTCCCGATCGAGGCGGCCCCCGGGCGCACGGTCGTGACGTCGCTGGAAGAGATCGACCTGACTTTCCTGCGCTCCCTGGTCACCGCCGTGCACTGATCGCTCACCGAGCGTGCGCCGACCGGGCTCCGGCCTGCCCGGAAAATTTCCGCCGGAAACTCTGGGCGGTTGGCCGCTTATCTTGCGTGACGAATGCGATGGCCGAATTCGCTTGCCGTCACTCCCCTTCGGTGCTGTGATATTTGTCACGCAACCGTATGTCGACAGGTTGCGTGTCTTCTGATCCGGGGGGTGGTGCAGCCGTCGGTGCGGCATCCTTGTGTCCCGGTTGGTCACCTCCGGAGTAGAACGCTCCGCTGTCCGGATATCGGGGTTACGGGTGCCGTTATCTGGGCGTGATTTCGCCTCAACTTCTCCGTGTTCTGGCGGAGTCGGGCGTGCCCACTAGGGTCCTTGCTGGTCAATGCCGAATCAACCGATCGGCGTTTGAGCAAGGGGATTCACGAGATGTCACGTACCAAGCGTGTCGTCGCCGCTGCCGCCGTCGCCTTCCTGGCTGTCGGTGTGTCCGCGTGCGGAGGCAAATCAGCGTCAGGTGGCAAGGCCATCGTGGTCGGCACCACCGAGACCGTGTCGTCGCTCGACCCGGCAGGCGCATACGACTACGGGTCCTGGGAGGTGATCGACAGCGTCTTCCAGAAGGTCATGCACTTCCCCACCCAGGGCACCACGCCCGAGCCGGACGCCGCCAAGTCCTGCTCCTTCACCGACCCCAAGACGTACTCCTGCACGCTCAAGCCGGGGCTGGTCTTCTCCAACGGGGACAAACTCACCGCGACGGACGTGAAGTTCTCGTTCGACCGCATGGTGAAGATCAACGCGCCGAACGGCCCGGCGAGCCTGCTGGGCAACCTGGACTCCACCGACGCCAAGGGCGACGACCAGGTGGTCTTCCACCTGAAGAACGCCGACGCCACCTTCCCGCAGGTGCTCGCCACCGACGCCGGGGTCATCGTCGACCACACGGCCTACCCGGCCGACAAGATGCTCTCGGGCACCAAGATGGTCGGTTCCGGCCCGTACACGCTGGACAAGTACACGCCCAAGCAGTCGGCGTCGTTCGTGGCCAACGCCAAGTACAACGGCCCGGCGAAGCTGCAGAACAAGCAGTTCATCATCCAGTACTTCTCCGACACCTCGACGCTGAAGCAGGCGATCCAGGCCGGCGACGTCGACACCGCCTTCCGCAACTTCACGCCGACCGACGTCAAGTCGCTGCAGAGCGCCAGCGGCGTCAAGGTCGTCCAGGGCACCGGAAGCGAGAAGCGCTACTTCGTCTTCGACGCCAAGGTCAAGCCCTCCGACCAGCAGGCGGTCCGGCAGGCCGTCGCCCAGGTCATCGACCGCGCCGCCCTGGCCAAGACCGTCTACAACGGCACCGTCGAGCCGCTCTACTCGATGGTCGGCCTCGGCGTGCAGGGCCACACCGACGCGTTCAAGGACAAGTACGGCGCCACGCCGGACAAGGCCAAGGCCGCGCAGCTGCTGAAGGACGCCGGTATCAACACCCCCGTCCAGCTCGAGTACTTCTACACGCCGAGCCACTACACGGCCGCCGCCGACGAGGCCACCGAGCTCAAGCGGCAGCTGGAGGCCACCGGCCTGTTCCAGGTCAAGGTGAGCTCCACCGAGTGGGAGCAGTACCAGAAGGACGAGAAGGCCAACAGCTACGGCTCGTACATGATCGGCTGGTTCCCGGACTTCCCGGACGCCGACGACGACCTGGCCCCCTTCCTCAACAGCAACCCCTTCCTGGGCACCGGCTACAGCAACGCCGGCATCCAGGCCAACCTGCAGAAGGAGGAGGCCTCGACCGACGTCGCCACGCGCAACCAGGCCTTCTCCGACATCCAGAAGCAGGTCGCCGAGGACGCCCCGATCATCCCGCTGTGGCAGGGCAAGCAGACCGCGGTGATCCGCAACGGTGTCAACGGCGTCGACAAGGCGCTCGACCCGACGATGTTCCGCTTCTACGAGCTCAGCAAGTAAGCGGCCTGTGACGGCCGGCCGGCCCGCCGCGACCCCCGTTCGCGGGCCGGCCCCCGTCGCCCGGTGAAGAAAGACATCCACCTCATGAGCAAGCAGTCCGGGTCGCTGCGCCGCTACATCCTCACCAGGATCGCGCTGGCGATACCCATGGTCCTGATCCTGCTGGTCCTGGTCTTCGTCATGATGCGGGTGGCGCCAGGCGACCCCATCTCGGCGTCGCAGGGAGGCAAACTCTCCGCGGCCGAACTCGCCGCCCGCCGGCACGCCGCAGGCCTCGACCGGCCGCTGATCGACCAGTTCTGGGACTACCTCAAGTCGGTCGCCACGTTGAACTTCGGAACCACCTTCTCCGACAACCTGAGCGTCCGTCAGGTCATCATCAACAGCGGCGGTGCCACCCTCTCGCTGAGCCTCGGCGCGCTGATCGTGGCCGCCGTCATCGGCCTGCCGCTGGGCCTGCTGTCCGGCCGCTTCCGCGACCGCGGCATCGACGTCGGCAGCCGGCTGTTCGCGATCGTCACCTACGCGGCACCGGTGTTCGTCGTCGGACTGCTGGGCAAGATGGCCCTCGGGCCGAGCGGGCTCGGCTGGCTGCCCAACAACGGCCAGGTCACCTTGCTGACGGGTCTTCAGATCCCCACCCAGACCCACATCCTCATCCTCGACGCCGCGCTCGCCGGCGACTGGAGCGCGGTCGGCGACATCGCCCAGCACCTCGTGCTCCCCTCGATCACCCTCGGCCTGATCATCGTCGGCGTCTTCATCCGGATGATCCGCGTCAACGTGATCCAGACCCTCCAGGGCGACTACGTGGAGGCCGCCCGGGCCCGCGGCATCAAGGAGACCTCCGTCGTCACCAAGCACGCCTTCCGCAACGCCCTGGTCCCGGTCGTCACCGTCCTCGGCCTCCAGGTCGCCATGCTGCTCGGCGGCTCGGTGCTGACCGAGAAGACCTTCAACTGGCCGGGGATCGGCCAGGAGCTGATCCGCTACATCAACGCCCGTGACTACGCCGCCGTCCAGGGCATCGTCACGGTGTTCGCCCTGGTGGTCGTGGTGATCTCCATGCTCATCGACTTCGTGAACGCACTGATCGACCCGAGGGTGCGGTACTGAGATGACCCAGACAGCCCTGCTTCCGCCCACCGAGGCGGAGACCCCGGTCGCAGCCCCGGTCAAGCCCGGCCGGCTGCGCGGCCTGCGCCGCATGTTCGCCCCCGTCCGCCAGGCACACGGCATGCCGAAGTTCCTGCTGTGGACCGGTGTGGCGATCTCCGGCCTCTTCGTGCTGATCGCCGTGTTCGCGCCGCTGATCGCGCCGTACAGCTTCGATCAGTACCGTTCGGGCGGCACGCCGTTCCCCAAGCAGGGGGCACCCGACGGCAGCCATCTGTTCGGCACCACCGTGCAGAGCCTGGACGTGCTCTCCCGCACGATCTACGGCGCCCGCACCGCGCTGGAGGTGATGATCCTCGCGGTCGTCTTCTCGCTGATCCTCGGCGTCCTCCTCGGCCTGCTCGCCGGCTACTTCGGCGGCTGGCTCGACCGGATCCTCGTCCTGGTCATGGACGCGCTCTTCGCGTTCCCGTACCTGCTGCTGGCCATCGTCGCCGGGTTCGTCTTCTCGGGCGTCGTCGGCGGCGGCGTGGTCACCGCGGCGCTGTCGATCACGGTGGTCTACATCCCGCAGTACTTCCGCGTGGTGCGCTCCTCGGCCCTGTCGGCCCGCGAGGCGCTCTACGTGGAGGCGGCCCGCGCGATGGGCGCCAAGCCGTCGGTCGTGATCCGCAAGTACCTCTTCGGCAACGTCGTGCAGTCGGTCCCGGTGATCACCACCATGAACGCCGCCGACGCGATCTCGACCCTCGCCGGACTGGGCTTCCTGGGCCTCGGCATCCAGCCCACCGAGGCCGCCGAGTGGGGCTACGACCTCCAGCGTGCGGTCGACGACGTCGACGCCGGCATGTGGTGGACCGCCACCTACCCCGGCATCGCGATCATCCTCGCGATCCTCGGCTTCACCCTGGTCGGCGAGGGCCTCAACGACATCCTCAACCCGTCGTTGCGCCGCCGCCGCATCCTGCGCGCCGTGATCCCCTCCGGCCTCAGCAGCCGCCGCACGATCACCGCCGCCGCCCCGGCGCCCCTCCCGGCCGCCGAACCGGAACGGGCGACCTCGAAGGCGGAAGCGGAACCGGAACCGGGAGCGGCGGCGCAAACGCCTTCTTCCACATCTGAAGCGGCTGAAGCGGCTGAAGCGGTTGAAGCGGCTGAGCCGGTCGAGTCGGTCGAACCGGCTGAAGCGGTCGAGTCGGTGGAACCGGCTGAAGCGGTCGAGGCAGTCGAAGCGGTCGAACAGGCTCAACCGGTCGAAGCGGTGGAGCCGGCTTCCGCCGAGGAGCCCGTGCCTTCCGCCGAGGAGGAGTCGGCTCCCGCCGAGGAGCCCGTGCCTTCCGTTGAGGAGGAGTCGGCTCCCGCCGAGGAGCAGACGCCCCCGGCGGAGAAGGCGACCACCGCGAAGAAGGCGACCACCGCGAAGAAGGCCGCCGCGCCCAAGAAGGCCGCGACCGCCGGGAGGACCGCCGCCGCAACGAAGACCGCGGCCGCCAAGAAGTCGGTCTCGGCCAAGAAGACGACCGCGGCCAAGAAGACGACCGCCGCCAAGAAGACGACCACGGCCAAGAAGGCCACGTCGGCCAAGAAGGCGACCCCGGCCGAGGCCGAGACCGCCAAGCCCGCCGCCACGGCGGACGACACCCCGAAGGAGGGCTGATGACCGCCACCACCGAACCCGCGGAGGCCGCGGCGGCCCCCGCCGCGCACGACCGCGCCGACAGCTCGCGCGACCCCGTACTGACCGTGCGTGACCTGCGTGTCTGGTACGGCACCGAGCGCGGCCCGGTCCGTGCCGTGGACGGCGTCTCCTTCGACGTGCGGCCCGGCGAGACCCTCGGCCTGGTCGGCGAGTCCGGCTGCGGCAAGTCGACGCTGGGCCGGGGCGTCCTCGGTCTCACCCCGCCCGCGGTCGGCCTCGGCGGCGAGGTCACGCTGCACAGCGAGCGCGCGGCGGGCCGCAACCTCGTCGAGCTGCCGCCCAAGGAACTGCAGAAGCTGCGCGGCCCCGAGCTCGGGCTGATCTTCCAGGAGCCGATGACCCGGCTCAACCCGCTGATGAAGATCTCCGAGCACTTCGAGGAGACGCTGCGCACCCACGAGAAGCGGCTCACCAAGGAGCAGATCCGGCAGCGTTCCCTGGAGGCGCTGCGCGGCATGGGCATCCCGCCCAGCCGGTACGAGAACTACCCGCACGAGTTCTCCGGCGGCATGCGCCAGCGCATCATGATCGCGCTCGCCCTGGTGCTGCGCCCCGCGTTCGTGGTCGCCGACGAGCCCACAACGGCGCTCGACGTCCTCGTCGAGGCCCAGATCATCAAAATTCTCGCGGACCTTCGCAAGAACTTTGACACCGCCTTGGTTCTCATCACGCACAATCTCGGTATTGTCGCCGAGGCATGCGACCGGGTTGCCGTGATGTACGCGGGACACATCGTCGAACAGGGCGATGCCCGCGAGGTCTTCGCCAACCCGCAGCACCCGTACACCAAGGAGCTGCTCCGCTCCACCATCTCGCTGTCCACCACCGGGCTGCACTACATTCCCGGCAGCCCGCCGGACCTCGGCGACCCGCCGAAGGGGTGCCGGTTCCACCCCCGGTGCCCGGTGGCCATGCGCGGATGCGCGGAGGTGGAGCCGCCCGAGGTGGTACTGGCGTCCGGTGTGCGCAGCACCTGCTGGCACCAGGCCATCGACGTACAGCCCTCGCTGGCCGACGAGTTGGGAACGGACGGGCGCGAGCCGCTCGCCGCGGTGAAGGAGATCAGCGTTGCCGACGAAGCCTGACAACCGGACGGAGCCCGAGGCGGACGCGCCGGCCGCCGCCCTGGAGGAGCAGGCCGGGCAGCAGGCCGGCGAACCGGACGCCGCCGCGGGGAGCGACACCCTCGTCGAGGTCGAGAACCTCGAAGTCCACTTCGGTATGCGCGGCGGCTTCCTGCCCAGGCTCACCGGGCGCGGCGGCGGGGCGGTCAAGGCCGTCGACGGCGTCAGCCTGACCCTGCGCAAGGGCGAGGTGCTCGGCCTGGTCGGCGAGTCCGGCTCCGGCAAGACCACGCTCGGCCGCACCCTGCTGGGCCTCAACTCGCCCACCTCCGGATCCATCCGCTACCGCGGAGAGGACATCGCGGGCTACGGCGAGCGCCGGCTGCGGCCGCTGCGGCGCAAGCTGCAGATGGTCTTCCAGGACCCGCACGCCTCCCTCAATCCGGCCATGGACATCCGTACCGCGGTCGGCCACCCGCTGCGCATCCACAACCTGGTCAAGGACGACGCCGAGTACGACGCCAAGGTCGCCGACGCCCTGGAGCGGGTCGGGCTCACCCCGCCCGAGCGCTATCTGACCAAGTACCCGTCGGACCTGTCCGGCGGCCAGAAGCAGCGAGCCGTGCTCGCCCGCGCGATCATCGCCGAGCCGGAGCTCCTCGTCGCCGACGAGCCGATCTCGATGCTCGACATGAGCGTGCGCGCCAAGATCCTCCAGCTGATGCTGGACCTGAAGCGGGATCTGGACCTGACGTACGTCTACGTCACCCACGACCTGGCGAGCGCCAAGTTCTTCTGCGACACCATCGCGATCATGTATCTGGGCCGCATCGTGGAGTACGGCCCGACCGAGCAGGTCTTCACCGACCCGAAGCACCCCTACACCAAGGCGCTGCTCGCCGCGATCCCCGAGCCGGATCCGACGAAGGCGGTGGCGCGGGACCTGCCGCGCGGGGAGATCCCCGACGCGGCCCGGCCGCCGCTGGGCTGCTCCTTCCACCCCCGTTGCCCGGTTGCCCTGGCGGGCTGCGGCTGGGAGGCCCGCGACCTGCGCGCGGTGCTGGAGCGCCGGTGGCTGGAGATGCCGGTGGAGCAGTACTCACGCGAGAAGGCCCTGTTCGCGGACGTGGACCAGCTCGCCGAGTCGGGGGGCTCCCGGGCCGTCATCGCACCCGGGCGAGGAGCCACCGCCGAGGAGGTGCTGGAATACCTCCGTGGCCTTCGCGAGGAGGCCTCCGCCGCGGAACCGCGTGAGCCGTTCTGGAGCGGCGTCGTCACCATGCAGACGGACGGCGGGCACGTGGTCGTGGAGTTCGAGGAGGCCGCGGATCCCCGACTGCGCCTGGTGTCCGGCGGCGACGTGTCGGTGGCCTGCCACCTGTACGGCACCGCCGACAGCTGACCGGACCGGTTGAGCGACAATTCCACAGACAACTCCACAGACAACTCCACAGAGATTCCACAACTGAAGACGCATGGGGGAGCGGGTGGCGCAGGCGTAGCGCCACCCGCGGCTTACAGAACTACCAACGCGCCGAAACAGGGAGACCGACGAGGATGAATCGCAAGCTACTGGTGCCGGCCGCCATGGTGGGCCTGATAGCGCCCGCCCTCGCAGGATGCGGCGGATCGAACGGCGGCAGTGGGGGCAACGGCGACGCCATCGTCGTGGGCACGACCGACAAGATCGAGGCCACGCAGGACTCGAAGGCTCCGCTCGACCCTGCGGCGGCCTATGACATCGGCGAGTGGAACATTCTGCGCAACACGTTCCAGACCCTGCTCAGCTACCCGCGCACCGGGACCGACCCCGTCCCGGACGCGGCCGACAAGTGCGGTTTCACCGACCAGATGGGTGAGACCTACCGCTGCACCGTCCGCTCCGGGCTGCAGTTCTCCAACGGCGACCCGCTCACCGCCGCCGACGTGAAGTACTCCATCGACCGCCAGCTCGCCATCCGCGACCCCAACGGGCCGTCCTCACTGCTGGACAACGTGGACCGGGTCGAGACGCCGACCGAGTCCACCATCGTCTTCCACCTCAAGACCCCGGACGCCACCTTCCCCTTCAAGCTGGCGACCCCGGCGGCGGCGATCGTGGACAGCAAGGTCTACCCGGAGAACAAGATCTACGCCGGCTACAACGTCGTCGGCTCCGGCCCGTACAAGCTGGACTCGTTCAACCCCGGCGACAAGGCCGAGTTCTCCAAGAACCCCCACTACAAGGGGTACGCCAAGCTCAACAACGGCAAGATAGAACTGCGGTTCTTCAAGGACAGCGCCGCGATGGAGAAGGCGCTGCGCGCGGGCAGCATCGACCTGATGAACCGCACCATGACCCCCGACCAGATCGCGGCTCTGGGCGACAGCACCTCGCAGAACCTCAACCTCGTCGAGGCGCCCGGCCAGGAGATCCGCTACCTGGTCTTCAACACCGACGACCCGTCGGTGAAGTCGGTCGCAGTCCGCAAGGCCGTCGCCCAGGTCGTCGACCGGCAGGCGCTGGTGCGCGACGTGTACGCGCGCACGTCGCAGCCGCTGTACTCGATGGTTCCCCAGGGGATCACCGGCCACACCAACTCGTTCTTCAACCTCTACGGCGCCCCGGACGCGAACGCCGCCCGCAGCACGCTGCGCCAGGCCGGCATCTCGACCCCGGTCAACCTCGCCGTGACGTACACCACCGACCACTACGGCTCCGCGACCGCCAAGGAGTTCGCCGAGCTGAAGAAGCAGCTGGAGGGGAGCGGCCTGTTCAAGGTGACCCTCCAGGGCGTGCCGTGGACCCAGTTCCGGCCCGCCGAGAAGAAGGGCCAGT
>CAYNNX010000217.1:0-2410 GCA_964398515.1 uncultured Streptantibioticus sp. | reverse complement strand
CGGGATGGGCTGGTTCCCCGACTTCCCGGACCCCGACAACTATGTCGCGCCCTTCTTCGGCAAGAACAACTTCCTCAGCAGCCCGTACCGCAACGACGCCATCGAGAACCAGCTGATCCCCCGCACCCGACAGAACGCGGAACGCAGCTTCGCGGTCAACAGCTTCGAGCAGGTACAGGACGACATCGCCCGTGATGTACCGTTCCTCCCGCTGTGGCAGGGTAAGCAGTACCTCGCCGCCAAGTCCCAGATCACCGGCACCGAATGGGCCCTCAACTCCTCCGCCGAGATGCTGTTCTGGGAACTCGGCCGCGGCGTGAAGAGCTGACGCACCCCACCCGCCCACCCCTTGCCCGGCGCCGCGCCCCGGCGCGGGGCCGCCCGGGGGCGGGCGGGCTTGCCCCAGCCGGCTGCCCCCGGGGAACGACCCGAAGGGCGCCGACCCCGGCACGGCTTACAGGCCTTGCCGGTCCAGCCGGTATGGCCGCTTCACAGCCCGCCGGGCTGCGCGAGAAGGCCGCCTCGCGGCCACTCACGGCCCGCCCGAGCTGGGCGCAGGGCGTGGCGGCTCAGCCCCGCGGGGCTTGAGGGTTGCGCGGGGGCGGCGCGCTCGCAGGGCTCGGTGTCCAGTGGCGGGTTTACGGCCCGGCCGGGGCCGCCTGTACTGGCGGGCCGTTGAGTCGCCGCGGGGGGCCTGACGGCTCCGCCGGGGGCCGCACGTGCACGCGCAAGGTCCGGCGTTCTGCGGTGGCTTCGCGGCTCGGCGTTGCCGGGCGGTTGCGTCCTCACAGGGGCTTCAGTACCCGCCGGGCCATACGCCCGAACGCAGGCCCTGGCGTCCCGCGGCGGCCTCACGGGCCCAGCCGGGGCCGCCCGGGCAGCGCGTGGCCGCTTCCCGCCCCGCAGAGGGCGGGAGCGTGGCGGCTCAGCCCCCGGCAGGGGCGTCACGGGCCTCGACTGCCGGGTCCGGTCGGCCGCCGGAGGCGCTTAGCTCGCGCCCGGGCGGACCAATCCGCTTTCGTAGGCGTACACCGCCGCCTGCACCCGGTCCCGCAACCCCAGCTTGGTCAGCACATGGCCGACGTGCGTCTTCACCGTCGTCTCGCTGACGAACAGCTCGGCCGCGATCTCCGCGTTGGACAGGCCGCGCGCCACCAGCTTCAGAACCTCGACCTCGCGCTCGGTGAGGGTGTTCAGCGCGTGGGGCACCGGCTCCTCGCCGGACGGCAGATGGCCCGCGTACTTGTCCAGCAGCCGCCGGGTGATGCTGGGGGCGAGCATCGCCTCGCCGGCCGCCACCACCCTGATCGCCTGCACCAGCTCGGCCGCCGGGGCGTCCTTCAGCAGGAACCCGCTCGCGCCGGCGCGCAGCGCCTCCACCACGTACTCGTCCAGATCGAACGTGGTCAGCACCAGCACCTTGGCCGGTCCGTCCCGTCCCGGGCCGGTGATCTGACGCGTGGCCTCGACACCGTCCATGCGCGGCATACGGATGTCCATCAGCACCACATCGGGATGCAGGGCCCGCACCTGGTCCAGCGCCTGCAGGCCGTCGCCGGCCTCACCGACCACGGCCAGGTCCTGCTCCGCCTCCAGAATCATCCGGAATCCGGTGCGCAGCAGCGGCTGGTCGTCGACCAGCAGGACGCGGATAGCCACAAAAACTCCTTCCCCCTTGGGGACGGCCATTCTTCCCTAAGGCCGTCACGCCCCCGGAAGCGGCTCGGCTTCCCCGGTCTCTCGCTGCGTCGGCAGCGGATAGACCGGCGGGGTGCCGCCGAACTCCGGGCACAGCGCCTGGTGGTCGCACCAGTCGCACAGCCTGCTCGGCCGCGGCCGCCAGTCGCCGGTCCGTGTCGCCCGGCGGATCGCGTCCCACAGCGCCAGCAGCTTGCGCTCCACCGCCCGCAGGTCGTCCGCCGTGGGGTCGTAGGTCAGCAGGTCGCCGCTGCCCAGATAGACCAGTTGCAGCCGCCGCGGCACCACCCCGCGCAGCCGCCACAGGACCAGGGCGTAGAACTTCATCTGGAAGAGCGCGTCCGCCGCGTAATCCGGCCGCGGCGCCTTGCCGGTCTTGTAGTCCACCACCCGCAGCTCACCGGTGGGCGCCACGTCCAGCCGGTCCACGTAACCGCGCAGCACCAGGCCGGACTCCAGCGCCGTCTCCACGTACAGCTCACGCTCCGCGGGCTCCAGCCGCGTCGGGTCCTCCAGCGCGAACCACCGCTCGACGAGCTCCTCGGCGCTCTCCAGCCACGCGGCGAGCGCCCGCGGATCGCCCTGCGGGAACAGCTCGGCCAGCTCCGGCCGCGACGCCAGCAGCTTCTCCCACTCACCGGCCACCATCGTCCGCGCGCGCACCGCGGTGCGCTCCATCGCCGGAGCGTCGAAGAGCCGCTCCAGCACCGCG
>CAYNNX010000216.1:0-12095 GCA_964398515.1 uncultured Streptantibioticus sp. | reverse complement strand
GGCGAGCGGATCGCGGTCGGCCTGGACGTGCGCGGCACGACCCTGCGCGGCCGCGGCTGGACGCGCGACGGCGGCGACCTGTACGAGACGCTGGCCCGCCTCGACTCCGAGGGGTGCGCCCGCTACGTCGTCACCGACATCGCCAAGGACGGCACGCTCCAGGGCCCCAACCTGGAGCTGCTGCGGAACGTGTGCGCCGCCACCGACAAGCCCGTCGTCGCCTCCGGTGGCGTCTCCTCCCTCGACGACCTGCGGGCCATCGCCTCGTTGGTGCCCGAGGGTGTGGAAGGCGCCATCGTGGGCAAGGCCCTCTACGCCAAGGCGTTCACCTTGGAAGAAGCGTTGGAGGCCGTGTCCCGATGAGCCGAACCCCCGCCGTACGGCGTGTGCAGTCCGACAGCCCCTGGGAGGAGACGATCGGCTTCGCCTGTGCGGTAGCGGCGGGGGACCGGGTCGTCGTCGCCGGCACGATGCCGTTCAAGGACGGCGTGCTGCTCGGCGAGGGCGATCCGTACCAGCAGGCCCTGGCCGCCTTCGGCAACGCCCTCACGGCGCTGGAGGGGTTCGGCCTCGGGGCCGCCGACGTCGTCCGCACCCGCATGTACCTGACCCACGCCCGCGACGTGGACGAGGCCGGACGCGCGCACAAGCAGCTCTTCGACGCCGTCCGCCCGGCCGCCACGCTCGTGGTGGTCTCCGGCTTCGTCGACTCCCGTGTGCTCGTCGAGGTCGAGCTCGAGGCGTACAGAGCACCATCTTCAGGAGAGCCGCAATGACCCTGGCGGTCCGAGTCATCCCCTGCCTCGACGTGGCCGACGGCCGCGTCGTCAAGGGCGTCAACTTCGTCGATCTGCGCGACGCGGGCGACCCCGTCGAGATGGCGAAGGTCTATGACGCCGAGGGCGCCGACGAGCTGACGTTCCTGGACATCACCGCCTCCTCCGGCAACCGCGAGACCACCTACGAGGTGGTGCGCCGCACCGCCGAGCAGGTCTTCATCCCGCTGACCGTGGGCGGCGGGGTCCGCAGCGCCGAGGACGTGGACCGGCTGCTGCGCTCGGGCGCCGACAAGGTGGGCGTCAACACCGCAGCCATCGCCCGGCCGGAGCTGATCAGGGAGATCGCCGAACGCTTCGGCCGCCAGGTGCTGGTGCTCTCGGTGGACGCCCGGCGCTGCCCGGAAGGGGTGACGACCGACTCCGGATTCGAGGTGACCACGCACGGCGGCCGCCGCGGCACCGGGATCGACGCCGTCGAATGGGCGTACCGCGCCGCCGGGTTGGGCGCCGGGGAGATCCTGCTCAACTCCATGGACGCCGACGGCACCAAGGACGGCTACGACATCGAGATGATCGAAGCCGTACGCAAGCACGTCACGATCCCGGTGATCGCCAGCGGCGGCGCGGGCAAGCTCGCCGACTTCCCGCCGGCGATCGCGGCGGGCGCCGACGCCGTGCTCGCCGCCTCCGTCTTCCACTTCGGCGACCTGCGCATCGGCGAGGTCAAGCGCACCCTGCGCGAGGCGGGCCACCCGGTGCGGTAGCGGCCCGCCGCGCAGGTCAGATCCCCAGCTGCCTGGTGCTCTCCAGCTTCGCGATCGCCTCCGGCTCGCCCTCCAGCTCCACGCGGGCGGCCGAGGTGCGGCCGAAGGCGAACATCGTCAGCTCGGCCGGATCACCGGTGACCGTGACGACCGGGGTGCCCCGGTGGGCCACCGCGGTCTGCCCGTCGGGGCGGCGCAGGACGAGGCCGACCGGTGCCTTGCGCCCCAGGATCCGGGCGCCCTTCTCCAGCCGCTTCCACAGCGCCTCGCCGAAGACCGGGTCGATCTCCCTCGGCGTCCAGTCGGGCTGCGCACGGCGGACGTCCTCGGTGTGCACGTAGAACTCGACGGTGTTGGCGGCCTCGTCGATCTGCTTGAGGGCGAACGGCGACATGCGCGGCGGGCCGGTGCGGATGAGCTGGATCAGCTCCTCGTACGGCTTGGCGGCGAACTCGGTGCGGACCCGCTCCAGCCGCGCCGCCAGCGGCGGGATGACCAGTCCGGCCGCGGCGTCGCCGCGCCGCTCGCGGACCACCACGTGGGCGGCGAGGTCCCGGGTGTTCCAGCCCTCGCACAGGGTGGGCGCGTCGGGCCCGGCGCTCTCCAGCAGGTCGGCGAGGAGCAGGCGTTCACGCTGCGCATGAGTCGACATGCCGTCAGCCTACGACGCCCCGGATCGCCGGGGTGGCAGGGACGCTCACGGTGACGGACGCACCGGCGCGTCCGGGGAGGCCGTCCCGCCGGGCCCCTGGGTGCCGCGTCCGGGGCCGCTGCCGCTGCCCAGCCACACGATGCCGCCGATGACCAGGGCGAGCACCAGTACGGCGGTCACCACGATCACGGTGACCCGGGGTTCGTCGTCGTCGCTGCGGGGCGGCGGACCGTTCTCGGGAGGCGCGGGGGAGCTCATGTCCGAAGGATGCCCCAGCAGGCTGCCAGAATGGGGGTATGCCAGCACCTTCCGAACGCAACCTGGACCCTTCCGTCGCCGCACGCCTCAAGCGCAACGCGGACGGTCTGGTGCCCGCCATCGCCCAGCAGTACGACACGGGCGAGGTGCTGATGATGGGCTGGATGGACGACGAGGCGCTCCACCGCACCCTGACCACGGGCCGCTGCACCTACTGGAGCCGCAGCCGCCGGGAGTACTGGGTCAAGGGCGACACCTCCGGCCACGCGCAGTACGTGAAGTCGGTGGCCCTCGACTGCGACGGCGACACCCTGCTGGTCAAGGTCGACCAGGTGGGCGCCGCCTGCCACACCGGGGACCGCACGTGCTTCGACGCCGGCTCGCTGCCGCTGGCCGACGGCGGGGAGTCCGCCTGACCCCGGCCCCGGCGCGGGGCTCGTCCTCGGACGCCGGGGGGGCACACGCACTAGGCTTCCCCCATGACCACGGGCAACGTCACCCCCGATCTCGCCGGATTCCGAGAGCTCGCCCGGGACCGCCGGGTCATCCCGGTCACCCGGCGGCTCCTCGCCGACGGGGACACACCCGTCGGCCTGTACCGCAAGCTCGCCGCCGAACGGCCGGGCACCTTCCTGCTGGAGTCGGCGGAGCACGGCCGCGCCTGGTCGCGCTACTCGTTCATCGGCGTACGCAGCGCCGCCGCCCTGACCGAGCGGGACGGCCAGGCGCACTGGCTGGGGACCCCGCCGGTCGGCGTCCCGGTCTCCGGTGACCCCCTGGAGGCGCTGCGGGCCACCGTGGAGACCCTGCACACCCCGCGCGACCTGCATTCCGGCGGCGCGCTGCCGCCCTTCACCGGCGGCATGGTCGGCTACCTCGGCTACGACGTCGTGCGCCGCCTGGAGAAGCACATCGGCGAGCACGCCAAGGACGACCTCGGGCTGCCCGAGCTGACGATGCTGCTCACCTCGGACCTGGCGGTGCTCGACCACTGGGACGGCACGGTGCTGCTGATCGCCAACGCCATCAACCACAACGACCTGGACACCGGTGTCGACCAGGCGTACGCCGACGCGGTGGCCCGCCTCGACGTGATGACGGCCGACCTGTCCCGGCCGGTGCCGAGCCCCCCGGCCGAGCTGCCCCCGGCCGAGCTGCCGGAGTTCGCGGCGCGCTGGGGCGGGCCCGCCTTCCAGGAGGCGGTCGAGGAGGTCAAGGAGCGCATCCGGGCGGGCGAGGCGTTCCAGGTGGTGCCCTCGCAGCGGTTCGAGGCCCCGTGCCCGGCGAGCGCCCTGGACGTCTACCGGGTGCTGCGGGCGACCAACCCGAGTCCGTACATGTACCTGCTGCGGTTCCCCTGCGGGGACGGGGAGGCCTTCGACGTCGTCGGCTCTTCGCCCGAGGCGCTGGTCACCGTCGAGGACGGGCGGGCGCTGGTGCACCCGATCGCGGGCACCCGGCCGCGCGGCGAGACCCCGCAGCGGGACGCGGCGCTCGCCGAGGCGCTGCTGGCCGACCCCAAGGAGCGGGCCGAGCACCTGATGCTGGTGGATCTGGCCCGCAACGACCTGGGCCGGGTGTGCGAGCCGGGGAGCGTCGAGGTGGTCGACTTCATGTCGATCGAGCGCTACAGCCATGTCATGCACATCGTCTCGACGGTCACCGGCCGGGTGGGAGCGGGCCGTACCGCGTTCGACGTGCTCACCGCCTGCTTCCCGGCCGGCACGCTCTCGGGGGCGCCCAAGCCGCGCGCGATGGAGATCATCGACGAGCTGGAGCCCACCCGGCGCGGGGTCTACGGGGGCGCCGTCGGCTACCTGGACTTCGCCGGGGACTCCGACACCGCGATCGCGATCCGCACGGCGCTGCTGCGCGACGGCGTCGCCTACGTCCAGGCGGGCGCCGGGATCGTGGCGGACTCCGACCCGGTGAGCGAGGACACCGAGTGCCGCAACAAGGCGGCCGCGGTGCTGCGCGCGGTGGCGGCGGCCAACCGCCTGCAGCCGTAGGGCGAGCGGGCCGCACCCCGGCCGGGGCACGGCCCGCTCGTTTTCTGACGGTCTGTCAGCCCTTGAAGGCGGCCGTGCCGTTGGGCGTGCCGAGCCCGGTCGGGCCGTCGTAGCCGGGCTTGCCGGTGCACAGGTACGAGCCGCCGCACGAGCCGTTGGAGCCGCTGGTGACGTCGTAGAGCGCGGACTTGTGGGCGTACGGGAACGAGGACGGGGTGGAGCCCGCGGACGGTTTGCCCGCGTCCGCGTAGACGCCGGCGATCAGCGGCGCCGAGACGCTGGTGCCGCCGAACACCTCCCATCCGGGGTCGCCGCCGTAGGTGTCGTAGACCGCGACGCCGGTGGCCGGGTCGGCGACCGCGGAGACGTCCGCGACCGTGCGCCTGGCGCAGCCGGTGTCCTTCTGCCAGCCCGGCTTGGGGTCGTACGCGGAGCAGCCGGAGCCGCTGCCGCTCCAGACGGTCTCGCTCCAGCCGCGGCTGTTGGAGGCCGTGGTCAGGTGGGTGCCGCCGACCGCGGTGACGTACTTGGAGGCCGCAGGGTACTCGGTGCCGTAACCGGAGTCGCCGGCGCTGACGGTGATGGCGACTCCGGGGTGGTTGAAGTACGCGCTGTCGTAGGACGGGTCGGCGGAGGACTCGCCGCCGCCGTAGCTGTTGGAGACGTAGCGGGCGCCGAGCTTCACCGCTTCGTTGACGGCGGCGCCGAGGTCGGCCATGGTGGCCGAGTTGGCCTCGACGAGGATGATGTGCGCGTTCGGGGCGACCGCCGAGACCATGTCGACGTCGAGCGACTCCTCTTCGGCCCACCCGGCGTCGGGGGAGGGCAGCGCGGTGGTGCTGCCGGTCTGGCTCACCTTCTTGAAGCAGCCGTTCGCGGTGGTGCACGCGGGCAGCCCGAACTGGGCGCGGTAGACGGCCAGGTCCTTCTCGGCGCTGGGGTTGTCGTAGGCGTCGACGATCGCCACGGTCGCGCCGGAGCCGCCGCCCGACGGGAGTTTGTACGCCGAACGCAGCGAGGCGGGCCCGTAGCCGGAGGGCGCGGCCTTGGGGGAGCGGCTGTCGGTCGCCGTGGCCGCCACGGTGCCGCCGGTCACCTTCAGGGCCAGACACGCCGCCCATCCGGTGCTGCGGGGCGCCGCGCACGAGTGGACGGTGCGGACGCCGTGCGAGGCGGTCGGCTGTGCGTCGGCGGCGGGCGCGGCGGCGAGGCCCGACAGGGCGAGACCGGCGACGGTCAGCGAGAGCCCGGTGCGGCGGAGCGCCTTCGGGGTGGATCTGCGCAAGGTGCTGCCTCCTGTGGCAGGCCGGGCCGGTGGGCCCGACGTCATGTGGGGGCAGGCCGCCGGACAGGGTGCCCCGGGGCCTGTTCGCGCGGTGGTGCGGGTGCCTTGCGGTGCGTTGATCCGAGTCCGGTCCGATATCCGGAGGCGGGCTGGCGGTGACCGTAGCGTGACGCGCTCACGTCAACAAGCTGTTCGCCGTGTCCTCTTGCGAGGTCTTTGCCGTGAGCATGGCATTCCGTGGGCGAGAACTCGCCGCGAAATGGGGGTGGTTGAGGGTTGCCCGCCCGGCCGCACGGGTAGGGATGGCGGGCAGCGCGGGCGCGTCCCGTGCCGTGCGTGATACCGGCGCGGCGCCCCCGGTTGCCCGGGCGGCGGGCGCAGGGGTGATAGTGGAGGACGTGAGCGACGTAGGCGAGGCCGTGCCCCGGCGACCGGGAGCCGCCTCAGCGCACCCGCACCGCGAGGCGCGCCTGCTCCCTGCCTGCCCGCCCCCGGGCGCCGGGCGCCCGCCGGGCGGAGAAGCCGACAAGGAAGAGACAGCGTGAGTTCCGCCGCCGTACCCCAGTCCCGTCCCGTCGAGGTCGAAGGGGAGGACCCCGCCGAGGGGCCGACCGCCGCAGGCCGCCCCCGCCGCGCGGGCCGCCGCAGCCTCGGCGCCGCTCTGCTCCTCGGCGCGGCCGGCGCCTCGATCGTCCTGCTCGCGGCCGGTAAGACGTGGTCCACCGGCACCGCGCCGTCGGCGGGCGGCACGCTGCCCGTCCACGCCGCCGGCAAGGCGGTCACCGCGCTGCCCGACGCCCTCGCCCTCGTCGGCCTCGCCGCCCTCGTCGCGGTCTTCGCGGTCCGCCGGGCCGGCCGTGTCCTCGTCGCCGTGCTGCTCGCCCTCTGCGGCGCCGGCACGGTCACGACCGCGGTCTCCGGAGCCGCCGACACCTCGGCCCTCGACGACGCCGCCGCCAGGGCCAGCGGCCTGACCGGCACCGCCGCCGAGCACGTCGCGCACACCGCCTGGCCCTGGGTCGCCGCCCTCGGCGGGCTCCTGCTGCTCGCGGCCGGGCTGCTGGCGGTCGCGCGCGGCGCGTCCTGGCCCGCCATGTCCAGCCGCTACGACCGGACCCCCCGCGCCGCCTCCCGGCGCCCTGCCGCCGCCGGCCGCCGGGCACCCGACCCCGACCACCCCGGGGAGATCTGGAAGGCCCTGGACCGCGGCGAGGACCCCACCGACGCCTGAGCCGCGCGGGGCTCAGGCGAGCCCGGCCACCGGGGCGTGAGCTCTGCCACCCTGCCGCCGGACGGCGGGAACGGCGAGGGACAATGGGCCAGAGCGTCACCGCGCCGCATATCGGCGCCGAGAAGATATCCAAGGAGCACATACATGGCCGGCAACAGCCACGGACACACCCCTGCCGCCTGGACGGGCGTGACCATCGCCTTCATCGGCTTCTGCGTATCCGCGGTCTTCACCGTGGCGGCCCAGCCGGTCGGCTTCTGGGCCGGGCTGGTCATCGTCGCCCTCGGCGGCCTCGTGGGTCTGGGCATGCGGATGGCGGGCCTGGGGCAGCCGCTGCCGCAGAAGGAAGGTCGCTGACGACCGGCTCTGCCCGACGCCCCTCGATTCCCGCGGGCGCGGCACCAGGCTCTCCACCCGGTGCCGCGCCCGCAGCCGTACCCGTGCACCCGGCCGGCCTGCGCGGTGCGGCCCGGCCAGGGCAGAATCGGCTGCGTGCCGCCGATCCAGCCACCGCCGCCGCCCCCGCCACCCCGGTCCGCCGGCTCACCGCGGCAGCCGCACCCCGCACCCGCTCCCGGGGGGCCGCCGGGACCGGCATGGCGCCGCGCACGCCCGCCGCTGGGGGCGCTGGCCGGCGTGGCCGGCGCCTTCGCCTACGTCGGCGCCGTCGACCCCGGCCACCCCGGTCACTACCCGGTCTGCCCCTTCCTGGCGCTGACCGGCCTGTACTGCCCGGCCTGCGGCGGACTGCGCGGCGCCCACGCACTGGTCCACGGCCACCTCGCCGCGGCCTGGCACGACAACGCGCTGGCGGTGCTCGGCTACCCCGTCGCCGCCGTGCTGTGGGTGCTGTGGCTCTCGCGTGAGGTGCGCGGCCGGCCCCGGCGGATCCGGCTGCGGCCCGCCGCCTGGTGGGCGCTGGGCGCGGTCGCACTGGCCTTCACGATCGTCCGCAACCTCCCCCTCGGCGCCGGCCTCGCGCCCTGAGCGGGGACGGCCGGCTCGCCGGCTGGAGGGTCGCGCCTGTCCGCCCGGGTGTCCGCTCAATGGGACCGGGGGCGCCCGGATGACGGGTCAGCGCCGTTCGGCGGCTACCATCGCACTACCTGCGTATGACAGCGCTTGTTACGTACCAGCCCGGAAGGGGGCCGCTCGCGTGAGTGTGCTCGACGAGATCATCGAGGGAGTCCGCGCCGACCTCGCCGAACGGCAGGCCCGCGTCACCCTCGACGAGCTCAAGGAGCGGGCCGCCAAGGCGCCGCAGGCCAAGGACGGCGTCGCCGCGCTGCGTGGCGACAGCGTCAAGGTGATCTGCGAGGTCAAGCGGTCCAGCCCGTCCAAGGGCGCCCTCGCCGCGATCGCCGACCCCGCCGGGCTCGCCGCCGACTACGAGGCGGGCGGCGCGGCGGTGATCAGCGTCCTGACCGAGCACCGCCGCTTCGGCGGTTCGCTGGCCGACCTCGAGGCCGTCCGGGCCAAGGTCGACGTCCCCGTGCTGCGCAAGGACTTCATCGTCACCGCATACCAGCTGTGGGAGGCCCGCGCCTACGGTGCCGACCTCGCGCTGCTCATCGTCGCCGCCCTCGACCAGGACGCCCTGGTCTCCCTCATCGAGCGCGCCGAGTCCATCGGGCTCACCCCGCTCGTCGAGGTGCACGACGAGGAGGAGGCCGAGCGCGCGGTGGCCGCGGGAGCGCGGGTCATCGGCGTGAACGCCCGGAACCTGAAGACCCTGGAGGTCGACCGGGGCAACTTCGCCCGCGTCGCCCCCGAGATCCCCGACCACATCGTGAAGGTCGCCGAGTCCGGCGTGCGCGGCCCGCACGACCTGATCGCCTACGCCAACGACGGCGCCGACGCCGTCCTCGTCGGCGAGTCCCTGGTCACCGGCCGCGACCCCAAGGCCGCCGTCGCGGACCTCGTCGCCGCCGGCGCCCACCCCGCGCTGCGCCACGGCCGGGAGTGACCCGACGCCATGCCCATCGCCACCCGACTCGCCCCCGGCTGCCGGCCGCGCGGCTGCCGCGCGCCCGCACGCCGGGTGCTGGGCCGACGGGTGCGCTACGTCATCGGCTGTGAACCCGGCCAGGTGAACGGCCGCCGATGGCGCCGTCAGGCGACGGCAGCCTGACGCTTCACGCACTTCCTGCTGCGTTTCCGCGCGTTTCCGCGTTCCGCGGCGCTCCTTCGCGCCGCGCTCACGGCACACAGCCGTCGCCCTCACCTTCCCGTACGCCTCCCGGCACCTGGGGCTAATGTCGCCTATGCCGGAAGTACGTAATTCCTTTACGCATGCGCAGACCACGACGTGCGGGGCGTACGGCCCCGCCCGAGGAGCACACCGGATGTCCACCGACTTCTTCATCCCCGACCCGGAGGGGCGGGTCCCGAGCGCCACGGGGTACTTCGGCGCCTTCGGCGGCAAGTTCATCCCCGAGGCCCTCGTCGCCGCAGTGGACGAGGTCGCCGCCGAGTACGAGAAGGCCAAGGCCGACCCCGTCTTCGCCGCCGAGCTGGGGGAGCTGCTGGTCAACTACGCCGGGCGTCCCAGCGCGCTCACCGAGGCCAAGCGGTTCGCCGAGCACGCGGGCGGCGCCCGGGTCTTCCTCAAGCGCGAGGACCTCAACCACACCGGCTCCCACAAGATCAACAACGTGCTCGGCCAGGCCCTGCTCACCAAGCGCATGGGCAAGACCCGGGTCATCGCCGAGACCGGCGCCGGACAGCACGGCGTGGCCACCGCCACCGCCTGCGCGCTGTTCGGCCTGGAGTGCACGATCTACATGGGCGAGGTCGACACCGAGCGCCAGGCGCTCAACGTCGCCCGGATGCGGATGCTCGGCGCCGAGGTGATCGCCGTGAAGTCCGGCTCGCGCACCCTGAAGGACGCCATCAACGAGGCATTCCGCGACTGGGTCGCCAACGTCGACCACACCCACTACCTGTTCGGCACGGCCGCCGGGCCCCACCCCTTCCCCGCCCTGGTCCGCGACTTCCACCGGGTCATCGGCGTCGAGGCCCGCCGGCAGATCCTGGAGCGCGCCGGACGCCTCCCGGACGCCGTCTGCGCCTGCGTGGGCGGCGGCTCCAACGCGATCGGCATCTTCCACGCGTTCCTGCCCGACGAGAACGTCCGGCTGGTCGGCCTCGAGGCCGCCGGCCACGGCGTCGAATCCGGCGAGCACGCGGCCACCCTCACCGCCGGCGACCCCGGCATCCTGCACGGCTCGCGCTCCTACGTGCTGCAGGACGAGGACGGCCAGATCACGGAGCCGTACTCCATCTCCGCCGGGCTCGACTACCCCGGCATCGGCCCCGAGCACTCCTACCTCAAGGACATCGGCCGCGCCGAGTACCGCCCGGTCACCGACGACGAGGCCATGCAGGCGCTGCGGCTGCTGTCGCAGACCGAGGGCATCATCCCGGCGATCGAGAGCGCCCACGCGCTGGCCGGTGCGCTCACGGTCGGCCGGGAGCTGGGCCCCGACGGCCTGCTGCTGGTCAACCTCTCCGGCCGCGGCGACAAGGACATGGACACCGCCGCCCGTTACTTCGGGCTGTACGACGGCACCACGGAGGGCGACGCCAAGTGACCGGCAACATCCAGCTGTTGGACGACGTGCTCGCCACCGCCAAGGCGGAGAACCGCGCGGCGCTCGTCGGCTACCTCCCCGCGGGCTTCCCCTCCGTGGCCGACGGCGTGGACGCCGCGATCGCCATGGTCGAGGGCGGCTGCGACATCGTCGAGATCGGCCTGCCGCACAGCGACCCGGTGCTCGACGGCCCGATCATCCAGACCGCGGACGACATCGCGCTGCGCGGCGGGGTGAAGATCGCCGACGTCCTGGAGACCGTGCGCCGGGTCAACGCGGCGACCGGCGCGCCCGTGCTGTGCATGACGTACTGGAACCCCGTCGACCGGCACGGCCAGGAGCGGTTCGCCGAGGAGCTCGCCGCCGCCGGGGGAGCCGGCTGCATCCTGCCCGACCTGCCCGTCGAGGAGTCGGGGACGTGGCGGAAGGCGGCCGAGCGCCACGGGCTCGCCACCGTCTTCGTCGTCGCCCCCAGCAGCCGCGACGAGCGCCTCGCCAAGATCACCGAGGCGGGCAGCGGCTTCGTCTACGCGGCCTCGCTGATGGGCGTCACCGGCACCCGCGAGTCGGTCGGCGCCCAGGCCGCCGACCTGGTCCGGCGCACCCGTTCGACCACGCAGCTGCCGGTCTGCGTCGGCCTCGGCGTCTCCAACGGCGAGCAGGCCGCCGAGGTCGCCTCCTTCGCGGACGGCGTGATCGTCGGTTCGGCCTTCGTCAAGCGCATGCTGGACGCCCCGGACGTGCCCTCCGGCCTGGCCGGGGTGCGGGAACTGGCGGGCGAGCTGGCGGCCGGGGTGCGCAAGCGCGGTTGACGCCGCGTCGACGCGGTTCTCCGCCGTTTACCCGTTCGAGGGAATTGACCGCCGGGGGTGCGCAGTCGCGCGCCCCCGGTGCGTTGCAAGGGCGTGAGCCAGAACAATCGTGACGGTAAGAGCAGCGCCCGGGAGCGGCTGCGCGCGGAGCGCGAGCGCGAGAAGGCCAGGGCCAAGCGCAGGAGGACGGCCCTGGTGGCCGGCGGCATCGCCGTCGTGCTGGCGGCGGCGGCCGGGATCGGCATCGCCGTCTCCGGCGGAGGCGGCGCGGGAGGTGCCGGCGGTGCCGTCGCCGTCCCCAAGGGCGCGGTCGGCAAGGACGACCTGGCCATCCCCGTGGGCCGCCCCGGGGCGCCCTCCACCCTCACGGTGTACGAGGACTTCCGCTGCCCGGCCTGCGACGCCTTCGAGAAGGGCTTCCGCGCCACGCTGCACGGCCTGACGGACAGCGGCCAGCTCCTGGGGCAGTACCACCTGGTCACCCTGATCGACGGCAATCTGCGCGGCACCGGCTCGCTCAACGCGGGCAACGCGGCGGCCTGCGCCCAGGACGCCGGACGCTTCCGCGAGTACCACGACGTGCTCTACGACAACCAGCCGCACGAGACCGAGGACCGCTTCGCCGACAAGAACTACCTGCTCCAGCTCGCGGACAAGGTGCCCGGCCTGAAGACCCCGGCCTTCGTCTCGTGCGTGCAGACGGGCAGGTACA
>CAYNNX010000215.1:0-12165 GCA_964398515.1 uncultured Streptantibioticus sp. | reverse complement strand
CGTGGAGCGCGCCGCCGCCCGGCTCCACGAGGCCCGCCGCCTCGACCAGGACATCGCCGAGGTCGACGCCGCGCTGCGCCAGGCGGAGGACAGCCTGCGGCTCAACCCCCGGGTCAGGGAGGGCCTGCTCTCCCGGCTCGTGCTGCGCACCGGGCTGGACACGCTGGAGATCTGCGTGGTCGTCGTCCGGGTGATCGCCCGCTCGCTGACCGACCTGGCCAAGCGGCGCCAGGAGAACGAGCCGTTGTTCCCGCCCGACGTGGCGGTGGCGCTCGAGGAACTGCTCGAGCACGTGGGCAGCGCGCTGGTCAGCTTCGCCGTCCTGGTGACCACCCAGGTCAGCCGCAACGCCGAGGAGGCCGAATCACGCCTGGCGGCCGAACTGGCCGCAGCAGCCGCCGCCCGTGAGAGGGTCGCCGAGATGCTCAAGCGCGGCGTCGAGGAGAACCCGAAAGCATGGCAGCTGCACGGCGCCCTACTGGCCGAGATCGACCGGATCCTCGACGAGCTAGACCTGGAACACCGCACCAAGCGCCTGATGGAGGAACTCGACCGCGCCGCCCGCGCCCAGCACGAGCGGTTCCCCTGGCTGGCGAAGGTGAGACGCTTCGCCCGCGGCGAGCGTCTGCGCCGCAGACGCGGGGCGTGAGCACCATCCCCGTCGTGCCCGCCATCCCCTGTCGTACCGGTGATACCTGAGAGCCACCTCCACCGTGGCACCACCGCGGGACGCGGGCCGCAACCACCGCTGCCTACCATGGTGTTCGGCATCGCAATCCTCGGCGCTGCGCCCCTGGGGTGCCGCGTCGGATAGCGTGACCATGTGAACGGGGTGGGGGAGACGACCGGCGAGGAGCACGCGTCATCGACGCGGTGGAGTGTGCCCGCGGCGCTTCGGCGGGGGCTCGTCGGCCTGCGCACCGATCTGCTGCTCAAGGACGCCTCGGCGTCCCAACTCGCCGAAGAAGTACGGGTGGTGGCGGCGGGCGAGGCGCTGCTCGCCCCGACCGTCACCAAGCGGCTGATCGCCGAGTTCTCACGGCTGGGGGCGCCACGCGGTGCCAGCACCACACGCATCAAACGCCTGACGGCACGTGAGACGCAGGTGCCGGCGCTGGTGGCGCAGGGGTTCTCCAACGCCGAGATCGCCGCACACCTGGTGGTCGCCGAGCAGACGGTGAAGACCCACATCGGCCGTATCCTCGCCAAACTCGGGTTGCGGGACCGCACACAGGCGGCCGTCTTCGCCTGGGAGACGGGCCTGGTGACCTCTGCGCGGCAGGGCGTCACCACGGCCCGCACCGCGGGCGCGGACACGGGCGGCCGCCCCCTGACCCGGACCTCCGGATCGAGTCTCCCGGCCTTCGTGTGATTCGAGCCTTCCAGCCTTTGTGTGAAAGGAGTACCGCCGTGCTGTCGGCAATCATCGGATTCGCTGTGTTCTCTGCGATCGTGGCGATGACCCCGGGGTCGGACACCCTCCTGGTGCTGCGCAACTGCCTGCGCGGTGGGCGCCGCGCCGGAGGCGCCACCGCCCTGGGCGCCGCCGTGGGCTCCCTGGCCTGGGCGGTGGCCGTCGCCTTCGGACTGGCCGCGGTGCTCCAGCGCTGGGATGCCGCCTTCACCGCGGTCCGGCTGGCCGGTGCGGCGTACCTCGTGGTGCTCGGCGTCCAGGCGCTGTGGGAGCACCGGGGTGCGCTGCCCGACGGGCCGCGGGAGGGGCCGCAGGCGCTCGCCGACCACACGCCCGGCGCCGCCCGCGGATTCCGCCAGGGCCTCGTCAGCTGCCTGCTCAACCCCAAGGTCGGCATCTTCTTCGTCGCCGTCGTCCCGCAGTTCCTGCCGCAGGGCCGTTCCGCGCTCGGCGTGACGCTGCTGTTCGGCGTGATCGACGCGGTCATCGCCGCCGCCTGGCTGCTTCTGGTGGCAGTGTTCGCCACGCGCGCCGTGGTGTGGCTGCGGCGTCCCCGTGTCACCCGGGTGCTCGAGCGGACGGCCGGCGGCGTCCTGATCGCCCTGGGGGCCGGCACCGCGGCCGAATCGCTCTAGGGCGCGCCGGTTTCCGCCGGTTCGCACCGGCCGTGTGCGAACGGGATCAGCGGGATCAGTCGTGGAGCTTGTGCAGCCACAGTCCGACGCCGACGCCGTTGCTCGTCAGGACGCACACGTGGTTGTCGAACTTGCCGTGGCTGGAGTCCACCGCCGCTGTGCCGGCGTTGTTGCAGTTCGCGTAGGTCCAGTACCAGGTCTGGTACTCCCAGCACGGCACGGTGTTGTTGTTGTCGGAGCAACTCGGCGCGGGATCGGTGTCCGTCGGCCGCGCTCGGGCGGCCGGTGAAGCCGACGGGTGGGACGCGGCGGCGCCGGCGGTCCCGCTCATGGCGAAGGTGCAGGCCGCGGCTGCGGCGGCCAGGGCGACGGCGGCGCTGCGGATCGGAAGGCTCATCTGTTCTCCCCCTTTTTCCCGGTCCTGTTCCCGGTAAGCCGCACGGTAGACGGCCCGCGGTCCTAGGCGCCTGGGGCCGCGGTCCCGGAGGCGTCCCGGTCCGGCTCGCGCGCCGCGGCGGTCGAGCCCGCGGCGAGTCCGCGGTCGACGGCGACGAGGCCGAGCCCGAGCAGATGGAAGCCGATCGCCAGGAACACGCAGTTGACCGCGACCAGCCCGTAGCCGGACCGCGTGACGTCGAGGAAGGGGTACGGGTAGAGCGTTCCGGTGGTGACCAGGGCGCCGCGGACGAGGGCGAAGGCGAGGTACACCAGCGGATAGCCCAGCCACAGTGCCGCGTGCCGCCAACGAAGGGCGCCCCGGGGACCGAAGGACAACCAGTCGAGGAGCGCCATCAGTGGCGTGACCACGTGCAGCAGCACGCTGTTCCACGTGTAGTGGGATTCCTGCTGGACCTGGTAGAAGGGGCTCGCCGGGTTGGCCAGCAGCAGGTTGAAGACGAGTCCGGTGATCAGGATGTACAGCGTGACCGCGCCCTTGGCCGCCGGGAATGCCGTCGCGTCACGTCCCCCGGGCAGCCGTACGCGGAACACCAGCGCGGCGAAGTACAGGGTCAGCAGCAGGTTGCTCTGGAAGGTGAAGTAGATCCAGAACTCGGCCGGGCCCGGATCGGTGAGGCTGCGCACCGTCGTGCCGATGAGACCGGCGGTCCCCGCGACGCACAGGACCGACCTGAAGGCGGCCGCGGCGAGGGGGACCGGTCTGGACGTGGGCGGCATGGTGGCTCCCTTTGACGGCGGTGCGATGGAAGGGCCCAGGCTACTGACCGGAAACCGGACCGCGGCATCAGGGGCCGGACCGGATCGGCCCCGGGAGCCTGCGCCACCGGGTCAGGCCGTGCCGACTCCGGGATCGGCAGCGTGCCCCGGCTACCGGGCCGCACCGCGTGCGGGGTTCCCGCCGGCACCACGAACATCTCCCCCGCTTCCACCGCAAACACCTCGCCGTCCACATCGAGTTGCAGGCATCCGTCCGCGACGAGCAACACCCTCGGCGCTGTCGTGGCGCTCCGGATCGCCGGGCAGTTCGGCCATCCGCGGCGCCTTCACGCAGGCGTCCGCCACGCGGCCCGGCGTCCGCGAACTCCACGCCCGCGGCGAAGCGGCGGCCGCCTGCCCCACATCGACCCGGTTCATGGCACACCCCGTTCCCGCGGCCGGTGAGCGTGCCACCGGCCGCCTCGCAGAAGACGGTTGACGCCTTCGACGCCAACCGGGCCGGGCCGAGCGTTGTCCGACCGGACGGCGAAGTCCGCCGGGCCCGGCGACCGGGCACCGCACGACGGGTCCCCCGTCACGGGTGCGGGACGGTACCGCACGCGTGTGACGGGGGACCCGCGGTGACCGGTGTGCGTCAGGCCCGGGCCAGCCGGCGGGCCTGCTCGATGAGGAGCTGTGCCCGGTGGGTCAGGCGGTCCGCCCGGGACGGGTCGAGCCGGGCGCCGTGGAAGGCGGCGCCCTCCAGCAGGCCGGCGATCTGCCGGGCGAGGCGGTCGCGCGCGGTGCCCAGCCGGGTCAGACCGGAGGTGATGGCACGGTAGCGGCCGTCACCCGGGGTGTCGGAGGTGATGCCGTGGGTCGAGGCGCTGAGCGTCGCGGCGGCGAACTCTCCGACACACGCGTCGAGTTGCTTGTACGCGGTGGCCAGTCGCTGGTAGGCGTGAAGGTCGCCGCGCACCGGGCGGGGCAGGGCGTCGTCGCGGAGGAACTCGCTGAGCACACGGCCGTCGTGCGTGTAGGGATCCCGCAGGCCCAGCAGGGCGAGCATCGTCGGGCGTATGTCGGTGTGGTCCGACCACACGCCGTGCGCCACCCCGAGGTGCCGCACCCCCGGACCGGCCAGGCCCAGCCAGGTGGTGTCGATGTCGGCCGCGAAGTCGCCGTGGTTCCAGGCGTAGGACGGCCCGAGGGCGACGCACGGCGAGGAGCAGTTCGCCTGGCCGTTGTAGACGTAGTAGTTCGGGTCGGCGAAGGAGGTGAAGGTCGGGGTGCGCAGCGGGTCACCGGTGACCATGTGCAGGATCTTCATCTCGGCCGGGTCCGCGAGGTACCGCGAGACGGTGTCGGTCCGGCCCGTGATCGGGTTGACCGCCGTCACCTTCGACCAGGCCCGTTCGACGGTTCGTGTGGTGGCCGCGTCGGGAGCCGGGCGGCCGTCGAGGTAGAAGTTGGGCGCCGAGTCCGCATGGATCTGGAAGGGCGTGGTGACACCCTGCTGGGTGGCGAGCAGCCCGCGCGCGTTGGCGTTGACCTCGCCGATCTGCCGGTAGGTGCACGGCACGGTCACGCCGTCACACTTCGCGGGGGTGGGCTTGCCGCCGACGAAGTGGTCGTTCTCGTCGGAGGTCACCACGAAGAGCGTGTTGGCCGGTGTGATGCCGTCCTTCGCCAGCCTGCCGAAGAACTGCGCGAACGCCCGGTCGTACGACTTGAGCGCCGCCACGTACCCGGCCTCGCCCGGGCCGTAGGCACCGTAGGGCGCGGCGTGCCGGTCGTGGGCGTCGGAGATGTAGGCGTAGGTGACGGGGACGCCCGACTCCTGCATCGCGGCGACGTAGCCGAGGGAGTTGGCCGCCGACATGGCGTCGAACCCGGGGAAGCCGGGACGGCCGTGGGAGTCGGTGACCGGCGTGCCGTCGGTGGAGGTGACGGTGCCGGTGGTGGAGATGACGGGGTCGACGTACTTGGCTCCGAACAGCCCCTGGTAGCCGCGGTACCCGCCGGGTTCGTCGGGGAGCGCGTCGGGGTTGGTGTGGCCCTTGGCGCACAGGGCGGACCCCTTGGCGCAGTGCACGCCGACGCCCACGTAGTCGGTGGTCGCCAGCGCCGTGTCCGCCTTGGCCTCGGCCGCCTCGGGGGAGTTGGCGCCGAAGACCTTGTCGATGTCGACGCCGGTGTTCTCCAGGACCGTGTTGGCCGCGGACACCGATCCGACGTCGCAGCCCGCCTTGGTGTAGGCGGCCCACGGCGCGGGCGCGATCCGGCCGTCCTGGCCCACCATCGTGGGCGCGGCGTCGGTCGGCGTGGTGGTCGAGGAGTCCGCGACGCCGTCGGTCCAGTAGGCGAAGGTGCTGGCGGCGTCGGTCGTGCCGCTCGGCGTGTAGTAGCGGTAGGAGTTGGAGACCGCCTGGCCGTGCCGGTCGCCGTACAGGCCGGTGAGCGAGGTGAGGATGTCGTTGCCGGTGTGGGCGATCAGCGGGGTGTGGTGATCGGTGTCCAGCACACCGTTGCCCTTGAGGAAACCGAGCAGATGCGGCATCTGCTCCAGGTCCGAGGGCACGTTGGGGTTGTCCCGGGTGAAGTGCACGTTGTCGAACTGGAGGTAGATCACGTGGCCGACCGTGCGGTCGCCCGCGTGCAGCGAACATCGCGCAGGTCTGCCGGTGTCGTGCCGCGGGCCCGCGGGCGCCGCCGAGACGGGGGAGGCGGCGACCGCCCCCACCCCGAGCGCGGCGGCCAGCGCCAGGGCCAGCACCTTTCCGTTACGCATCCCGCTCCTTCCGAGAGGACTCACCGCGTCCGCGATGACGCGCGTAGACAGCCGATCGGAAGCCTCAGCCCCCGTCGCGCGGCACAGGCTCCCACAACTGCCCGTGCGCGCAACAGAGTCAGGCGGGCACTATTGGTTACAGGGGGATGAACGCTTGCGGCGCACCGGCCCCGCCGGACGGGTCACCCGAGTTCGAGCGTGGTGACGCCGTACACCGGCTCCGCGCGGGTCGGCGGGACGGGACCGGTGTACATGCGCACGGTGTGCGAACTCGCCGCCAGGCCGCGGCCGGTGGCGAGGGCGACGGCGTCGCCGTGGGATTCGGGGACGTCGATGTGGAGCTCCTCGTCCCGGCCGAGGTGGGCGGCGAGCGCGTCGAACAGGGCCTCGGCGCCCCGCGGGGTGTCGGCGAACAGCGGGCCGATGCGCCGGCCGCTGCGCGCGGGCCTGAGCACCGCGTAGCCGGCGACGCGGCCCTCGTCCAGGTGGACATAGGCGGTGTGGCCCGCGGCGGTCAGCCAGCGGCCGAGGAAGGCGCGTCGCTCGGCGGGGAAGCACTGCTCGTCGTACCGGGCGATCGCGTCGAGGTGGTCGGCGGTGACGGGCGTGACGTGGACCGGTGCGGGGGTGCCCGCTCGGTGGGGGCGCCCGCTGTAGCGGACGGTGTGGTAGGCGGGGGCGAACCCGGCGCGCCGGTAGACGGCCTCCTGGGCGGGGACGGCGTCCAGGCCGATGGTCCGCGTCCCCGCGTGCGGGAGCGCCGCGCGCCAGGTGGCCAGGCCCAGCCCCTTCCCGCGCAGGTCCGGGCGGACGAGGTAGTAGCCGAGGAACGCGAACCGCGGGGAGTAGGTGACGACCGAGACTGCGGAGACCGGCCGGCCGCCCAGGCGCCCGAGGAAGAATCCGGCCGGGTCGGTGGGGTGGAAGCAGGCCGTGTCGCCGTGGCCCGGGTTCCACCCCTCCTCGGCGGCCCACTCGGCCACCTGGCGCCACTCGTCCGGCGAGGCGGCGGTGACGGTGTGTTCGCCGGTGGCCGTCGGGTGGCCGACGGCGGGTGCCTCGTCGGCGGGGCGGGGGAGGGAGGTGCGGTCGAGTGAGGTCATGCCTGGGGTCGTTCCTTCCGTTGGGAGTGGCGGGGTGGCGTCAGACCAGGTCCATGGCGGCCACCTCGTCGGGGCGGCCGTAGCTGACGGGTCCCTGGAAGCGCCGGCGTGCGGAGGCGAACCACCACACGGTGGCGATGAGCAGGACGACCGCCAGGGCGACCGGGGCGTAGTTGAAGGAGGTGGCGCCGATCGGCGAGACCTGGGGCAGCATGAACAGCACGCTGCTCACCACGATCCAGGTGACCGCGATCCGTGCGACGGGCTTGCCGTAGCGCCCCAGGTTCCAGGGGCCGGGCTCGAAGGTGTCCAGGCGCAGCCGCAGGAAGATGGGCACACCGTAGGCGAGGAAGAGGCCGACGACGTTGACGCTGACGATGGCGGTGAAGGCGACGTTGGACCACCAGCCGGGCACGACGAGCGCCAGCGAGCAGGCCGCGGCGAGCCACACCGCCTTGACCGGGGTGCGGGTGCGCGGGGAGACCGAGTGCCACCAGTGCGAGCCGGGCATCGCGCCGTCGCGGGAGAAGGCGAAGATCTGCCGGGTGTTGCTGGTCATGTTGGCCAGGCCGCAGAAGAGCATGGCGCCGATCACGATCAGCAGCAGCAGTTCGGCGGTCCCGGGGCCGAGGGAGTCGACGAGGATCTGCACCGGCGGCGCCGAGGCGCTCGCCTCGTGGGCGTAGTCACGGATCGCGTACACCAGGGCGAGCATGAGGATCAGGCCGGTGAGCGCGGAGTACGCGATCGCCCGCATGATGCCCCGCGGCGCGTTGACGGTCGCCTGCACGGTCTCCTCCGACATGTGGAAGCTGCCGTCGAAGCCGGTGAACGTCCAACTCGTCACGAGCAGGCCCAGCATGCCGCCGTACACGGCGCTGGAGAACCCGGTGGTGTTGGCGAAGTGGGTGACGAACGAGGCGGGTCGGTGGGTCGACGGCACCACCGTCAGGGTGGCGACGATCACGATCATGCCGACCAGCAGCCACCACACCGAGATCCGGTTGAGCACCGCGACCAGCTGCACGGTGTAGGTGTTGGCGAGGGCCTGGACGAGCAGGATCGCCGCGGTGATCGCGACCGTGCGTTCCTGGGTGACCTGGTAGGACGGCCACCGCATCGCGATGAAAGCCTGGATGAACGTGGCCGCCGCGTAGTCGGTGGCGGCGGTCCCGCCCACCTGGCCGACGAAGTTGAGCCAGCCGGTGTACCAGGACCACGCCCCCCGGTGCCGCTTGGCCAGTTTGCCCGCGGAGAAGTACAGCGCGCCGCTGGTCGGGTAGGCGGAGGCGATCTCCGCCATCGAGGCGCCGACGAACAGCACCATCACGGACACGCCGATCCAGCCGAACACGAGGATCCGCGGTCCCCCGGCACCCATGCCGAACCCGAAGGAGGAGAAGATTCCCGAGACGATGTTGATGATCGTGAACGAGATCGCGAAGTTGTCGAACGCCTGGAAACGGCGGGTCAGTTTGCGCGGATAGCCCATCGCGTGCAGCGTCGCGTCGTCGTCGAGGGCGACGGGCCCGGTTCGCCGCCGGCCTGGGGTGCTGGCGGGGTACACGGAATCTGACACAACCACAGCCTTTCTCACGGGGGTTGGCGGGCCGCCGCAGAAACGTTTAGGCGGGAACGTTCAGGCGGAGCCGGGTACGGGGAGGCCGCACAGGCGTCTCACCCTGGTGAGTTCTTCCTCGGGATCGCCGAAGACACTCCAGGGCATGCGGGAGGCGTACGGGCCCATGGCGGTGAGGACCGCCCGCGCCTCCAGGTCGCGTCTGGCCATGAACAGCGCGTGCGCCAGGTAGGACAGATCCAGCACGGGTGTGTGGCGGTACCGGGCGACCCGGGGAAACCAGTGCTGGTAGATGCCGAGTGCGGCCGCCCTCCACTGGGGCTGTTCCCACATGCGGTCAGCGAGCGGGGCGGCCGGGTTGCAGTCCTCGACCAGGGCGACGAGCGGCAGCAGTCGTAGCGCCGACGAGGCCGGGGCCCGCTGGCTCAGGAACGCGGCGACATCCCATGCCGCGTTGGGGGTGCCGCCGTGGCGGGCGAAGAAGAACGCCAGGAAGCGGTGGTGTGCCTCGCGGTGCCAGGGGTCGAGCCGCAGCACACGGGCGAGGAGCGACCAGGGGCCGGGCGGCGAGGTGAGCAGGCCGCGTGGAGCGGGATCGCGCGGCCGCTGGACGCGGGCGAGTGCCAGTCTGACCACCCACGGCGTCGGATCCCGCGGGGCCAGCTCAGCCGCCTTCTCGCACGCGGCCTGCGCGATCCGGGCCAGGACGACCGCCCGCCGGTCACGGGCGTCGGCCGCCCGTAACGCCCTCAGCATCGCCACACGCGCCCACA
Source organism: uncultured Streptantibioticus sp. (assembly GCA_964398515.1). Lineage (GTDB taxonomy): Bacteria > Actinomycetota > Actinomycetes > Streptomycetales > Streptomycetaceae > CAYNNX01. The sequence continues at coordinate 2,715 of CAYNNX010000215.1, read as the reverse complement.
GCAGCGCCGCCTCGGGGCTCGGATCCTCGGCCAGCCAGCGCTCCGCCAGATCGGAGTCCGCCGCCTCGGAGGCCAGCACGAGCGAACGGTGCGCCAGCGTCCCGAAGTCCTCCCGGGACTCCTTAAGCGCCTCGTAGGCACTCCAGTGGCGGCCCGCCCGCACGTCCACACACGCTCGCGCGAGCCGGCCGTCGTCGGCTGCCGGATGCCACACGTACTGCCCCTCGAACGAGCCAGCGGTCATGCTCTTCTGCCGCTCCTGCCGACGACACCACCCACACGCACACGCACTACGACTGCTTCACCCTACTCATCATCATCTCCGATCGGAACCGGTCCTCCGGATTCCCCGATTCCGCACGCTGCGGCGGAGGTTGACGGCCATCGGCGCCGATGGCCGTCGCCCCCGGGACTCCGGCGTGCGCGATGGCGGTACGCGGTGCAGGCTGGCAGGAGCGGAGGTGAGGCGGGCTTGCCGGGCCGGGCGTGAGGAGCGGAACCGATGGAGCACACCAGGTGCTGTGTGGTCGGCGGCGGCCCGGCCGGAATGGTGCTCGGGCTGCTGCTGGCGCGGTGCGGCGTGGAGGTCACGGTGCTGGAGAAGCACGGCGACTTCCTGCGCGACTTCCGCGGCGACACCGTGCATCCGTCCACGCTGGCGCTCCTCGACGACCTGGGCCTCGGCGAGCGGTTCGCCCGGTTGCCGCAGCGGCGGGTGAGGTCCGTGCAGCTGCCGATCGGCCCGGGCGGCACCCTGTTCACCGTGGCGGACATCGGTTCGCTGCGGGGCAGGCACAACTACATCGCGATGGTGCCGCAGTGGGACCTGCTGGACCTGCTCGCCGACGAGGCCCGCCGGGAACTGTCCTTCCGGCTGTGGATGAACACCGAGGCGACCTCGTTCCTGAAGGAGAACGGCCGGGTCACAGGGGTGCGCTACCGCACCCGCGACGGCCGCGACGGCGTGCTGCGAGCCACGCTCACGGTGGCCTGCGACGGCCGCGGCTCCCTCGCCAGGGCCCTGCCCGAGCTCGGGATGCGGCACTACCCCTGCCCGATGGACGTCTGGTGGTTCCGGCTGCCGCGGCACGAGGACGACCCGACGGGGGCCGTCGGCAACGTCGGTGACCGCTTCCTGACGGCCATGATCGACCGCGGCGAGTACTGGCAGTGCGCCGTGCTGATCGCCAAGGGGACCGACGCGCAGCGGCGCGCAGCCGGGCTCGACCGCTTCATGTCCCAGTTCACCGCCGCCGCCCCGTGGCTCGCCGACCGGGTCTCGCAGATCCGGTCCTGGGACGAGGTGAAGCTGCTGGACGTGCGGCTCGACCGCCTCCAGCGCTGGCACCGCCCCGGGCTGCTGTGCATCGGCGACGCGGCCCACGCGATGTCGCCGGTCTTCGGCATCGGCATCAACCTCGCGGTCGAGGACGCCGTGGCCGCCGCCCGCTACCTCGCCGAACCGCTGCGCGCGGGCACCGTCGGCCTGGCCGACGTCCGGCGCGTCCAGCGTCGCCGGTGGCCGACCACCTCGGCCACCCAGGCGCTGCAACGCCTCGCCCACGCACGGGCCGTCGAGCCGGTGCTGACCGGACGCGTCACCTTGGGCGAGCGGGACCGGCCGCCGCGGCTGACCGGGGTCCTCACCGCGGCGCCATGGCTCAAACGGCTCCCCGCATACTTCTTCGCCTACGGCGCCGTACGCGAGCGCCCGCCGGCCGCGGCGCTGCGCTGAGCCGGTCGGGGCGGATCGGAGCGGCCCGGCACGCTGAATAGACTGGGCCGGTGCCCGACCAGCAGCCCAGCCCCAGGCCCCCGAGGACCGGGTTCGGCCGCCTCACCCACCCGTACGCGCGTCTCGGGCTGCTGGTGGCCTTGTTGACCGCCGCGGCATGCTCGCTCTTGTACTGGAGCCCGCAAGCGGTGATCGCCCACGGGTTCACAGGCCCGTGGGCGGCCCCGCTTTTCGTTCTCTTTTTCGGTGTGGGCACCTCCACCGTTATCCCGAAGCCCGTTCTCAGTGCGGCGGCCGGAATGCTCTTCGGTGTGGCCGAGGGGCTGACGCTGGCGATGGCCGGGATCACGCTGAGCGCGGCTCTCGCCTTCGGGCTGGGGCGCTGCCTGGGGAGGGAGGCGGTCCGGCCGCTGGTGCGGGGCAGGCTGCTGAGGGAAATCGACCGCCGCCTCACCGAGCAGGGCTTTCGCAGCGTGCTTCTGCTGCGCCTGCTTCCCGGCATTCCCTTCAACACCGCCAGTTACGGCGCGGCGTTCTCCGCGATACGCGTCACACCCTTTCTCACCGCCACTGTGATCGGCTCGCTTCCGGGTACGGCGGCCTACGCGGCCGCCGGCGCCTCCGCGGCCCTTCCCGGTTCACCGCTCTTTCTCACCTCCGCCGCCGCGATCGTGCTGCTCGCCGCGGCGGGTACCTGGGCGGTGTGGCGTTCGCGGCGCGGGAGTGGGCCGGAGGCCTCCGAGGAGTCCTGAGCCGACGGCGAGGGCCCTGAGGCGAACGACGAGGGGCGGCGGCACCCCCCACGGGTGCCGCCGCCCCTCGTCGTGACGGTCCGAACCGGCCTGTCAGTAGGCCGAGTTGACGTTGTCGATGGAGCCGTAGCGGTGTGCCGCGTAGTTGCAGGCGGCGGTGATGTTGGCGACCGGGTCGTAGATGTTCCAGGAGGTACCGCTGACGTGGTAGGCCCGGAACGTCGGGTC
>CAYNNX010000214.1:0-12169 GCA_964398515.1 uncultured Streptantibioticus sp. | reverse complement strand
CACCCGGCACGAAGAGCGGACACCGGCACCCCGCTGCGACGTGGGCAACCGCCCGCCGTGAGACAACGATCAGCGCGCTGCGACGGTTTGGAGGTCAACGAATCAAGTTGAGGAAGGCCGCGTTGTCGGGTGTGGCCCGCATCCGCTGCAGCAGGGTCTCCAGGTGTGTCTGGCCGTCGCGTGACTGCAGGGCGCGCCGCAGTTCTCGTACGGCCGCCGACTCGCCCGGGGAGAGCAGGAGTTCCTCGCGGCGGGTCCCGGACGCGGTGATGTCGACGGCCGGGTAGACACGGCGCGAGGCGAGGGCGCGGTCGAGGCGGAGCTCCATGTTGCCGGTGCTCTTGAGCTCCTCGAAGAAGAAGTCGTCGGCGCGGGAACCGGTCTCGACCAGGGCGGTGGCCAGGATGGTGAGCGAGCCGCCCTCCTCGGCCAGGCGGGCGGCGCCGAAGAGCCGCTTCGGGCCCTGCAGGGCGGCGGCGTCGACGCCGCCGCTGAGGGTACGGCCGCCGGCGGCGGCCGCGTTGTTGTGCGCCCGGCACAGCCGGGTCAGCGAGTCGAGCAGGATGACGACGTCCTGCCCCTGTTCGACGAGCCGCCTCGCTCGATCGATCACCAGTTCGGCGAGCGCGATGTGCTGCTTGGGGGTCCGGTCGAAGGTGGAGGCGTATACCTCGCCGCGCACCGAGCGCCGCATGTCGGTCACCTCTTCGGGCCGCTCGTCGAGCAGCACCACCATCAGGTGGCACTCGGGGTGATTGCCGGCGACGGCCGCGGCGATCTGCTGGAGCAGCACGGTCTTGCCGGTCTTCGGCGGTGCGACGATCAGTCCGCGCTGCCCCTTGCCGACGGGCGAGACGAGGTCCATGAGGCGTCCGGAGAGCGCTGCCGCCGGGTGTTCGAGCCGGAGCCGCTCGCGCGGGTGCAGCGGCGTGAGGTCGCGGAAGTGGGGACGGCCGCGCAGTTCCCCGGGCGTGCGGCCGTTGATCCGCTCGACCTCGGTGAGGGAGGGCCCGCCGCGGGTGCCCACGAGCATGTCCCCCTTGCGCAGGCCGTGCCGGCGCACGAGGGCCGGGGAGACGTGGAGGTCGGCGGGCGAGGTCAGGCAGCTGTCGGCGCGCAGATGCCCCTTGCCGTTCTGGTCGACGTCGAGGACGCCGGCGACGGTCTGGGACGTTCGCTCCTGCTGTACCTGAGCGCGTTCGAGTGTGGTGGTCATGGGCGGTCCTTTCATGGACGGAAGCGGGACGGTAGAGAGGGGGAGGGGCCGGGAGGCGGCATGATCACGCCTCGGTACGGCGGAGGAGCCTCACCTCGGGTACAGCGGAAACGCGCTGCTCCGGAGGTGGTGCCGGGAAGCCGATGCGCCGCTCGAAGATGATGGGCGGGTCGGCGAACTGAGGAAAAACGGCACCGGCGCCCAGAAACGGGGCGTACACAAGTGCTGGCCGTACTCTACCACTGACAGCGCAGGTACGGCTGCGATATACCCGACAACGCGATGGCTGCGTCGTCTATTCCCCTGTGCCGATCCCGGGCAGAATCGGTCGTCGTACGGCGTCAATCCGCCCCGTCGACGAGGAGTCACCGGTGGACATCTCCGCCGCACCACACCGCATGGACCCCTCCGGCGGGTGCCCGCACGCCGACAACGCGCGGTTGCTCGCACGGGGCGCCGTCGCTCCGGTGGTGCTGCCCGGCGAGATCGAGGGGATGGTCGTCCTCGGGCACGAGGCGCTCAAGGAGTTCCTCGCGCATCCCGGTGTCGCCAAGGACGCCCGGCACTTCACGGCGCTGCGGGAGGGGCGGATCGCCGAGGGCTGGCCGCTGCTGACCTTCGCGACCGTGCAGGGGATGACCACCGCGGACGGGGAGGACCATCGGCGGCTGCGGTCACTGGTGAGCCGGGCGTTCACGGCCCGACGTGTGGAGGAACTGCGGCCCTGGACCGAGGAGTTGACGGCTGTCCTGCTCGACGGCCTGGCCCGCGCCGCCGAGGCGGGCGGGGGAGTGGCCGACCTGCGCCGGCACTTCGCGCTGCCCCTGCCGATGGGGGTCATCAGCGAACTGCTGGGTGTCGACGCGGAATACCGCGACCGGCTCCACCATCTGTCCAACCAGGTCGTGGCGACCGACATCGGCCCGCAGCAGTCCGTCGCCGCCAACCGTGAACTCGTCGCCGTCCTCGGCGAGATCGCCGCCGCCAAGGCCGAGAACCCCGGTGACGACCTCACCAGCGCGCTCATCGCCGTCCGGGACGAGGACGGCGCCCGGCTCAGTCCGCAGGAGCTGATCGGCACGCTGGTGCTGATGATCATAGCCGGGCACGAGACCACCCTGAACCTGATCACCAATGCCGTACGGGCGCTGTGCGGTCACCGCGGCCAGCTCGAACTCGTCCGGCGGGGGGAGGCGAGCTGGGGCGACGTCGTCGAGGAGACGCTGCGCTGGGACGCGCCTGTCAGCTATTTCCCCTTCCGGTACGCCGTGCGCGACGTGACCGTGGGCGGGACGGTCATTCCCCAGGGCATGCCCGTGCTCGCCGGATACTCCGCCGCCGGACGCGATCCGGCCGTCCACGGAGCCGACGCCGACCGATTCGACGTCACCCGGCCCGGACGGCCCGGTGCCGTACGCAACCTCTCTCTCGGGCACGGCGCCCACTACTGCCTGGGCGCGCCGCTGGCCCGCCTGGAGGCCCAGATCGCACTGGAGCGTCTGTTCACCCGCTTCCCCGGCCTGGAACTCGCCGTGCCCGAGGACGAACTCGCGCGCCACTCCAGCTTCGTGGGCAACAGCGTACGAACGCTTCCCGTGAGTCTGCAGCCCTGAGCCGCATAGTGTCCACGCGTTCCGCAGAATCGCCGCCGGCCTGATCGCCATGGCCACCGCCGCAGCGCTGAGCGCCTGCGCGTCGACGACCAGCACGCTGTTCACTGCGGCCGGCTCGGCGCGACAGAAGGTAGCGACACCGAAGTCGGCGGGCGATCGCGCGGCTGCCGCGGCCCGCTGCTCGGCGCGTCAGGAGTCCAGTTGCTGGCGAGCCGCCAGCGCGTGAGCCGCCTGCCAGACGGGATACGGATCGTCGGGGTGCCCGGAGGGACGAAGACGTTCACCTCGATCGGTGAGTTGGAGGCCTACTACAGCTGACCGACCGGTGCTGCGGTGACCCGGGTCGTCGAGTGGCCTGGGTCACCGCGTAGGCCCGTCGGCGCGTGTGTCGTTGCGGGCCACGACGTACACCAGCGCAGTGGGAATCTTCGGCGTCATTGATTCGCTCGAAAGCGGTATCGCAGGAGGGCGCGCGGCTCGGGGAATCACCAGTGCTGCAGACATGCTCTCCCCCGAGGGCTCCGCCGGCCGCCGGGCAGTGGTCCTTGGCGCCGTGCAGCCGCTGGCGACAGTCGCTGACGAGATCTGAAACACGAACTGGCGGGGATCGCGCGCGGTCCCGGCGCGGAAGCGGCTCAACGCGTCCTGCGACTCAGCCGCCAAACCGTCAACGTAGGCGGGCCTGTCTGGCCGTGGTAGCCGAGGCGCTGACAGCGGAAGCACTGCTCGGACTGCGGTACCTGATCGTCAGCTTCATGGTCGCCGGGTTTGCTCTCCCTGGCGGTCGGCGCCGCACTGGCGGTGCGCAACAACACCACCGTGTCAGAACTGGCCGATCGCTCGGGAGTGGTCGCCCGCACCGAGGCCTGGTTCCCCTGACCTTTCTGTGTGCCCTGATCGCGATCGGCGGACTGTCCGGCGTGGTGAGTCAGTCGCGTGACGAACCCGTGACGCGCGCGCAGGCGACGCGGTTCCATCACCGCTAGCATCGCCATGCGCCCACCGCATTCACCTTCGAGGTCCGTTTCCTCAATCAGGGCGCGGCGATGGGCCAGTTCGCTCGTGCCGGAGGATCGACCTCAAAGACCAGTCGAAAGGAAAAATCACCCCAGCATCCGTACTATCTCTACGCTGGGGCAGCATGCAGTGGATGCTCCCACTGCTGCTCAACAACCAGCCCGCGAAGCTTACGTGCTTGGTGTTTGCCGTTTTTCCCGCAGGCACTCACAGCGGGCCGGTACAACGAGAAGAGGAAACACACCGTGTCCAAAAGCACCGCTGTCGCCCACGACCTGGCATCGCAGTACGCCGCCCAGGTGACCGGCGATCTCGAACGCAACATGAAGGAACAGGAGCGCATCAGCACGGAAATCGCCGCGCTGCAGGAGCAACTGTCCGCCCTGCAACGTGACCACAGCGTGTTGCTGAACATGCAACAAGCACTCGGCCTTACGACGACACCCGCCCGCTCAGCGACCACGCCCGGCAACACCACGGTGCCCTCTCCCCGAAGGAAAGCCGCTGGCGATTCCGGTGCAGCCAAGCGGCAGCAGGGCAGGAAGGCCGCCTCCGCACGAGGTCGGACGACAGCCAAGAAGGCAGCGACCGAGCAGTCCACGGGTAAGGCGGCCCAACCCACCCTGGTCGAACTCGTCCGCCGCCACCTCGCCGAACAGAGCGAACCGCGTTCCGCTGCGGAGATCACCACGGCACTCGGCCAGGCCCACCCCGAACGTGGCATCAAGACCACCGTCGTGCGCACCACTCTGGAAGGCCTTGTCGCCAAAAGCCAGGCGCATCGCGCCAAGCAGGGCACCTCCGTCTTCTACACCGCACCCGACGCAGCCGAGCCGACCGCAGCAGCGGGTAAGACGCAGCCCGAACCCGTAGACGGCTGAAGGCGCCGGACAACGGCACACTGCGGCTTTATGCCCACCGCGGCCAGCGCGGGGTCGAGTTCGTGCGGTCTCGACCCCGGTCACACGGCCCGCCCTCGCTCAGGGCCGTCTTGACGTGCTGTGACGGGCTGGAGGACCACTTGGCCCCGCTGAGCACCGTGGTTGACCCGGCCTGGTGGCCGGGTCGCCGTCTTGCTGCCGCTGGTAGTGCTCGTGTGCAGGGCGCGCTCGGGACGGCAGACCTGGCAGGGGCCGACGTCGGAGTCGGCGGCCTGCCGGGCTTCCTGGTCGGTGATCGGGCTGCCGTGGCGTGCGGTGTGGCAGTGTGCGCGGTGCAGCAGGACCTTGGGGCCGCTGGCGGGTTCGGGCTGGATGACCTGCAGGCGCCAGGTTCGCCGGATGGTGGTGTCGTGGGTGGCGACGGATCGGTAGTCCTGCCCGTCGATGGGGGTTACCTTCTCGGCCGGGGCGGAGAAGGCGATCGGTGCTTCTTCGGCGCGGCTGTCTCCGCCGGGGTACGGCACTCGGCCGTACATCAGCGCCTGGCACTCGAACCACCATTTCACGTCGGGCGTCCTGGTGCGGCCGGTGATGACCACGTCGAGGTGCCGGGGGGAGGGTGACGCGGGCCATCGCCCCGGCCCCGGCGTACGGGTCGTCGTGCTTCGGCTGAGATCGGGATGGGCGGGTGCGGGAGCGTTCGCCGAGGTGGGCGGCCATGACCGGCTACCCCTCGCTGGCGTGGTAGGCGTCGTCGAGGTGCTTCGGGCGCATGCGCGCGGCGGGGATGCCGCTGCCGGTGAGCGTGCCCCGGAACGGGTGGTTGCCCAGCTTGTCCGCGACTTCCCGCTCCCGGGCCTACGGCGCGTTGACCTGGGCTGCTCGTCGTCGGTCCAGCCGCGGTGGGCGGGGTGCTCGGCGCCGCGGCCGTCGCTGTACGGCTCGGGCATCTCGACGGCCCGGTGCGGCAGGCGGGCCAAGAGCGCGGCACGCCCGGCGCGGATCTGGTCGACCTGGCGCTGCAGGTCACGCAGGTCGTCAGGGAAGGTGTGCTCAGCGACGCACAGACTCGTAGTCTTGTTCGATTTTCTGGCGGGCCCCCTGGCGTGCAGGCGTCGATCTCGTGTGACTGTGTGCCTCACCTGGCCGGTGAGCGCTTCACTTGGCCAGTCCGGTGCTCAGCGCCGGAGGCGTTGAGCCACTGTTTGCCGACACCTCGTGGCGGTTCACCGAAGGCCGGTGTTGTGGTCGGCTCGCGGGCTGCCCGACCAGTACGGGGAGGATGCGCCGCCGAACACGGGGAAGAAGGAGCCCATGGGGGTCCGGCGTGTGTCAGTGGACCGCCTCCTGGACCAGGCATCGGGCCGCAGGCTGGTGGCGATCCCGCTCGTGCTGATCGTGGCGATCACCGCGGCGGACCTCGGCATCGGGACAAGTGTCCACTTGGGCCCCTTGCTGGTCATCGCGCCCACGTTCACCGCCTCCTTCGCCGGGCCGCGGTTGACCGCTCTGATCGGGGCTCTGGCGGTGGCGGCCCTGCTATTCATCGCCGTGTTCCACGGCGGGTTGACCACGACCAACCACGTGGCGCAGCTCATCGCCCTGGCCGCGCTCTCCGCTTTGGTGGTTTTCATCTGCTATGTGCGGGAGCGGCGCGGCCAGGAGCTCAGCCGGGCGCGGTCGGTGGCCGAGACGGCGCAGCGGGTTCTGTTGCGGCCTCCGCCCCGCCGGATCGGGCCGTTGCGGGTGGCCTGGCTGTATCTGGCCGCCGAGGACGAGACCCAGATCGGGGGCGACCTGTTCGCGATCGCCCGCGCCGCCCATCCCTGCACCCGGGCGGTCATCGGCGACGTCCGGGGCAAGGGCCTGGCCTCTCTCGGCGAGGCATCGGTGGTACTGGGCGCGTTCCGTGAGGGCGCTCACCGGTACGCCGCCTTGCCCCAGCTCGTCACAGCCCTCGAAGAGAGCGTCTGCCGAGAGCTGGAGGAGGTCGCCGATACCAAGCACGACCCCGGTGAGCACTTCATCACCGCCCTGGTCCTCGACATCCCCGACCACGACCCGCAGGCCGAGATGATCAACTGCGGCCATCCCCCGCCACTACTGGTGCACGATCACCAGGTCACGGTCCTGCACCCGCGCCACCCCGCACCCCCACTGGGCATGTGCGAACTGCACACCTCAAGCCACCGCACCGACCCCTTCACCTTCGAAACCGGCGACATCCTCCTGCTCTACACCGACGGCGTCACCGAAGCCCGGTCACCCACCGGAGCCTTCTACCCGCTCACCGAACGGGTCGCCTCCTTCTCCACAGCCAGCCCGGACGCCCTGCTGCGCCATATCCACCACGACCTTCTCAGCCACACCGGCAAGCAACTCCGCGACGACGCAGCTCTCTTGATCATCGAACGCACCCAGTCCCATCACCTCCACCTGCCGCACATCACGCCCCACCCCCTCAACGGCCACCACCAGCTCCCCGCCGACGGATCGCCACCGCCCACAGGCCGCTGACCGTCGGGAGCCGGGGCCGACTGTGTGGAAGAGCGGCTGAGCCTGGTCCTGTCGCTGCCGCAGGTACCTGTCGACCAGTGGCCGGCGCCCGCCGTCGTGACCACATGAGCGGTCCCAGCGCGCGGCTCACGCTCGCCGACGGCCGCGATCGCGAGCAGGTCGTGATCCAGCGATGGTGGTTCCGGATCGACCATAGCGACCGCCGGCCGCATGGCCATCCGCTGGTCCATCTGGACACGGACGTCCACGACACGACCTGCTGCCCTACGGGACGCACCTGGTGGCCGCCGACCTGCCCGGCCCACCCGGCACGGTGCGCCTGCCGGCGCCGGTATCAGCGTGCGGCGAGCCGTACCTGGCCCGGGGCCGAGGGCTGCGGAGGGGCGGCGAGGATTTGCAGGTCCGCCTCGGTGGCGGCCTCGGGCGCTGGGCGGCAGGCGGCGTGGACGGCCAGCGCGACGGCCCCAGCACGTGCGGCGGTCGCCGCCGCGACGAGGATGAGCGCGGGGGCGGCGTCCGTCACGCGGGCGGCGACGCCGACGCAGTGGTTCATCGCGCCGGACAGGAAGGCCAGGGCGATGGCGGCCGTGTCGGCGACGAGCAGCTGGCAGAGCGTGGGTCACGGCATCGCCGGGCGGTCGGCGGCCCAGCCCAGCCGTGCGGCGGCGGCCAGGGCGCGCGGGAGTCTGGCCGCCACCTGCCACCGGGTGGCGAGTGGGTGGTGGGGACTCCGGCGGTACGACCCGCGCTCGTCCGGATAACCGAGGCCCCTTGCCTCGCACGCTGAGGCGGAGCGTTCCGCCGCCGGTCTGATGGCCTTCCAGAGCGAAGCGGGTTGCAGCCCGCGGTCGAGGGTGAGGGCGTCCGGGTCAGCGGCGAATCAGTCCTTGGGCGGTGGCGGCGGCCACGGCGGCTGTGCGGGAGTCGACGTTGAGCTTGGTGTAGATGTGAACGAGGTGTGATTTGACGGTGGCTCGGCTCAGGAAAAGCCTCTTGCTGATCTGTTCGTTCGACAGTCCGTCGGCGACGAGGTTGAGGACTTCGAGTTCCCGGCGGGACAGCGCGGAGGCGGGGGCGCGCACCCTGTCCATCAATTTGAGCGCGATGCTGGGGGCCAGCGCGGACTTGCCGGCCGCGGCGGTGCGCACGGCCGCAGCGAGTTCCTCCGGCGGGGCGTCCTTGAGCAGGTACCCGCTGGCACCTGCCTCGATCGCGGCGAGGATGTCGGCCTCGGTGTCGTAGGTGGTGAGCACCAGGACGCGCGGTGCACCGGGGCGGGCGGTGATCGTGGCGGTGGCCGGAGCGCCGCGCATCTCGCCCGCGAACTGCAGGTCCATCAGTACCACGTCGACCCCAGCTTCGGCGGCGACGGCGACGGCCTGTTCTGGGGTTGGGACGTCGGCGACCACGGTGAAGTCCGGTTCGGTCTCCAGGACGGCGCGCAGTCCGGCCCGCACGACGGGGTGGTCATCGGCGAGCAGCAGCCGGATCGGGCCGGGGTGGGTGGTGTCGGTCACGCGGTGGCCTGTTCGGGAGTGACGGTGATGGGGAGTGTGACAGCGACGGCGGTGCCGTCACCGGGCGCGGATTCGAGCACGAGGCCGCCGCCGAGGGCGCGGGCGCGGGACCGCATGGCGGGCAGGCCGAAGCCGCTGCCGTCGACGCCGGGGGCGGGCGTGGCCTCGGGGGCGAAGCCACGCCCGTCGTCGACGATGTCGAGGGCTACTTCGGTGTCCATGTAGCTGAGGGTGAGTTCCGCGCGGGTGGCGTGGGCGTGCTGGACGGTGTTGGCCAGCGCGGACTGGGCGATCCTCAGCAACGCGACCTCCATCGGGGTGGGCAGGTCGGCCGGCCTGCCGGAGAGGTGGAAGTGCACGGCGAGGCCGGAGGTGTCGGCCGTAGTCGCGCACAGTCGTTCCAGGGCCGCCGTCAGCGAGCCCGCCTCCAGGTCGGGCGGGGTGAGCGCACGGACGAAGCGGCGGGCCTCGGCGAGGTTGTCGACGGAGGCTTGCCGAGCGTGCTGCACATGGCCGAGGGCCGCGTCGGGCCGGTCGGGCAGAGCCCGTTCGGCGGCCCGAAGCAGCAGTTGGATGCTGGACAGGCCCTGGGCGAGGGTGTCGTGGATCTCCCGGGCGAGTCGTTCGCGTTCGGCCAGCACGCCGGCGGTGTGCTCGGCGACGGCCAGGTCGCTGCGGGCGGCGGTGAGCTGCTCGATGAGTCGGCGGCGCTGCTCGCTCTCCCGGTACAGGGCGTGCAAGCCGAGCACGGTGCCGGTGGCGACGGCCGCGCCGAGGATCGGGCCGACCGCGGTCCCGATGCTGAGGGTGTGGGCGTGCCAGCCGAACCCGGCGATCGCCGCAGCCGTGGTGAGTGGCACCAAGACCGCCGCCCGGCGCAGGGGCAGTATGTGCAACTGGCAGAAGAACAGCGGGAACGCCAGCCAGACTCCGTCCGAAGTGAGCGCCAGCAGCACCAGCCAGACGGCCATGATCGCGCCCAGCCAGGCCGTGGCGCGGGCGGAGGAGGCGCGGACCTCCCGCAGCGCCCCGGCGGCGTACAGGACGGCGAACAGCGCGGCCACCGCGACGACCGCGGCCAGGCCGCCTTGGTGGTCGGCCAGCGCACGGACGGCGACGAGCACGAGCAGCGCGGCGACCATCAGGTCCAGTCCGGTGCGCAGGACGCGTAGGGCGGGGAGCAAGCCACGGTGATTCACAAGCACCCCAGGTTAGAGCAGTGTGTCGACCGAGGCATCGATCAAAAGGTGTAGCCGGCGGTGCACCTTACGGATCGGCACGACCACTCCTCGGTGCGATGTCCTGGCCCCCTTCCTCACGGGACGGTGGTGACCTGCCGCCGGGCGACGGGCTCGGTGGCGACACCGTCGTCGAAGGCAGGTCGTGATGTTCGTCGCCTGGAGGGACCTGAGGTTCGCCAAGGGCCGCTTCGCCTTGATGGGTACCGTCACCGTGCTCATCACGCTGCTGGTCGGGCTGCTGTCCGGTCTGACCGCCGGGCTGGGCCGGGAGAACACCTCGGCCATCACCTCGCTGCCGGCAGACCATCTGGTCTTCTCCGCCCCGGCCGACGGTGCCAAGGCGTCCTTCACCGACTCCCGCATCACTCACGACACCTGGCAGCGGTGGGCGCAGCAACCGGGCGTCAGCTCGGCGGAGCCGCTGGGGATCGCGATGACCAAGGCACAGGCCGGGTCGAGGAGTGTCTCGCTGTCCGCTTTCGGGGTGCGACCCGGTGCGGGTCTGGCCCCGGTCGGGCACCGGATCGCGGACGGCAGCGTGGTGTTGTCCCGCAAGGCCGCCGACCCGCTCGGCCTGCGTGCCGGGGACTCCCTGTCGCTGTCCGGCCACCGGATGACGGTCAGCGCCGTCTCCGGTGACGCCATGTACACCCACACCCCGGTGGCATGGATCAGCCTGCACGACTGGCAACAGCTGGGCGCGCCCGCCGACGGGGGCGAGCAGGCCACCGTCATCGCATTGAGGACCACCGCCGCCGCAAACCTGACGGTCGCCGACGCCGCGCTGGGCACCAAGACCGTCAGCCGGGCAGACGCCCTGTCCGCGATCGGCTCCTTCACCGCCGAGAACGGGTCGCTCCAGCTGATGCGCGGATTCCTGTTCGCCATCTCCGCACTGGTCATCGGCGCGTTCTTCACGGTCTGGACGATCCAGCGCAGCGCGGACGTCGCGGTACTCAAGGCGCTCGGCGCCTCCACCGGTTACCTGCTGCGCGACGCCCTCGGCCAGGCCGTGGTGCTGCTGGTCGTCGGCACCGCCATCGGCACCGTACTCGCGGCGGTCCTGGGCGCCTCGGCCTTGGGAAGCAGCGTGCCGTTCGTGCTGGACGCCGCCACCGTCCTGCTGCCGGCCCTGGTGATGATCGCGCTCGGCGCGATCGGGGCCGTCGTGTCCATCCGCCGGATCACCTCCGTCGACCCGCTGACCGCCCTGGGGAGCACCCGATGAGCCTGGAACTGACCGAGATCACCCTGACCTACCCCGACGGCGACAACCGACTGACCGCACTGGACGACGTGTCCCTGCACGTACCCGCCGGGACGCTGACCGCCGTGATCGGCCCTTCCGGCTCCGGCAAGTCCAGCCTGCTGGCAGTCGCCGCCACCTTGATCACACCGGACCGCGGGCGGGTCGTCATCGACGGCACCGACACCACCGGAATGCACCGCGGCGAGCTGACCACCGTGCGCCGTAAGAAGATCGGCACGGTGTTCCAGCAGGCCAACCTACTGCCCTCGCTCACCGCGGCCGAACAGTTGGAGGTAATGGCCCACCTGGACGGCCGCGCCCCCCGACAGGCCCGGGCCCGCGCGCTGCAACTGCTGGACGCGGTGGGACTGGCCGATCAGGCGGGCCGCCGCCCGCATCAGCTCTCCGGCGGCCAGCGCCAGCGGGTCAACATCGCCCGCGCGCTGATGAACGACCCGGCGGTGCTACTGGTGGACGAACCCACCAGCGCACTCGACCAGGAACGCGGGGCCGCGGTGGTGGAGCTGATCACCAACCTCACCCGCAGGAACGGCACCGCCACGGTGCTGGTGACCCACGACCGTTCGCACCTGTCCGTAGCCGACCGCGTGGCCGACGTCTACGACGGCCGACTCACCATCCCGGCGACCGCCCACAGCTGACCATTCCCACCCCCCTCTCCGGCTGTGCCGCACCATCCCGAGCCGGACGCCGCCCACCAGCCGCGGGCGAGACGGTGCACTTGGGCCGAGGTCGTCCACTGGTTCCGCGGACCCCGGACGGAGACGGCCGGACCGTGCGCGAGGGCGGCCCAGTCTGGGGTGTTCCCACTACTCGGTCACGCTCATGAGGAACGTGTGGATCTCGGCGGCGAGGTTCCACGTCTCCTCGCCGGCCGCGTGCACGGTGGACTCGAAG